>CAMDQF010000277.1 GCA_945905745.1 Litorilinea aerophila
AATGCAGAGCCGCTCAACCTGTTTGACTATCTGCTGGCCCATATCGATTTGCCCGGCAGACCTGCCAAGAAGCGACCACCGTCGCCACCCCAACCCGTGCTGATTTAGCCCAATCAGCACAGGTTGGCCGAAACGATGACCAAGGCCCAGGTCTGGATTGCCCAGGGCCGGTTGGCGGATGCTGCGGCCTGGGCGCGTGGACGGAATCTGTCTATCAACGACGAGTTGAGCTATCTGAACGAATTCGAGCACCTCATTCAGGCCAGGATTCTTGTAGCCCAGAAGCAGAGCGGCCCGGCGGTTGAGCTGCTGAAACGCCTTTTGCAGGTAGCGGAGAGGGGAGAGCGACCGGGTAGTGTGATTGAGATATTGGTGGACCTGGCCCTGGCTCACCAGGCCCGAAATGATATCCCCGCGGCACTGGCAGCGCTGGCGCGTGCCCTCAACTTGGCCGAAGCGGAGGGATACGTGCGCATCTTTGTGGGTCGAGGTAGCCCAATACGAACGCTATTGGCGGAAGCCGCCGCAGCGGATGTTTCCCCGGTCTATGTGCGCCGACTGCGGGCAGCCCTTGGGGAGAGTGAAGTCAACACACCCATCAGCCACTCTTCAAGCCAGCCGCTGGTCGAGCCACTGAGCGACCGGGAACTCGATGTATTGAAGCGATTGAGCAGCGAAATGAGCGGACCGGAAATTGCCCAGACACTGATGATTTCTTTGAACACTCTGCGCACCCACACCAAAAATATCTACAGCAAACTGGGCGTGAATAGCCGTCGGGCCGCGGTCAGTCAGGCCCAGGAACTCGGTCTGATCTAAATCACCTTGCAATCCCCATCTCTCCCCCCAGCCCCGGCAGGCTCGTAGAATCGTCTGCCGGGGCTTTCTCTTGCCCTCACATCGTTCCGCATACGCGCCTACCACAGCAGTCACCAATGGAATCACCACATCAATCACCAGATGATGTGATGACGCCTCACCATCTCCCCCGGTATACTCGAGCCGTAACACGACAGCGAGCATGCATCGATTCAGACACCCAATCATCAGCGAGGAGGCGCAGCATGGATAGGCAGCAAACCCTATCCACAGTTCAAAATACAGACACAGCTTCAAACCACTATCTAGACAGCTCCCAACCGTATGCGATCCGCATCCGAGGACATCTGGATAAGCGATGGAGCGATTGGTTCGAGGGCATGACCATCACCCTGGACGACAGCGGTGACACGCTGTTGACCGGCCCAGTGGTTGATCAGGCGGCACTCTATGGGCTGCTCCGCAAGGTGCGGGATGCAGGAATGTCTCTTTACTCGGTGAATCCCATGGCTCCCGGCGAGTAAGCAACTTCGACGAAAAATCTCGTCATCTCGTCAATCATCTGAAGACGCGCTCTCAGCAGAGAGCGAAACCGACTACACATAATGGAGAAAAAAATGACAACGCAAGCAAACATCAACCCGAACAAGACCGCCCGTATCGCCGGGTTCCTCTATCTGCTGCTGATTCCTCTGGGCGTTCTCGGCCTGCTCTACATTCCCAACACACTTTTTGTGCCGGGTGACATCGAAACCACCATCAACAACATCCGGGCCAATCAATTCCTGTTCCGGGCCGGTTTCGTGAGCGCTATTTTAGTCCAGTTGGTCAACATTGCAGTGGTACTCTATCTGTACAAACTACTCAAGCCGGCCAGCCAGATCGCAGCTCAATTGATGGTGATCTTTCTGCTGCTGGGCGTGCCTATTGCCTTCGTCAATGAGTTGTTCCACTCTGCCGTCCTGCTCATCCTGAATGGCCCGGATTTCCTGGCAAGCTTCTCGGTAGCGCAGGTCCAGTCGATAGCCGCGCTGTTCATCGACCTACACGCCCACGGCATTATGGTGGCTCAGGTTTTCTGGGGGCTGTGGCTCTTCCCTATGGGCTATCTGGTCTACAAATCCGGCTATCTGCCTCGGATCATCGGCATCCTGCTCATAGTCGGCGGCTTTGGCTACCTGACGGACTCTTTCATCTTTTTCTTCGTGCCCGATTTCGCCATCATACTCAGCAGTTTCACTTTTCTGGGCGAAGTGCTCCTGCCCCTGTGGCTGGTGATCAAAGGCGTGAATGTGGAAGGGTGGAAGAAGCAGACCCAGACAGTTGCCAAGCTCGAATCTTTGGCCGCAGTTTGATGAGCTGAGGTGGGGAGATTATCCAGTCCGATCTCCTCATCTCATCCAAAATCGACGCGTCGATTGTCCCATTCCTGAAAACCAAAACCAGAAAGAGGTATTTTTATGAAAGCCATAATTGCTACCCGATACGGGTCTCCTGATGTACTCGAACTGCGGGAAGTCGAAAAGCCTACTCCCAAGGCGGATGAGGTTCTGGTCAAAATCCATGCGGCGGCAGTCAATGCCGGAGACTGGCATCTGTTGCGGGCCGACCCCTTTCTCATCCGGTTGATGTATGGACTGCTGGCCCCCAAATATCCGATTCTCGGCTCGGATATGGCAGGGCGGGTGGAGGCGGTGGGCAGAGATGTCACACAGTTCAAGCCTGGCGACGAGGTATTCGGAGACCTATCCGGGAGTGGGTTTGGTGCTTTTGCCGAATTCACGACTGTGCCGGAAAGCCGATTGGTGCTGAAACCCACCCGGTTGAGCTTCGAGGAAGCGGCTTCAGTCCCCGTAGCCGCAGTCACCGCCCTCCAGGCCCTGCGCGATCACGGACAGGTTGCACCAGGAAAGAAGGTGTTGATCAACGGGGCGTCCGGCGGGGTGGGTACATTTGCTGTGCAGATTGCCAAGGCTTTCGGCGCTGAGGTCACCGGTGTGTGCAGCACAGGAAAAATGGAGATGGTGCGCTCGCTTGGGGCTAACCACGTGATTGATTACACCCAGGAAGATTTCACCCGGAATGGGCAGCGCTATGACCTGATTCTGGCGGCCAATGGCTACCAGCCCCTTTCTGCCTACGAGCGTGCGCTGAGTCCCCAGGGTATCTATGTGATGTCCGGTGGGGCCTCAGCCCAGATGTTCGAAGCGATGATTCTGGGATCGTTCAAGTCAAAGAAGGGGGGCAAGCAGATGGGGAATCTGCTGGTGAAGCCTACGCAGAAGGACCTGCTCTTCTTGAAGGAATTGCTCGAAGCCGGCAAAGTCGTGCCTGTCATCGATCAGCGCTTTCCCCTCAGTCAGCTTCCCGACGCCATCCGCTATTTGGAAACGGGCAGGGCCAAAGGGAAGGTCGTCATCACCGTGGCGGGGAATGGGACAGCCTAGCACAGCGGCGCTGAAATTTTGGGCACTGGTCGTGGTGCGTAGTGCGTGGTCTGTGAACCAGTATACGCACCACGCACTACTTCCTAAATAGCCTCGTTATTTTTTCTGCCAAGCTCTATCAAAAATCATTCCAGCATTCCCTCCACCTTCCCCGCCCAGGCCAGCAACTTCTCATCCTCGCCAAAACGACCCACCAACTGCAACCCCATTGGCAGCCCACTGCGGGTGAATTCCACGGGCAGGTTGAGCGCGGGGACGCCCGCATTCGTCCAGGGCAGATTCATCACCGGACTGCCGGTGGCGTGGATGCCTTGGGGCGCGGGACCGGGCGCGGGCGGGGCCACCCACAGATCCGCGCCAGCCCCATCCAGCGCCTCGGCCAGTTGCCCCCGCAGGACGAAACGGGCAGCCTGGGCTTCGGCCAGCTCCGCCGCGTCCACAGTAGCAGCTGTCCACATGATCTCTTTCATATGTTCACTGTAGAGATATTCGTATTCCGCGTACCATTCGGCATGGACCTGGGCCGCCTCCGCCGCCATCATCCGCCGGTGCTGCTCGTCCAGTTCCTCGAACTCCTCGAAAAAGGGAACCGTCACCACCTGCGCGCCCGCCTTCTCCAGTTTACTCACCGTCTCCCAAAAGGAGTCCAGCCCCTCCGGCCAGGCTTTGCGCAGATATTCGCCTTCAGGAACGGCCAGCACCGGGGCGCGATCCGGGACTGGCACAGCCGAATCCCAGCCGTCGCAGAGAACCGACGCGGCCAGCACCATCCCGGCGATGTCTTGGGTGAAGAGTCCCACGTGATCCAGCGACTTCGAGAAAAAGAGCAGTCCGTCGGTGGGGATGCGGTCGTAGCTGGGCTTGAAGCCGAGTATCCCGCAGAAGGCCGCTGGGCGAATGGTGGAGCCAATCGTCTGGGTGCCCAGGGCCAGGGGGAAGAAGCCCGCGGCCACCCCCGCCGCAGAGCCACTGCTGGAGCCGCCAGGGGTGTGGTTAACGTTGTGAGGATTGCGGGTGGGGCCAGGCTGAAAATAGGCGAATTCAGTGGTGACGGTCTTGCCCGCGATGAGCGCGCCCGCTGCGCGCAGACGGGTGACGACCGCGGCTTCGTCGCCTTCAAAAAGCTCTTTGGGGAGTTCGGACCCCGCACGGGTGTAGAAACCATCTACCCGAAAAATATCCTTCACGCCCACCAGCGCGCCGAACAGGGGCGGGCGCTTCTCCGGCTCCGGATAGCGACCGATCAGCTCGACGGCTTCTTCCACCAGCCGCGCCCGGCGGTAGGGTTCCGGGAGAAAGGCGTGGATGTGGGGTTCGGCCCAATCAATGCGGTCACAGATGGCGTGGATATGGGCGAGCAGATTTGTTTCGTCGTCGCGCAGTTCGGCTGTGCTGGCGGCCAAAGGAAAAGGGATTGCGTACATCATGCGGCTCCGGCTGGTTGACTGGGATGGACGGCGGGTGTACAGTTAGTGGAGTGTACCCGAAAGGGCGGGGGATGTCCACACGAAAGCCATTGCGCAATGCGTATTTTGTATTGCGTAAGCAGTGGAGAACCGGGCAGTACAGAAATTAGATGTACTGACAAAAAAGCCAAATTCTAACCCACACCCACTCTCCCAAAGACGCCTCAAACGTCACTACTTACGCAATACGCAATACTTCACCCCAGGAGCTACTCAATGTCCACCGAACAGACCACCCACCCCGCCCTCACCCTCTTTTCCGAACTGCTCGTAGCCGCGCCCTCGGGCCGGGAAGAAGGGATTGCCACAATCGTGCGAGCAAAGCTGGACGAAATCGGCGTGACCCACGAAAGTGACGGCGCGGGCAATATCCTCGTGCGCCTGGCCGGGCAGGAAAGTGACGGCCCCCTCACCTGCTACGCCGCCCATCTGGACGAGATCGGGATGGTGGTCACCCGTATCGAGGCCAACGGCGACCTGCGGGTGGACCGTTCCGGCGGGCTGCACCCCTGGAAACTGGGCGAGGGGCCGGTGGAGATTGTGGGCGACGGGGAGCAGTCGCTCATCGGCATCCTCTCCTTCGGCTCCACCCACGGCGGCAACCTGGGCGAAAAGGCCATCGGCTGGGGCGACTGCCGGGTGATCACCGGTCTGACGCCGGAGCAGTTGCGGGCGGCGGGTGTGCGCCCTGGCTCGACGGCTGTGCCTGTGCGGGGGATGCGCGGCCCAGTCCTCTTTGGCCCGGCAGATGACCCACTGGTGGCGGCCTGGACCTTCGACGACCGGATGGGTGTGGTGGCCCTGCTGCGTCTGTTGGAACAGTTGCAACAGGAAAAGTTGACACCCCGCAATCCGACGCTCATCGCCTTTACCGTCCACGAGGAGGGGGGCGGCCAGGGTGCGCAACTGGTAGCGGCACGCGAGCAGCCCGAAATTTTCATCGCCATCGACGGCTGCCCCATCCCCGTGGGCGCGCCCCTGGCCCTGGACGGTCGCCCCGGCATCTGGAGCAAAGACCGGCTTTGCCACTACGACCAGCCCCTCTTGCGGGCGTTGATGGCCGCGGCACGACGGGCTGGCACGGAATTGCAGCCGGTGGTCTATGACGGCGCGGCCAGCGATGCCAGTCTGGTGCGCGCCAACGGCAGCGCAGCCCGCATCGCCTGCTTCGGCCACGTGCGCGAGAACAGCCACGGCTACGAAGTGGCCCGGCTGGCGGTCTTCGATGCAATGCTGGCCGCGTTGGTGGAGTTTGTGGTGAACAACTGACGGCGGACGCAGGACGAACAACGACGGCTCATCCCCCGCGTTCGTCTATCGTCAGTCGTCAATCATCTCTTGGAGGAGGCATTGATGAAAGCAATTCAGGTACTTCGCGACGAAAACAGAGCGCGTCTGGTTTGGGCCGAGGCCGACGAGCCAGTGATGGGAGCCGACGACGTGCTGGTAAACATTCACGCCACGACACTCAACCGGGCGGACCTGGCCCAGGCCGCGGGCAACTATCCGCCACCCGCGGGCGCGTCGCCCATTCTGGGGCTGGATATGGCGGGGACAATCGCCGCGCTGGGCGCAAATGTGATGGGCTGGCAGGTGGGAGATCAGGTCTGCGCGCTCCTGACCGGGGGCGGCTACGCCGAGCGCACAGTCGTGGATGGCCGGCTGCTCTTTCCCGTCCCCGTCGGGTGGAGTTGGGCCGAGGCGGCGTCCTTGCCGGAGGTCTACCTGACCGCTTTCGTCAACATTTTTATGGAGGCCGATTTCCAGGCGGGCGAGGCAGTTCTTGTACACGGCGGGGCCAGCGGTGTAGGCACAGCAGCCATCCAACTGGTCAAGGCAGCGGGCGGGCGGGTTATCACCACCGCGGGCAAGCCGGAGAAGGTGGCGGCCTGTCTGTCCGTGGGCGCGGATCGGGCCATCAATTACAGCGAGGAGGATTTTGTCGCCGAGACCCAAGCCTTCACCGGTGGTGCGGGGGTGGATGTGATTCTGGATATGGTGGGGGCGGCCTATTTGCAGCGCAACATCAGCCTGCTAAAAACCCGGGGGCGGCTGGTCTGGATCGCCACCCTAGGCGGTGGGACAGGCGAAATCAACATCGGCCAGTTGATGGGCAAACGCGCCCGGCTGATTGGCTCCGTCCTGCGGGCACGGCCCCTGGAGGAGAAGTTGGAGATTGTGCGCCGCTTTCGGGAGCAGTTCTGGCCCCACATCGAAAGCGGGGTCATCCGTCCGGTCATCGATCGCAGCTTCCCCGTGCAGGAAGCCCAGGCTGCCCACGAGTATATGCGGGGTTATGAGAATATTGGCAAAATTGTGTTGGATGTGAAATAGACGAAGGCAGATCCCTTTCCCCTAGAGGAACCCGGCAATGATCAGCGAATGGCTTGAAATGCTGCGTGGCGAGTTCGCGCATTACAATCTGAGTAAATTTCAGAAAGACCTGCTGGCCGGTCTGACTGTGGCCGCGGTAGCTCTGCCCCTGGCCCTGGCCTTTGGCGTGGCCTCCGGCGCAGACGCAGCGGCAGGGCTGGTTACGTCTATCCTGGCCGGCGTGTTGATCGGCTCTTTGGGTGGTGCACCTTTCCAGATTTCCGGGCCAACTGGCACTATGTCTGCGGTACTGATGGTGCTGTCAGCCCGCTATGGGCTGGAAGGCGTCTGGATGGCGAGCGCACTGGCCGGCCTGATACTTCTCATTACAGGTGCGCTGCGGCTGGGACGCATCGTCTCCTTTATTCCAACACCGGTCATTTCCGGTTTCACCAGCGGCATTGCGCTGATCATCGGCCTGGGTCAGATCGACAACTTCCTGGGTATAAAAACACCAGCGGCCGAACATGTCACAGACAAAGTACTCTACTACTTTGCGCATGGCGTCGACCCTAATCTATCGGCTATGGGATTGGGACTGATCGTTATTGTGGTAATGCTGGTCTGGCCTCGCCTGCCCCATAGCCGCCACTTGCCCAGCTCATTGGTCGGGATTATCGTGGCAACCCTGATTTCCTTCGTGCCGGGGATTGACCCCCCTACTATCGGTGAGATCCCCCGCACCATCCTGTTGGAAAACCGGCTGACTTTTGCCACGATCCCCTGGGAAAATATGCGAGCGCTGATACTCCCCGCCTTTTCCATTGCTGCGCTAGGCTCCATCGAAGGGTTGCTCTGTGTGGCGGTGGGCGGCAACATGACAGGCATACGTCCGCACAACAACATCCAATTGATTGCCCAGGGTCTGGGCAATCTCGTCATCCCTTTTTTCGGCGGCGTGCCCGCAACAGCAGCCATTGCCCGCACCAGTGTTGCCATCAGAAGCGGCAACGTCACCCGGCTCACGTCCGTTATCCACGGGCTGGCGCTGATGGTGATTGTCTTCGCCTTCGCCCCTGTGATCGGGCAGGTGCCCCTGGCCGCATTGGCCGGTGTTTTGATGGTCACAGCCTGGCGCACCAATGAATGGCACGCCATCCGCTTCTTCTTTGGCAAGCGGCTGAAACACGCGATGATCGCCTTTGTGGTTACCCTGGCGGCGACGGTGGCGCTGGACTTGACCCAGGCCATTCTCATCGGTTTTGCCATCAGCAGCCTGATCTTCATGGGCCAGATGAGCGAATTGCAGATCACCCGCCGACCAGTAGACGGGGCGCAGATGGCTGCTGCCGGCCATGGCGACAGCCACTACCACAAGAATGCCTCTGTCTACTATCTGAGCGGGCCGCTCTTTTTTGCCGCGGTGCGCCGCCTGTACGAGGCGGTGGAAAAACATGATCCTGCCGACGCCACGCTGATCTTTTCCATGCGTGGTGTACCGCTCATCGACGCCACAGGGATTGACGTCTTGCAAGAGGTCTTCCATCGGCAGCACGCGGCCGGGGGGGACCTGCTGTTGGCAGGCGTGGACAGTCGGGTGGAATCCCTGCTCCGGCGCAGCGGCTTTCTGGACGAGTTTGGCCCACATCGCATCTTTTGGGGCACAGACGAGGCCATCGTCGCTTTGAGCGCACAATCCCCCG
>CAMDQF010000278.1 GCA_945905745.1 Litorilinea aerophila
TCCTCGGCCGCCCGGCGGATGTGGCGATTGAGGCCAGCGGCAGCTATCGGGCGCTCTACGGGGCTATGCGCAGTGTGGGCCAGTGCGCCCGGGTGGTGACGCTGGGCTACTACAAAGGCGATCACAGCCATCTGCCTTTTGGCGCGGAGTGGCATCACAACCGGCTGGAACTGATCAGCAGTATGCCCGTCTGGGACAATCCCAGCCGGGAAGCGCCCCAGTGGGATTTGGCCCGGCTGGAAGCGACAGTCGTGGACTTCTTCCGCCGGGGCTGGCTCACCTCCGACGGCATCGCCGACCCGATTGTACCATTTGACCAGGCCGCCGATGCCTTTCTCCACGCTTTTCAGGACCCAGCCGACGCCATCAAGCTTTGCGTCCAGTTTAGGTAAGGTCATCCATTTCTCTCATAGGCGCAAAGAGGCCGAGGAGCTATACCCGATGTCAGTTTTGTGTGCAGTGAAGAATGGTACATCTGTCGGCCCTCGATTACTGCTGATGATATTTGGGCTTGTCCTGCTGTTGGGCGGTTGTGACAACGCGCCGATGGCGCAGCCTGCACCGGTGCGGGAGACCGCTCGTTCGGTTCCTGTGGCCGTCGCCCCTGCCCAAACTACTGAGCAGTGGGTGGCGGATTTCGCCGCTTACATCCAGGATGCCCAAGAAGAAGGCGGCATCCCCGGCCTCTCTCTGGCCGTTGTCAACCGGGACGGCCCAATGCTGGTCCAGGGCTACGGACTGCGGGATGTGGAGAAGAATCTGCCTGTGGATGGGGAGACCCTCTTTCACATCGGCTCCACCCACAAATCTATGACCGCGCTGCTGGTGGCGACGCTTGTGGACGAGGGGACGCTGGGCTGGGAGACGCCTGTCATTGAAATTGACCCGGACTTTGCCCTGGCCGATGACGAAGCCACCAAGACCGTCACCCTCCGCCACCTGCTTTCGATGACCAGCGGCATCCCCGACGACGCCGAATATGACCTGCCCGATGTGGCGACTGTGGCGGATGTCTTTGCGGTGGCTGCCGAGGCCGAATTGCTGGGCGCGCCGGGGGAAGTCTTCAGCTACAGCAACATCTCCGCCTCCTTGGCCGGTTATCTGGCCGCCCTGGCCGCGGGAAGCGACGCCGACGATCTGCACGGCGGCCATGCCCGTCTGCTGCGGGAACGACTGCTCGACCCGTTGGAGATGAAAACCGCTACTGTCTACGTCAGCGAGGCGCGCCGTAATCCCAACCACTCCCTGGCCTATGAGATCAGCAGCGGCACGCCCGAAGCCCTGGAAAGTGAGGACACGGACGACGACGCCCTGGCCCCCTCTGGTTCGCTCAAAGCCGGCGCACGGGAGATGGGGCTGTATATGCAGATGCTCGTCAACGGCGGCGTTGCACCCGACGGCAACCGTATCGTCTCGCAAGAATCTCTGGCCCAGATGTGGACACCTCTGTTGGAGCAGTATGGCCTGGGCTGGGAGATTGTCGATGCGGACGGTCTGCGGCTGGTCAGCCATACCGGCGCATACGACGGTTTTGTCAGTGTCATCGGCCTGTTGCCAGAGGAAGGGGTAGGCTTTGCGCTCCTGGTCAATGCGGAGGAGGGTGGCGGTGATCTGACCGAAGCCGCCGCCCAGGAATTCGCCAGAATTTATGCAACAACGCGTGACTAGCGCCGGTTGAACGGCGCAGCGTGTCGAAACCAAACGGGTAAGCCCGCAAAGTCATCCGCCTACGGATCATCCAATTGAAACCATTTTACGAACTCAAGCCCCAGGGCCGCATCCGCCGACTGCGAGTGCTGGCCCAGGCCGCCTTGCAGAACTACGACCTGTCGGTAGCCAATCTACGCTTTATGAGCGACGGCTGGAATTATGTCTTTCGGGTGGATACGACAGGCGGCGAGAAGTTCGTGCTGCGCATCACTCGTCCCGGCAAAAGCTCAGAGGATGTGGGTTCGGAGATGATGTGGCTGGACGCGCTGCGGCGTGACACGGAGCTGATCCTGCCCGCACCGCTGCGCACCCGAAGCGACGCGCTTTTCACCACCACCCAAGTGGACGATGTACCAGAAGCCCGCTACGTCGTTGTCTTTTCCTGGGTTCCCGGCGTAGATTTGGGCGAAGCGCTGACGCCCGCCAACTACGCGGCCACGGGCGAGCTGTTAGCCCGTCTGCATCAGCACGCCGCGGGCTGGACGCCGTCGGCTGGTTTTGCCATCCACCGCAACGACACAGTTTTCAACCCGACGGATCTACCCATCCTCTTCGAGCCAGCCTTTCGGAACCGGCTCAACGAAAATCTTTGGGAGCTGCTGACCCGGGCCTACGCAACAGTGGCGACCGCCCAAAAGGAGCTTTGGGAGCGAAGCCAGCCACCCCAGGTGATCCACTACGACCTGCACCAGTGGAATGTCAAAGTCCAGCGGGGGCGAGTCCACCCGATTGATTTTGAGGATCTGGTCTGGGGCTATCCGGTCCAGGACATCGGGCTGATCTTCTATTACATCGAACTGCGGGAGGATGCCGCAGCCCTGCGCCAGGCTTTTCAGGAGGGCTACACCCGCCGTCTGCCCTGGCCGGAGAGCTATCCCGGCGAGATCGCCATCCACACTGTGCGCCGGGTCCTCGATTTTGCCAATCTGCTCATTGACGAGCAGGACCCCCAGGAGCAGGAATCTATCCGGGGCTTCTTCGAGCGCACCGAAGGCCGTCTGGCCCGTTTCTTTCAAAACCGGTAATCACTCAATCCGGACAAAATTTTAAAATCTGTAATGGTCAACGCAGTTTGAAGTCCTGATTCTCAACGCAAAGCTGCAAAGGAGCAAAGACGCAAAGCTGTTCTCTGTGCCTTTTGCGTCTCTGCGCCTTTGCGTTAAATTTCAACATCTGCCTGGCTATTACACAAAACTCTAAAATCCTGAATTCCTGCACAGACTTTTGGCTGACCACGGGAGAGACGGAATACTCGGAAGGGCAGTCACAGAGAAGGTTTCCGTGTGTTCTGTCCCTTCTGTGCTGATTTTCTGTGTCGTAGGATTTGTAGTTACGACACAGCCGTTGAAGTCAGCCGCTTTGTCTGGTTTTGGTGTCGTTGATGTTTATGCAATCGAGACGTATAATAGCTTGCAGGGAGGTTTTCTTCTGCTTCCCCACATTCTTCTCGGGACGACTCAATAACGGAGACAAATGGAAATGAGTACAAAACCGCATCAAATTCCCATGCGTGCCGTGCCCGGCTTTTATTCCAGCACAGAGGGCATTCAGATCGCCATCCAGACGGGGGCCGACGCCAGCGACGAAGATATGCAATTCTTCCAGCAGCTCGGCGCAGAGTGGGCGATGGTGGGCATCCGCAACCCGGAGCAGCACAGCCTGGACTTCTACAAAAGTCTGGTCAAACGCTTTGGCGACTTTGGCCTGAAAATCTACCGGATTACAAATATGGGCGTTCATAACGTCCCGGAGATCACCCTCAACCTGCCGGGCCGGGATGCCAAAGTCGAGGAGTTCAAGCAGTTCATCCGCAACATTGGCGACGCGGGAATCTATTACAACACCTACGCGCATATGGCGAATGGCATCTGGTCCTCCGGGCGGGCCGAGGGGCGGGGCGGAATGGATGCCCGCACACTGGACATCACCAACGCCAAAGGCCACTGGGCAGGCAACATCTACGAAGGCGAACTGACCCACGGGCGGCTCTACACCGAAGAAGAGCTGTGGGAGAACTACGCCCACCTGATGCGGGAGATTGTGCCAGTGGCCGAAGATGTGGGCGTGCGTATCGGTGTCCACCCGGACGATCCGCCCGTCTATGCCCTGGGCGGCATTCCCCGCTGTATGTTCGGCAACTTTGCGGGCTACAAAAGGGCTATGGAGATTGCCGACAGCCCGAATATCGGCGTCTGCCTCTGTGTGGGCTGCTGGCTGGAAGGGGGCGAGAAGGGAATGGGCAACACCCCGGCGGATGCCATCAAATACTTCGGCGAAAAAGGGCAGTTGTTTAAAGTCCATTTCCGCAATGTCTCCAATCCGATGCCGGAACCCTGGACGGAGACGCTCATCGATAACGGCTATCAGGATATGTACGAGGTAATGAAGGCCCTGCGCGAGGTGAAGTTCGATGGCTGCATCATCCCGGATCACATCCCGGCCATGCTGGGTGGGCCGCGGGTGGGCACAGCCTATTCCATCGCCTATATGCGGGCGCTGGTGCAGGCGGTGAACAACGAGTTCGGTGGGCCGGCGTAGCACAGCCAGGCAAAAGCCACACATCCGACTTCCATAAAATTTGACCGGAGAGCGTACCGAGGGTACGCTCTCTTATATTGCACTCAATAGCAGACCGAAAACATCCAATAAGGAATTCCGATTAGCCTATGAACCACTCCGCTATCAATGGATATTTCGAGCAGTGAAACGTGAGATCACACGAGTCTTTTCACCTTTCATATTGCACAGGTAGAGACCAATGAACGAACGGAGCAACCAACAGTCGCCGGCTATGCAATACGCACTACGCACTACGCTTGTAACAGGCTCCCGCACCTCCGCCCTGGCGATGTGGCAGAGTCGTCACGTAATGGATGCGCTGCAAGCCGCCTGGCCGGGGCTGGAATGCAGGGTGGAACCGTTCGTCACCCAGGGCGACAAGACACTGGACCGCCCCCTGCCGGAGATCGGCGGGAAGGGGCTATTTACCCTGGAACTGGAAATTGGCCTACGCGAAGGGCGCATCGACCTGGCTGTCCATTCTCTGAAAGATCTGCCCGTAGACGACGCGCCTGGCCTGGCTTTGGGTGCGATTGTGGGCCGGGCCGATGTGCGGGATGTGCTGGTGGCGAAGGAGGGGCGGACGCTGGACGAACTGCCTGCGGGCGCGGTGGTGGGGACGAGCAGTTTGCGCCGCCAGGCCCAACTGCTGGCCCGCCGCCCGGAGCTGCTCGTCCGTTCCATCCGGGGCAATGTGGAGACACGCATCCACAAGGCCCTGCACGGGGAGTATGACGCTACCCTCCTGGCCGCGGCCGGTGTCATCCGCCTGGGGCTGGACGGGCAGATCAGCGACTGGCTGCCGTTGGATGTGATGCTGCCCGCACCGGGACAGGGCGCGCTGGCTGTCCAGTGTCGGGCCGACGACGAGCGCGCCCTGGGGCTGCTGGCGGCCATCCACAACGGCGAAGTGGCCCAGGCGGTCACGGCGGAGCGGGCTTTTCTCTCCAGCCTGGGCGGGGGCTGTTCCATTCCCGTCGGGGCCTATGCCACAGTCAGCAACGGGACGATTCACCTGGCCGGGCTGGTGGCCGCGGTGGACGGCAGCCGGATGATTCGGGTGGCGGGCAGCGGCCCATCCCCGCACGAATTGGGCGCATCCCTGGCCGAGGAAGCCAAATCCCAGGGTGCGCTGGAACTGATTGGATGAAGAATAGAACGCGGATAACGCGGATTTAGCTGATCAGCGCGGATTTTTTAACGCAGAGGGGCAAAGAGGCAAAGAGGCAAAGGCGCAGAGGGCGCGGGACGCAGATTCACGCGGATAAACGTTGATCGAAATAATCTGTGTTCATCCTTGCCATCTGCGTCCCAAAAAATCCGCGCTCATCCGCCGTTTCCGCCCAATCCGCGTTCCATTCTTGCTTTTTCTCTGCGTCTCTGCGTTAAATTTTTCTCACAGAAGGATAGTCTATGACATTTCCCACAATACGTCCTCGCCGGCTGCGCCACACACCGGCCCTGCGCCGGATGGTGGCGGAGACGACCCTCGACCCGGCGGATTTTATCTACCCCCTCTTCATCCAACACGGGGAAAACCAGCGCATTCCCATCAGGTCCATGCCCGGTCAGTCCCGCCTGTCGGTGGACCTGTTGGCCGCGGAGGCGGCGGAGCTGAAGAGTCTGGGCGTGCCTGCCGTCGTCCTCTTTGGCATCCCGGCCCACAAAGACCCGGTCGGTCTGGAGAACTTCGCCGACGACGGCATTGTGCAGCAGGCCATCCGGGCGCTGAAAGAGGCAAACCCGGAATTGGTGGTCATCACCGACGTCTGCCTGTGCGAGTATACGGATCACGGCCACTGCGGGCTGCTCAACGAAGCGGGCTACGTCCTCAACGACAAGACCCTGGAAGTCTTGCAGAAGGTGGTCGTCTCCCACGCCCGCTGCGGCGCGGATATTGTGGCCCCCAGCGGGATGATCGACGGAATGGTAGCGGCGATTCGTTCGGCTCTGGACGAGGAGGGCTACAGCCACCTGCCGGTGATGTCCTATGCGGTGAAGTATGCGTCCGCCTTCTACGGCCCCTTCCGGGAAGCCGCCGACGGCGCGCCCCGCTTTGGCGACCGCAAGAGCCACCAGATGGACCCGGCCAATGCGGAGGAGGCCCTGCGCGAGGCGGCTCTGGACGTGGCCGAGGGCGCGGATTTTCTGATGGTCAAACCCGCCCTGCCCTATCTGGATGTGATCCGCCGGGTGAAGGAGCGCTTCCCGGCCCTGCCCCTGGCGGCCTATAACGTCAGCGGCGAGTATGCGATGATCAAAGCCGCCGCGGCCAACGGCTGGCTGGACGAGCGGCGGGTGATTCTGGAGACCCTCACCGGCATCCGCCGGGCCGGGGCGGATCTGATTTTGACCTATCATGCCAAAGAGGCGGCGGGGTGGTTGGATAGTTGACATTGCCCTTTCACCCGGAGATTCCCACTGCCAATTGCCCAGAAGCCCTGCCATCAACAACGGGGCTAGGGAGCGATGCCAGCTCAAGCTGGCTTGCATTTGACAAATACCTTCGATTCCAGAAGCTACAGCCCGGTTCACCGGGCGTTGCCTGGTAGCTGGGCTACAACGTAGCCGGTGTCTTTAGCGCCAGGCGATCACCGCCACAGCGCGACGTTTGAAAAGCCTTGTGTCAGGTGAACGGCATTGCCATTGAGAATTGATGGGTGATATACTACTGGCAATCGAACACCGCCCCTCTCCGCCATAGAAATCACGCGAACACCGAAAATGCAACAGAATTCTTCACGCACCACCCGCTGCCGACACCCCCACCCGGAGCTGCTTCATCTGCGCGACGAAGAAAAGGCCGATGGCACATTTGTCCGGGTCTTCGACTGTGTGGCGTGTGGCCGCTATGAGATACGTCTTAACATCGACGATATGGAAAAGTATGCCCGGCTCCAACTCCAGTTTCTGAAGCAGGTAGTGGCTGTCCCCGAAGAGAAAGTGGCCGAGATTCGCGCCCGCGCGCCAAAGGAGTGAGACAGCCTCGCCACCTCCATTTGTTTGCTCCCCGCCTGATTCCCGCGTATACTCATCACAGCAATTCGTTCTATTTCTCGTCCCTACACCCAAAAGGAGAACTCCCATGCGACGCTTTGACCGTTCTCTGCGTTCTGCGCCTCTGCTCTTTCTGCTGGCGGCCCTGCTGCTGATCAGCGCCTGCGCCGCACCGGCTGCCGCACCGGCCGCCGCACCGGCGGCGGCGGCACCAGCTGCCGCAGCCGAAGCAGCCCCCGCCACAAGCCAGGAAGCCGCACCCGCTGCCGCGCCCCAACCCGTAGCCGAGCAACCAGCCACGACAGCGCCGACAACGCCTGTGCCCGCACCCGTCGGTACAACAAATGTGGTCTACGATCTGCCCGATTTGGCGGGTCGGGTAGTGGTGGCAGTGACGGGCAACGATTATATCCCGCTCAATTTTGTCGATCCAGCCAGCGGCAAGGCGATGGGTTGGGAATACGACGCGGTGAATGAAATCTGCCGACGGCTGAATTGCGTGGTGGATTGGCAGGTGACCTCCTGGGATGCGATGATTCAGGCCGTAGCCGAGGGGCAATTCGACGTGGGGATGGACGGGATTACCATCACCGATGAGCGGGCGCAGGTCATCGACTTCTCCGCACCCTATATGACCAGCCAGCAGTTTATGCTGGTGCGGGCGGATGAGAGCCGCTTCGCTGACCCGGCTGCCTTTGCCGCCGATGCCGAGTTGCTGGTGGGCGCACAGGCCGGGACCACCGGCTTCTACACAGCCGTCTACGAGATTCTGGATGGCGACGAGGCCAACCCGCGCATTGTTTTGCTGGAAAACTTCGGCGCTACAGTCCAGGCTCTCCTCGCCGGGGATGTGGATATGGTACTGGTGGACGCAGCCAGCGGTCGGGGCTACATCGGGGCCAACCCGGACAAACTCAAAATTGTGGGTGATGCCCTGGGATCTGAGGATTTCGGCTTCATCTTCACGCCGGACTCGGACCTGGTCGAACCCTTCAACGCGGCCATTGCTACACTGAAGAAGGATGGCTTTCTCAGCTCCCTCAACACCCGCTGGTTCTTCCTGACCGATCCCAATGGCCCGGATGCCTACGACCAGTTGCCGGACTTGGCAGGCCGAGTAGTGGTGGCAGTGGCGGGCAACGATTATATCCCGCTCAATTTTGTCGATCCGGCTACAGGAGCGTCAGTGGGCTGGGAGTACGAGGCGGTGAATGAAATCTGCCGACGGCTGAACTGTGTAGTGGACTGGCAGGTGACCTCCTGGGATGCGATGATTCAGGCCGTAGCCGAGGGGCAGTTCGACGTGGGGATGGACGGGATTACCATCACCGATGAGCGGGCACAGGTCATCGACTTCTCCGCACCCTATATGACCAGCCAGCAGTTTATGCTGGTGCGGGCGGATGAGAGCCGCTTCGCTGACCCGGCTGCCTTTGCCGCCGATGCCGAGT
>CAMDQF010000279.1 GCA_945905745.1 Litorilinea aerophila
CCCGACGTTATGCCGTGGAAGCGTTAAAACTGCTTCCGGATTTGGTTGACCCGATTCTTATCAACCAAGTGATTGAGAATATGCCTTCTCTTGGTTCAATTCATTCTCAACAGTTTCAACCCTTCACTTGATCTCTGGCGAAGGTATTGGGTCGTGATACCCAATTCATCATCCTTCACATTGAGCATGTGGGCCAGATCGCGACGAGCGGCGACCTCCTTTTCCACGTGTACCTGCCGTTCCGCCGGGGTAGCCGGGCCGTGATGGGCCTCGCGCTCCATCGTTTCGCGCACAGCGACCAGCGCGGAATCGAGAGTTGGTCCGTAGGTGCCTGTCTGGAAGTAGGCTACCTCTTGGGCCATAGGTAGCTCGCTGCGTAGCTCCTCTATCGTCATTTTGGACATTGACTCATTCCTTTTCGTGTCGCGCAAATCTGCGCCATTTTGTCGTCGACGCAGAGTTTGTACTTGACCGGGTAACAAGGCAAAAAATGGCACTTTTGCCCGTGGCTGGTTTCGCAGGGTCAACGGCTCGATCATTCGAACTGCATGAGAATACTCGTGGTCCGGCACGGTTGCCGTAACATAAAACAAAATGTACGATTGTCATATAGCTAGCAGTAGTATACAATAGCCAAACTGAGATGTCAATGTCAAAAAAGTGGTCATCCGGCTACCTATTGTCAAGAAGGGAAACTCTACCTATAATGACTTCTACTTCTAGTGACTTCTTCGGGTCTACCCCAACAAAATCAAGCACCCCCACCTGAAACAATTGGAAAGAAGAGATCATCATGAAACTACACGATGTGCGTCGTCTGACACCGATTACCCAGGAATACGCCTATTTTCAGAGCAGTGGTTTCTCTCCCAAAATGGAACCGGTGATTGAGGAGACGGCCCGCTGGGCTCGATTCCACAATGCCGGCGCTGTCGCGCCTGGCATCCATGACAAAGTTCTAAAGGCCTTTGAGGAGACCAGGGAGAAGGTTGCCCGCTCGATCCACGCGGACGCGGATGAAATCGTCTTGGGCGAAAACACGACAATCGGCATCAATATTGTCGCCAACGGCATCGATTGGCAGCCAGGGGACAATGTCATTCTCAGCGACAAAGAGCATCCGGGCAATCGAATCACCTGGTACAGCCATGTTCGCCGCTATGGGATCGAACTGCGTTTCTTGCCTGTCGTCCACGATGAAGAAGAGATGATGGACGCATTTCTGCCGCTCCTGGACGCGCGTACACGGGTAGTCTCGATCAGCCACGTTTGTCGCCGCACAGGCCAACGGCTGCCTGTGCGTCCCCTGATCGATGTGGCCCACAATCGCGATGTGCCTGTTCTGTTGGATGGGGCCCAATCATACGGTGCAATCCCTGTGGATATGCGCGCCCTTGACTGCGATTTCTACGCGTTCAGCGGTCATAAATACATCATGGCACCCCAGGGCACGGGCGGCTTCTATGTGCGCCGGGACCGTATCGAATGGCTAAAACCGAGCTGGATCGGCTCCCACTCCCAGAAGGATTTTGACAACGAAGGTGGCCTCACGCTGCTCGATGAGGCCAAACGCTTCGAGTTTGGCACCCGGAATCTGGCGGACCAGGTCGGCTTTGGATATGCCCTGGACTGCTGGCAAGAGATTGGGTGGTCGAACGTATTTGCCTATATTCAGGAGTATACAGACCGTACCAAGGCTGCACTCCAGGGAGTGTCAGGCTTAGTCTTGCACACCCCCCTGTCCTACGAGAAGTCATCCGGCATCGTTACATTCAGCATTCCAGGACATACTGCCGCCGAAATCCAGGAACGTCTGCTCGAAGAGAAGGTCCTGGTCTCGCCCCTCGAAAAGGATGGCGCGCTGATCCGTGTCTCCACCCACGTCTTCAACGACGAAGGCGATTTGACACGGCTTGTAGCGGGGATAGAAAGTATGGTTCGATCTCGGTAGAATGTTATAGTGGTCGCTTGGGCTGCATCGACACTATAAAACTTGACAAGGTGACAAGGCGAAAAAACGGCACTTTATGCCTGTGACGAGTATAGAATAGGAGTCAACCAGGATGGATGCACAGACACGGATGCGTTTGGACGGCTGGTGTGTAATCGAAGATGTGATTCCGACGGATCGGGTTGAAGCGGTGCGTCAAGCCACGCTGACAACCACCGAGAAACACCGCAACCCCGTGCGCCTCCCAATATCGGTCACCTCTCCGGCTTGATCAACTACGATCAGTCGCTCGCACCCTATTTGGCCCAAAGAAACCTGCTGGGTCTGATCGAAGGTGTGCTTGGCCCCCATGTGCGCATCTCCTTTACCACAGCGACCATCAACGAGCCTGGCAATGCACGCGGAGGCTGGCATGCAGACTGGCCTTTCAACCAACGAAATGCCGGTGCCATCAAAGCCCCTTACGCCGATCTTCCCATGCACATCACCACCATCTGGATGCTATCGTCGTTCAATGCGGACAGCGGCGGTACTCTGGTCATCTCCGGCAGCCACCGCATGACCAACAACCCCACCGGTGGCTTTGGGCCAAAGGAGATGGAAGCCTATCCCACCGAGGTCAATGCCACAGGCAAGGCCGGTGATGTGCTGGTCATGGACAGCCGGTTGTGGCACGCCACCGCGCCCAATGTGACCGCGGACCCCCGGGTAGCCGTCGTTGTCCGCTATGCCCCCTGGTGGTTGGACCTCTCAGTCCTTCAGCCGGGATCGGCTTCTCGAAAGTTGCTCACGGCTTCTGGCCGCACGGAGAATCAGGTGCCACTCTTGCCAGCCTCGGTATACGAAGAATTGCCTGACCAGGCCAAACCCCTATTTGCCCATTGGGTAGGGGGTTCGACAAGAGAAGGTAATTCTGCCTGAGGAAAAGACTCAGCCCGTGAATAAAGACAATGTCAGCGGCAAAAAGAAGCCGATAGCCGTCTCGCTGTTGTGGGTAATACGACTTGCTGGATGTTCAATGTGAGGCGGCGTGTTTTGCCGCTCGCCGCCCAAAGACAAGCCCCAGACAGAGGCCACCCGCATAGCGTTCGTTGTGGATACCGCCTGCGTCGGCTCCGGCTGCATAGAGTCCAGGAATGGGATAGCCGCCCCGATCCAACACTTGCCCATCCGTGTTGATGCGCAAACCGCCCAATGTAAAGGTGATGCCTGGTGTAACGCCCAGGGCATAGAAGGGTGGCTTGCTCACTGGGTTGGGGTTGGCACGGCGAGGAATGACCAACCCTGCGGTTCGCTGATCCTGCACGGCCTGATTGTACTCGCGCAGAGTTGCCAACAGCGAGGAGCCGTGCAGGTCGTGGGCCTGCATGGCAGCGGCCAGTTCTTCCAGGCTACAAGCCACCGCTGCGGGTGCGCCCAGGGCCTGGGATTCGTAGAATGTGTCGCTGGCTCTTGCGCCGCCACCGGCCAGTCGCACAGCATAGGTTCGATAGACTGTGTCGTCGTAGAGCAGGACGGCGAGGGCTTCCGGTTGGCGCGCCACGGCCTGGGTATTGGTCTCATCGCCCAGTGATTCATCGGTAAAGCGCTCGCCCCGCAGGTTGACCAACACGCCCTGTTCGCTGTGGTATTGGGTATAGGCAATGAAATCGTGAGTGGGCACCTGGGCAGGTGGAGCCGGTAGCAGATGGCCGTAGAAGCTGCCCATGGCCCGGCTGGGCGCGGCATTGAGGGCCTGGGCCATCTGCCACCCGTCGCCAGTGCTGCGGGGATTGCTGCGTAGAATGAGCCGATCGGACCAGCGGCCAAAGTAGCGAGAGAGCATCTCTGGGTTGGCCTGAAAGCCGCCGGTGGTCAGGATGACCCGGTCACAGGCGATGGATTGTCGTGCCTCGCCGTTTATGCGCACGCAGACGCCAGAAACCTCTCCTTCATCGCTCCACAACAACTCTGTGGCCGCACTGTTACACAGCAGTGTACCGCCGCCAGACTGAAAGCGCTCGGCCATATGGGTGATGAACGCGCCTGGCCCTGGCTCCATCAGATAGACCGTCCGATCCGGCAGGGTTTTCAGAGGGGCGAGGGAGACGCCCAGAGCGACCAGCCATTCGACCCCTGCCGGAAAATCTTCGACCAGCACGCGCCCCAGTTCCACATCACCCCTGGGAACGAGACGGCGCAGATCGTCCACTGTGCGCGCACACCAGAGCGTCCCGCCGGAGAGGGCCAGGGAACCGCCGGGCGCAGGCCCTTTTTCTAACAGGACGACCTCAGCGCCGGATTCTTGGGCCGCGACCGCTGTGACCAATCCGGCCATGCCCGCACCGGCTACGACAATCCGGGGCAATCTCATCCGTCGTCCTCCCAGGTGAAAAAGACGCTCTGGCCGGTTGGGGTGAGGATCAGTCGCTTGCCAATCGTCATGGGGGATCCCTGTCGAGTAGTGGAATCGGGCTTGGGGTCAAAGCGGTAATAGGTGTACATATAGTCTCACACAGATCAATCGTTGGGCGCTGTCATCACCACATTGACGGCGTCAACGCCCCAGACTTCGTTGTTGACAGTTGTGCGGGGACGGTAGATCTGGATTTCGTCCGCTACGCCAAATCTGTAGGCCAGGTTGTTTGTCTCTGATGCCATCTTGCCATCCCATCCATTGCCTTACTCAACCCAATAGCTGTACAAACGAGCCTCGTTCAGATAGACGCGCAGGCGTAGTTGCCCCGCGGGCAACCGCTCCTGCCCCTGCCAATGGACGGCGAGACGGGTGCTGTCCTCCGTGATCGGCTGGCAATCGGCTGGCGCAAAGCCGGGTATTGGCTGCCCTGCCGCGTCGAGCAGTGTACACGTAATCACGCCGGACTTTGCAACGGCATTGAGATAGAGCTTTTCTCCGCCGTGGGTGAAGGTCTTTGTCATCAATATGCCACCCTGGGCACCCCCATCCAGCGAGACAAAGCCATCCCGGCGCAGGGTTGCCAAACAGATGGCGTTGCGGTCAGCCGTCATGTTTTCGGGAGGCCAGCGGTGCTTGAGACCGGTGTAGTAGAACCACAATTCTTCCCCACGTAGTACAGGACGCGAGGGTGCCATCATTTGCAGCGTATCGTAGGCCCCGGCGTTCAAGTGTGAAGGCGCGAGGAAGGGCTGCCGGTTACCCACCCGTGCCCATCTGCGCATGTCGGGGCTGACGGCAAGCTGCACCTGATGGAAACCGTCGTGATTGCGACCCTCCCAAGCCCGCCCTGTGTGGTAGAAAAAGGTGGCAAAGCCAATATAGCGGCTCTCATAGCGCGAGATGGCAAAATTGTAGACATCTGTCGCCCACTCTTCGGGGTGGACAAAGACCGGCTGCTGGCGCGTCGGGTCGGCGACGTGACGCCCAATGATTGTCTTGGCCTCCTCCTGATCCTGCGCGTCGGCGTGGAAGACCAATTCCGGCTCGGACCAATGGGTGAAATCGGGGCTGGTCGTCAGCGCGTGGGAGCGGCCGTAGGGTCCTTTGACCTTGACGGTTGCAATGAATTGATGACGTTGCTCGTCAAAGCTGAAGTTTGGCTCGTCCTGGGAAGAGACTGGCGGCACAGCCAGCCGCGTCCAAACGATGCCATCGGGTGAGGTGGCAAAGAGAATTGACTGCACAGGCACGCGCGTAAAGCTGATCGCCTTGTAACGCCGCGCTGGGTCTGGGTCTGTGCTATCGTAGACTGCGCCGAAAATTTCGCTCGTGCCTCCGTCGCCCATTGGGATAAAGACAAAGTTATTGTTGTAACTGCCTTGAAACTTCACCTGTTGGGTGTTGGGCGCCGACCAATGCAGACCATCCGGGCTTTCGTGATAGCCGGACATGCCCGCCTGTCCCTGCAACTCCTCTGGCGTCACGCAAACCGTCCACAGCTTCCAGACTTGTGCGCTTGGATCCCAAGCCGGCGCCGTGCGGATTTCGGGGTAGCCACCAATGCTGGGAATACGGCGGATCACCGGCCCCTTCTTTTCCGGCGGGTGGAAAGTTGTGACCAGACCGTCGCTCTGGGCAATATCGGTGTCGTCAAGAAACAATTGGCGCTCGCCGCTGGGCAGGTGGAAGTGTGCGCTTTGCGTCATGGCGTGGTCTCCGGGATTGTCACCGCCCGCCGCGTGGCCGATGACTGCTTGGCCGCCTCAATGATTTCCAGCATATGGACAGAATCTTCGATGGGCGCAGGGGCAGGCGCACCAGTACGCGCGGCGAGAAAGAAGTCGCGGAAAAGCTCTTCAGCCATAATACCGCCATAGCCAGGTGTTTCGGGGATTTCGTAGCGTTCCTGGCGCGTCCGCCCTGTAATCCAGCGACGCGCTTCGCTGTAGAGTGTGTAGTGACCACCAGCTACCGCCGCGTTGTGGTTGGTCGGCTCGCGCGGCTCGATCAGCGGGAGTGTGGCGTAGCCCAGGCTGCCCCGCATCCCAATATAAAAGTCGTAGACGCTCTTGCTGCCGCGCAGATGGTAGCCCGCCTGAAAGGTGCCCAAGCGCCCGCTGGCAAACTTTAGCAGCAGAAAGCCCGTGTCTTCCACCGCCACCTTCTCCGGGTTCAGATTGCCCAGCATCGCCATCACTTCCACCACGCGCTCTTGCATCAGGTAGAGTACCAGGTCAAGACAGTGGCAACCCAGCCAGGAGAGGATACCGCTGCCCGCGGTCTTGGGGTCAAAAAGATAGTTGCTGGTATCGCGGTAGAGCAACAAACCGTTCAGAATTTTCGCCTCGATTGTCATCACATCACCCAGCGCACCGTCGGCCAGGGCGCGCTTGAGATTGAGCAGCATGGGATGATAACGCCATTGCAACATCGCGCCAGCGGTTACGCCCCTGGCCCGCGCCAGCTCTGCCACACGGCGCATCTGATCGGAATGCAGCGCCGCGGGTTTGTCATAGAGCACCGGTCGCCCGCTCGCCACCACCTGCTCCAGGATGGCCGGCGCGTGATCGGGGCGGGCGCAGACGATCACGGCATCCAAATCGTCGCGCGCGAGGAGTGCGCCGACATCGGTGGTGGTTGAGGCGACTTTGGGTGAGGCCGAGGCAAGATCCTCGGCCCTGACCAATTCTGTCGCCGCGCAAACGTGAATTGTCTTCACCTCCGCCAATCGATCAAGCACGCCGACGTGGCCGCGCTCGTGGCCGTGTGAGGAGATGGCACCCACAACGAGTCCTTCTTTCATACGCTCTCCTGACCTTCGTTGCGCCACCAGCGCACCTCATTGCTGCCCCGTTCCGCCGCCGCCGCGATGTCGAGTCGCCCATCCCCATCCAGGTCGGCAACCAGAACAGTGTTGGCGTTGACCCAGTTTTCTTTCAACAATTGCTTCGACCAGGGGCCTCTGGGATCGCCGGCATGGCTGAAGATGGCGATTTGTCCAGTGTCACCCCAAGCGGTGGCGATCACCTCCATTTGACCGTCGCCATCCAAATCCCCGGCCACGGCCTCGAAGCCCTGGACAAAGGAATCGCAGATCAGATGTCTCTGCCAGGGACCTGGCGCTGTCGCGCTGCCCAGATTCTCGTACCAGACCACTTGATGATCGCGCGGATCAGGCAGAAGTCCCGGCCCGCTATGCCCCAAAGCCAATACAACATCCACATCACCGTCGCCGTCCATATCCACCGGATGGCCGTGGATGGGACGCTGGGGGCTGTCAATCCAATGCTTGCGCCAGGGCTGGTGGGCGGGATCGCCGGGATTTTCATACCAAACCACCTGGTTGCCGGCCGAGGCTGTGCCGAGCAGATCGACGCGGCCATCGCCATTCATATCCACGGCACAGATGGTGCGGGTCTCTCCGATCTCTCCTTCGATCAGATGTTGTACCCAAACGCCGTCACCCGAGAGGCCCGGATTCTCAAACCAGGCAAACTGATTGCCTTTGCGCCAACTGGAAGCGGCAATGTCCAGGTCGCCATCGCCGTCAAAATCGGCCACCGCCACATCGTAAGCCCCAGGCAGGGTCCCCTCACAGATGGTGTGGAGCGTCCAAGCCTGACGATCTCTGGGATCGCCAGTAAAAGCAAAGTAGCGCAGGCTGCCGTTGAGATTGTCCACAATCACAATCTCCGGGCGACCATCGCCGTTGATGTCGACGACGGCATGGCGCTCCAGCCATTCGTCCTTGCGCTCATGGATGATATGCTGGGCAAAGTTGCCATGACCGTCGTTCTCCAACCAGTAGAGACCCACAACGGTGTCAGCGGTCACCAGGTCCAGGCTGCCGTTGCCAGTCAGATCGAAGGCTGAGATACCGTAGGCGTAGTTGAAGCCGCCCAGAGCCAGATGTTCTGTGAAGTGGATGGGGTGAGCCATAATCGTCCTTAGTGGATAGCCGGGTATTCCAGACGGACCTCATCCACCATTACATACCCTTCGGGCAGGTAACTGGTATCTACCGGGTAGTCGACTTCCGGGCGGCGGTGGTGGATGCCCTGGGCTTCGGGGGTCAACGGTACAATTTCCAGCGGGTGGAGCAGAAGGAGAATGTCGATGTTGACATCCGCCAGCACATCCTCGATCTCGCCCCAGCCGTAGACATGCAGCAGATCGTGGCGCGCGCCCAGACAGAGCCACTGCTCCGGGTCAGTCGTCAAGGTGACGGTCTGCTCCGACCACTCCGGTGTGATCTC
>CAMDQF010000280.1 GCA_945905745.1 Litorilinea aerophila
GTGATATAGACGGGCAACTGGCGCATATTGTGGGGAATGGCCTGCAGAAAATCCCGATAGGCCAGAAAGTGGTAGTGGTGTTGGGGGAAGCGCTGGAGCTTGCTGTCGTCCCGGATCAGCGCCGGGTCAGCGCCGTGGGTGTAGGTATGCAGGGTGATGCCGTCGCACTCGCTGGGACCGAGCAGAAGCAGAATATCCTGGAAGTATTTGATCCAATCTCCGGCAGGGTTGCCGATGTACGTAGTGTGGGTGTTCCAGGGGGCAACCGCGCCCACCAACACCCGATCTTCCTCGTGGCCGGGCACCCGGTGGATGGCATCCCGGCAGAGTCGGTAGCAGCGGGCATACATCTCCGGGGTGATGAGTTCGCCGTCGTCCTGATCGTTCGTTTCCGGGCGGGGGGGGAGTGGCTTCTGGGCGTTGAAACGTTCGGGCAGGCCGCGCAGAGTGGGGTCAGCTTCGGCAAAGCTGCCCGCTTGCAGGGGACGACCCATGACCCGGTTTTTGGCCCCAGGCCGTTCCACTGCGTAGTTGGTTTCGTTGCCGATGATCCAGACGTGGCAGCCCCGGCTGGCTGCCACAAAGTTAGCGCAGCGTCGGGCAAAATTGACGTATTCGCTGCTGAAGGGGAGGGTGCCCTGGGGATGGTAGCCATTGTTCAAACGAGCCATCACCGCCAGGCCCTGATCGGAAAAGGGCGTATAGTCTTTGCCGCTGCGGTCATTCGGGCTGTGACCCAGAGCCTCGGAAAAGAGCAGCCAGCCTGGCTTGTCTGCCCCCAATAGCAGATGCTCACCGCCCGGTTCGTAGATGCCGAAGATATGGTCGGGATCAAAGCGTGGCTGAGGCATAAGGTCTCCCGCTGATGGGAAAATGCGGGACGCAGATGACGCTGATCTAAATTGATCCGCTCTGATCATCTCTTTCTGCGTGAATCAGCGTCCGTTTTTCGTTGTAATCGGTGTCAGTCGGTCGTGTCGTCTGATCGGCAACAGCCTCGATCTACCAGAATCCGTCATCTTCATTAAAGCCTGCGTCTTCCACAATCGCAATGACTGTGGATAGGATGTGCTGATGAATCTGTCCGTTGGTGGCGACAAGGCCATTGTGGGCGCGCACGTCCCGCTTGTTGTATTGTAGCAGGTTTCCCCAGCAATCGGTCATTGTGCCGCCCGCGGCTGTCAACACCGCTTCGGGAGCGCACAGGTCCCATTCTTTGCAGCCAGGACTAGGGTGGATGTAGAGGTCGGCAATCTGCCGGGCGATCTGCCCCACTTTCAGACCCACACTGCCGGTCACATTTTCGCTGGTAATGCGTAGCTTGCGCCGGATACTGTCCACAATCTGCTTGCGGTGGCTGCGGCTGCTGACCAGCACCATCTCCCGGGTGTTGGTACGTTCGCTCACCGCCAGGGAGATCGTCTCCCCCTCTTCCAGCAGTGTTGCGCCCTGGCCCACAATTCCGCTATATAGCAGCCCGCTGGAGGGCTGATGGACTACACCCAATACGGGTCGTCCTTTGTAGGCCAACCCAATCATAATGGAAAATTCGCCGTTGCGGGCGATGAACTCTTTTGTGCCATCCAACGGATCGACAATCCAGACCCGATCCTTTTCCAAGCGACTGAGATCGTCTTTGGATTCTTCCGAAAGTATGCCGTCATCAGGGAAAGCGGCCACAATTCGGGAGATGATGTGCTGGTTGGCCGAGCGGTCGGCTTCCGTTACCGGCTCATCGGGGGTTTTGTACTCGACTTCCGAGGAACCGACATAGAAAGTGTTGACAATTGTGCCCGCTTCCTGGGCAACCCGAACCGCAAAGGCCAGTTCTTCGCGCAGGTCGAGGGGTGCCGCGTGGGATGGGGTGGTTTGACTTTCTGTTTGCATAATCTTCCTGCCCTGTTCTGAAAATAGGACGCTGCTGACGCTGAAAAGGATGATGGATGCTGATACAAACTGCGCAAATCTGCTGTTTCTGCGCAAATCTGTGTCCGCTTTTCATCCCTATCGGTGTCATCCGGTCGTTTTGCCTGATGTACAGATAAAGTTGTATTCCCGGATGGATAAGAACACCAATGGAATCTGCGTTCTGACTTCATCCTTTTTCGTGCCTTGCTATGGCTTGTACGTTGGTTGATAAGGCGGGGAGAATTCTAGCACACTAGCGTCAAAAGGCAAATGGGTTTAGGGACTGGAGATTGGGGATTGGGGATCGAGGATTGGGACATTCCGATCCCCGATCCCCAATCCCCTCCTCCCCTACTCCCCGGTCGCCAGAATGCGGTTGAGCAGGCCGAGGAGCGGCCCCCGCTGTTCCATTCCGTTCTCTCCGTAATCACTCAGCCCCAGATAGATTTGTCGCCGGGTCCGGCGCACCAGCCCGATCAGCAGGCGGCGTAGCATCTCCTGGCGGCGCTGAAACTCGTCCAGATCGCTCCAGATGGCGTTGGCGGGCCACTGTTGGGAAAGGACATACGGGTGGGTGAGGGGCTGATAGAGCCGCTCCCACCAGCCTGTCGCGCCCACATCCAGCCAGAACTGCACATCCACAGGCCGATTGCGCATTAAATAGGTATAGGCCGGCGCAATGAAGACCACATCTTCTTGCTCTTCCCAGCCGGGGACAAAGAGCGCACCGAGCGCGCCGCTGTTCACCAGCTCCAGATAGGCTTTGCCGATAGCGACCCGCGCCACCGGATTGCTCTCCGTCTCCTCGACTGCCCAGCGGAAGTTGCGGGCCGAGACCACCAGTTGGTTGGCGACCCGTGCTCCGTCCACATCCTCGTGGAAGCCAAAACCGGGCTGGCTGAGCAGTTCCCCAAAGAGCCGGGCAAAAAACTGGTCCAGCGGGGTAAATTCGGTCTCGGCCCGGTAGTCGTAGAGCCAACTGCGCAGCCGTTCGTAGCGCTCGCCCAGGGCGTAGGTGATGCGCCCCTGCACCGCGCCCTTTTGGCTGGCAAAGGTCGCCAGTTCACCCGCCCGGTTACCCCGGGTCCCGTAGGCGACTTGACTGAGCAGGTGGGCGCGCACCGGATCCAGCCCGGCGATGGCGACGCTGAAAGTGAGGGTAAGGTCTGTGGGTTGGGGGTAGATCTGCCAGGAGGGATGGGCGAGGGCTGCCAAAGTAAGCAGGGCGCGGGCCGCCGGTTCCGCGTTCAGCGCCCTGCTGGGCCGGTGGGTGGTGGAGGGAATGCCCCGCTCTTCCAGTCGGCTTTGCAGGCTGAAGCGCAGGGCGTCGCTGACAAAGGGGGCCAGCACCGCGATTCCACCGGGGGCAATGCCTTCGTTCGTGACCAGCTTTTCTATTTCGTCCACAGCCCAGTCGATCATCTGGGGGTAGAAACGGTGAATCTGATAGTGCAGGGGGAGATTACCCCCACCCCGGCCCTCCCCCGTCTCAGGGGAGGGAGAACCCCCACCCCGACCCTCCCCCACTGTAGGGGAGGGAGGAGGGTCGGGGCGCTGGCCGCGGATCGCTCGATCCACCAGACCGGCCATACGTACCAGCGACGGCGGCGTGACGTGCTGTTCGCCCAGGCGCAGACGGATGGCGCAGGCATCGGCCAGGCTGACCGCATTCTCCGGGGCCGCGCCCAGAAAGACCCGATAGCCCCCGTCGTCGTCGCTGAGAATCAGGCTGCTCTCCAGATGGGGCAGCCATTGCCGCACCAGATTGTGGGATGCGTAGGTGTCTTCTTCGGCGTTCTCCATTACTAAATGGCGGTGCGAGCGGAAGAGATGGGTGCGGCTCCATTCGTTGTGCAGCACCTGCTCGTTGAAGAGGCCGATCCAAAGGCTGAAATCGACCAGCGACTCGGCCAGGCAGTGTGCCCGATATTCCCGGCTGATGCGGGCCGCGGTGTGCAGCACGTTGAGCCGGGCCGCCATCTGCTCCCCCGCGGGTACGCTCAATTCGAGCCGCTGGTAGGCTTCTTCGATTGAAAAGCCGTGCAGACTGGCTTTGTTGAGATTGTCCAGCACCTGGCTGACCACCCGGCCCGGCTCCAGGCGGATGGCGTCGAATTCGCCCCGCTCGAAGGCCGCGGCCACAAAACGCTGCATGTGGTATTGGGAGGTCTCCAGATTGAGGAAAGTCGGCTCTTTGCGGGCGTTCCGAAAACTGGCCTGGGGCGCCACCAGGGGCCAGTAGAGTTCGGCGGCGGCCCGGGCCAGACCGGCATAGGTGGTGACGCGTACAGGCGGCCCGGGAGGAATCTCCGGGCCGCGCAACTGCTCGGTGTACGGGCGGCCCAGGCTGCGCTGGGGGACGAGAACCAGAATATCGTCGCCCCGGATGCGTTCCTGGCCCAGCAGCCAGCGGATGCGGGCCAGGGCAGCGCTGGTCTTGCCTGTGCCAAAGGCGCCGGACAGGTGGAGACTGTTGCGGGCGCAGATGGCGTCGGGTAGGGGCGCTGCTTTGAGCGGGGCGGTTTCGGTTGAAGCAGTCGTTTGTGTAGTCATCCGTCCATTATAGCCGGGATGGGGCTATCGTCAACAGAGAGCAGGGGTTGTGTTACAATGGGGAGCGGGGAGCGGGGAGCGGGGACTGGGGACTGGGAAGATAGTCCGCATTCCCTACTCCCCAGTCCCCAATCCCCAATCCCTATTCCCCACTCCCAGGAGTCACCCATGCGCACCTACCCCGTCCCCCTCGTCCCCGGCCCGGTCTCTGTGCCCCTGGCCGTGCGCGAGATTTATCTGACCGACTACGGCAGCCCGGATTTGGAGGGCGATTTCTTTGAACTCTACGCGGCCTGCGAGGGCCAATTGCAGGAGATTCTTGCCACTCGCCACGATGTGACCATTCACAGCGGCGAGGGGATGCTGGCTCTGTGGGCAGCGCTGAAGAGTGTGCTGCGTCCCGGCGACCGGGTGTTGGCCGTGGCGAACGGACTTTTTGGCTATGGGATTGGGGAGATGGCGGCCCAGTTGGGCGCGCTGGTGGAGACCGTCGGCTTCGCCTACGACGACATCCCAGACCCGGCCCGGGTACGCGCAGCAGCCAGACGCTTCCAGCCAAAGCTGATCACTGCTGTCCACTGCGAGACACCCAGCGGGACATTGACCCCGCTGGCCGAATTGGGGGCCATCTGCCGGGAGGTGGACGCGCTCTTTTATGTGGATTTTGTGGCGAGCGGGGGCGGTGTGCCTGTGTTGGTGGACGAATGGGCCATCGATTTGGGGCTGTTGGGCAGCCAGAAGGTGTTGAGTCTGCCCCCCACCCTTTCGATGGTGACGGTCAGCGAACGGGCCTGGGAGGCTGTGGCAGATGTGGGGTATGTAGGCTACGACAGCCTCGCACCCTGGAAGGACGGTCCCGCACGGCGCTATCTGCCCTACACCCACAATTGGCACGGCCTGGCCGCGCTGCATACGGGCTGTCAATTGCTCCTGGACGAGGGGCTGGCGGCTGTCTATGCCCGGCACGAAGAGGTGGCGGCCTACTGTCGCCAGCGGCTGATCGAGATGGGGATTGGTCTGTATCCGTGCCGAGACGAAATCGCCTCTCCGACTGTCACCGCTGCCCGGGTCCCCGACGGCTGGACCTGGTCAGAGTTTGATGCTGTCCTTCGTTCAAAAGGAATGGTGGTAGGCGGCAACTACGGTCCTCTGGCGGGAAAGGTCTTTCGCATAGGACACATGGGCAACCAGGCGCGCATGGAGTTGGTGACGCAGGGGATGGATCTGTTGGAGGCAGTGGTGAAGGGGTAGACAAAGAGAGGCGATGGAAGCGATAGGTCGTCGCAAAAAAGGACTGGGGTGGTGAGATGATGAAAAACTCCTCCATCATCTCACCACCCCGGTCCCCAATCCTCAGCCCCTAATACCCAATCATCCGGGGCAGTTCTTTGGCTTGGGCCACCCATGCCTCTACAGAACGCAGGGTGGGCAATTGACGCACCAGATGCTTCTCAGCGTTGACTTCGGCCATTTTGGCGTGGAGATTCTCCGCTTTGCGCTGGGCCAGTTCGGGCACAGTGTCCACACCCGCGGCCTCCAGCAGGTCGGAATATTGGGTGCCGATGCCTTTGATGCGGAAGAGATCGGCCCGGTTGGCCCAGTTCAACAGTTTGGACGCGTCCAGATCGGTCTTGGCAGCCAGCTCTTTGCGAGCGGCAGCCGTGGCACAGGCGGCCAACAGCCCGTCAGTGGTGGTGATCCCGACTGCGGTCAACTTGGCAGCCATTGCTTCGCCGATGCCTTCAATTTCGATGATCTTTGCCATCTTTCTTCTCCTCTTGTGTGGAATGTGGAAACAATTGCAGATATGTCAACGAATTGTCAATCCCCGGTGGGCCTGTATGGAGTCGTTGATTGGGGGTGGCACTGAAGTTCTCTGCTGATTGTAATCCCGAACTGCCCCAGCAAGCAAACCACACTCAATAGACCGCAGTGTGTTGGGTTCTCCCGGCACTCGTTGGAGTGTAGATGCTGATCTCTTGCCAGAAGAACCCGACCTACGATTAGGCAGTCTGCGGTCTACTGACACTGGAGTAGCGTATTCCCAAATTTCAATGGACAGGTCGGCGAGGTTGGCGTATAATTCCTGCCAGCTTTCCCTGCTGTGGAATTCAGTACACAGATTGACATGGCGGGAACAGATTGGCACGGATTCAATCTGCGAAATCTGCATTTCGGTTTTCCATTTGAACCAGGCCCAGCAAAGCGACAACGGAGAAAACCCCAATGGATGAATCAGACCTTCCGGGAGAACAAAACCCTGAAGCTGTCTCAGAGAGTGGGCTGGCTGACTATGCGCGCTATGTGGAATACCTTGGCGTCGCACACCGGGCCACCGATGCTCTGCGCCGTTTGATGGCCGCCGGGATGCAGGCCACACCCGTTGTGCGGCAAGGATTGCAGCATCCCAACCCGGCGGTGCGGGTCGGCTGTTGCAAAGTGTTGGATCACTTTCTGGACGAAGCCGCTCTACCTGAACTGATCGAAAATCTGAGCCACCCAGACGAAGAGGTGCGGCTCTGGGCCTTACACACCCTGGCCTGTGACAAGTGCAAAGAGGGTGTCTGTCGCCCTGGCGAGGAGGATGTAATCCCCCGGGCTGTGCAGATGCTGCTGAACGACGAAAGCCGACGGGTTCGCCAGACGGCGGCGGGTCTGCTGGGACCCAGCGTCCACCGCCGTCCCGATGTGCTGGCCGCGCTGGAACAGGCCCGCCTGCGGGATCCCCACCCAGTGGTACGCAAAATTGCCGGTTGGTTCACGCCTGGGGGAGCGCGCTTTCAGCGGCTGCTCCCCAAGCCGGCGCGTTGTCCACGGGCCAGGGAGATGGCCGAAGATCAGACGGGGCAAGAAAGGGGATCCGGAAATTGATTGACACAAAGCAGACCCTTCCTTCCTCGCGCTCTGGCCTCTGGCGACGCTGGCAGGAGATACGGCTGATCGGCCAGGACCCGGTGTTGGGACTGGGGCTGCTGCTGGTGGGCCTCTTTGTCTTTCTCTTTATCGCCTGGCCCCTGCTGCGGGTGATCGGGCAGGGTTTCATCGATCAGGAGACCGGGGCCTTTGATACCCGCTACTTCAACCAATACTTCGATCCCTATTACCAGCGCCACAACTTTTTTGTTCTGCGCAATACACTGGTGATGGGCTTCTTCACGGCCCTGGGCGGAACTGCCTTGGGCTTTGTCTTTGCCTATACGGTCGTGCGCTGCCACATCCCCTTTCCCCGCTTTGTCCACGTCCTGACACTGCTGCCGACGATCTCGCCCCCCTTCGCCATCGCCATCGCCGCCATATTGCTCTTTGGCCGGGCCGGGCTGGTGACCAAACGACTGTTGGGCATCGACTTCGCCCAGGGCGTCAACGACATCTACGGGATAGATGGGCTGGTCTTTGTCCAGATCATCACTTTCTTCTCCGTGGCCTATCTGATCATCCGCGCGATGCTTGAACGGCTGGACCCGGCCATGGAAGAGGCGGCTCTGAGCCTGGGGGCCAGCAAATTCCACATCTTCCGCACAGTGACAGTGCCTCTGCTGATCCCCGGACTGGCTGGCTCTTTCCTCCTGCTTTTTGTAGAATCCCTGGCCGACCTGGGCAATCCGATTCTGTTGGGCGGCAACACGACCGTCCTCTCCACGGAAATTTTTCTGGCGGTCAACGGCCAGTTTGACCAGCAGAAGGGAGCAGCCCTCTCCCTGGTTCTGCTCATCCCGACGCTTTCCGTCTTTCTGCTCCAGCGCTATTTTGTCAGCCGTCGCTCCTATGTGGCCGTGACGGGAAAACCCACCGGCGGCCAGTTGCTGGTCAAAGAGCCGTGGATTCGCTGGACATTTATCTCCATTACTTTTCTGATGCTCCTGTTGGTACTCTCACTCTACATTTCGATTCTGATCGGCTCCTTCACAACCCTGTGGGGCATCAACTACACACCGGACCTCTCCCACTACGCCACGGCCCTTACACGGGGCATGAACGCCATCCTCTCCACCACTTTTCTCGCCGCGGGGGCCACGCCTATCGCCGGGCTGGTGGGGATGGTGGTGGCCTATATGGTGGTGCGCAAGAGCTTCTCCGGCAAGGAGAGCCTGGACTTCATCTCCAATCTGGGCGGGGCTGTGCCGGGGACGATTCTGGGCA
>CAMDQF010000281.1 GCA_945905745.1 Litorilinea aerophila
CCTAATCTCCAATCCCCAATCCCCAATCCCTTTCCTATCACCCACAGCGTCAATAGAAAAACCCCGTAGCCTCCTAGCACCCAGGAGAGGAAGATGACTGCGTTGTAGGCAGCGTAGAGTCCACCGGCCAGTTGGACGGGCAATGTCGCCAGGCCATTGAAGGGGTTGAGGGTGTGAAAATAGAGGCCGACACCCGTGGGCGCATAGAGCAGGTCTGTGACAAAAGGCGTCGTCTGACGATCTACCAGAGCCAGTTTCACCCACCAGAGATTCCAGAAATTCTGCCAGCCATCAAAGCTGTCGCCGGGGATGGCGGAGGTGAGATTGAGGGCCAGGGGCCAGGTCATAACGGCGGTAAGAAAGGCGTAGAGAAGGAGGGCAGCCACGTGAAACGTGAAACGCGAAAGTTGACGGCTGGGTTCGATCTCTCGTTTCACGTTTCACGCCTCGTTGTGGCTAGACCGCAGACGGCAGACCGCAGACCGCAGACCGCAGACGGCTTGGATACCACGTCCCCGCTCCCCAGTCCCCGCTCCCCAGTCCCTAATTCCCAATCCCCAACCGATAGGCACCCAGCAGATTGCTCATCAGCATCGCGTTGGTCACTGGCCCTGTGCCGCCGGGAACGGGGGTCAGCATCCCAGCGACTTCCGCCACTTCGGCCTGGGCGCAGTCACCTTTCAGCCCGTCATCGGTGTAGGTGGTGCCGAAATCGACCACCACCGCGCCGGGTTTGATCCAATCCCCCCGCACCATTTCTGGGCGGCCAATCGCCACGCAGAGAATATCTGCACGGCGGGCCACTCCCGGCAGATCGACTGTGCGGCTGTGAGCAATCGTCACCGTACAGTGGCGGTGGAGCAGCAGCAGCGCCATCGGCTTGCCCACAATATCGCTGCGCCCGATGATCACCGCCTGTTTGCCCTTGAACTCCACCCCTGCCTCTTCCAGCAGGCGGATGGCCCCGGCTGGGGTGGCCGGCACGAAATAGGGCGCTTTCTGCGCGGAGAGACGGCCGGCGTTGAGCGGGTGTACACCGTCCACATCTTTGGCCGGGTTTAGCTGGTCTATCAGCCGCTGGCCGTCGATCTGGCCGGGCAGCGGATCCAAAATCATCACGCCGTGGATGGTGGGGTCGCTGTTGAGTTTGGCGATTGCGGCTTCCACCGCTGCCTGCGTCGCGTCACCAGCCAGTGCGTGCGCGGCAAAGGTGACGCCCACACCGGTGCAGGTGCGTTCGATGGCTCGTGCATAGCCCGCGGCCGAAGTGTCGTCACCCACCCGCACCACAGCCAGGATAGGCGCAACGCCGCTGGATTCTGCCAAGGCGGCGAAACGACTTTTTAGATCGCTCTGGATGATTTTGGCAAGGGCTTTGCCGTCAAGAAGTTGGGCGCTCATACATTCACCCCCAGGGTAGCGGAACAGGCAGCCGCCGCGGTAGTATAGGCATCGGCAGCCGCGGCCCGCAGATCAGCTACTTTCGCTGCCCATTCGGCGTTGAATTCGTCATCTTTGATATATTTCAGGTTGATCTCCACATTGATCAGCCCGCTGTTGAAGGCGCCCAAAGCCAGGTAGAGGCTGGTGGCCGCATCGCTGACGACCGTAGGGTTGCCTTTGGCCCCCACCGGCTCGGCCAGACGCATAAGCTCCAGAGACTTTTCGGCCACAGCAAAGGGGACGGCGGCCGCACCCTTCATCCCTGCTTGCAGAGCGGCCGTGCGCGCCGCCTTCTCCTCTCCCGTCTCTTTGGGCATAGAATAGGTGGCCACGACCACACCGAAGGCTTCCGCATCCCGGTCGATCAGGCCCAGCAGCTCGGCGCGCAGTTCTTCCGTGCGGGCTAGAATCGCCTGCATCTCCTCTTCGACTGCCGCATATTTCTTGCGCCCGACTGTAAAGTTCAAAACCATACTCAGCAAAGCCGCAGCCTGGCTGCCAGTCAGCGCGGCCGCGCCGCCACCACCAGGGGTCGATTCCCCCGAAGCCAGCGCGTCGAGAAAGCCCTGAAGTGTGTTGTCGCTGATGTTTGCCACGATGACCTCCTATTGCGGGTTGGAGAGTGCGGAATAGAAGCGACAGCCGTCCGCGCAACTTCTCTGTACAGATAAGTATACCACCACGAGCGAAATCGCCCAGATTTTCGGACAAAAGAAGACCTGCCGGGTTTTCCGATGCCCGGCAGGTCTGAAGATCCTTGCTAAACGCTATTGCTTCCTGGATGGTTTCTGTTTAGCGCTGCACGGCCGGCAGGTAGTTGCCGTAGCCGACAAAGACAGGTACGCTGGCGCTGCCGCTGATGCCCTGGCTGTCGGTCGCCGTGAGGGTCAGGGTGTGGGGGCCAGGCGTAAGGGTGTTAATGGCAACCTCATAGCCTTTGCCCAATTCGCCCTGCACATCGCTGCTCCAGGTCAGGTTGCCCTCTGGGATGGAGCCATCTTCCAGGTCGGTGGCGCTGCCGCGCAAGACGACCACCGCACCCGGCGCAAAGATCGTGCCGGTGGGTTCCAGGAGTACCGCCATCGGCGCTTTGTTGGGCACGTCGATGACATTGGGCGTCTCCGCCATCCCCGTATTTACCCCGTCGGTCGCCACCACCCGGAAGCGGGTATCGATGCCACCAGCCAGGCTGTCTACGGCCAACTCCAGGCTGGTATCGCTCAGTTCGCTGGCAAGCAACTGCCAGTGCTGTCCCGCGTCGTGGCTGTAGAAGACCGCGTAGTGGAGCGTGTTCTGATCCGGGTCGTCGCCCTTCCACGACAGCTTTTGGGTCTCGCCCGCATTCCAGGCTGCCGGCTCCACCGGTTCAATGATCTCCACTGTGGGCGGGTTGCCACTGACGATGCGCTCGTCCAGAAGCGTCTCACCTTTGTAGGTCAGGGCAATCGAAGTCGTGCCATCCACCCAAGGCGCTACCAGTGTAATGCCCGCCTTGTCGGTCGGGTTGGGGTCGAAGACGTCCTCCGTGCTACCTGCGGCGTGAGTGTGCGCCGCGCCGCCGGTGTGGTATTCACTCTCAAAGCTTACGGTGAAGGGATGGCTGGACAAGACAGTCTGGCCGCCGCGCAACTCAACGGCGTAGTCGCCTTCGGGCAGAGTCAGGTAGAAGCCCGAATCCACCTGGTAGAGGTTGCCCAGTTTGCCGCTTTCCTGGCCTGCCAGCGCCGGGTTATCCACGGTCAGGTTGACGATGACCGATTGGGCGTGGCCGGTGCGGTAGAGCGTGAAGAAGCCGGGCCGGGCTGCGATCACATCGCCCTGCGCGCCATTGGCTTCGGCAGCCGTGGCCGCACTGGTCGCCAGATCGTTGAACATCTGCGTCCAGGTGTAGGGCGAAATCCAGCCTTCCCGCGAACCGCCCGCCGGACAGTAACTCATCAGGTCGTGGGTGGTGGCCGGGTTGTAGACCTTCTGCGTGGCCGGGTTGAAGCCAAACTCCTGGATGCTGGACGAACCGTAGGGGAAGGCGCTATTGCCGTCGTTGGAGCCGCAGCCATCCGCGGTGTTGGTGTGCATCTCGTCGTAGTCATGCACCAGCTCGTGGCCGAAGATGAGCGTGCCGCCGCCCGGATTGTCCGTGCTGGGGCTGCCGCCCACCCGATCTGTGCCGATGCCGACGACGCCGTAGCCACCCGCGTGGGGATAGACCGGCATATCGGCGTGACCGCCGCTGTAGCCGGCGTCGGGTGCCCAGCCGTAGACGTGGTCTGTGAAGATGCGCGGATTGCCAAAGAGAAAGGTGAAGAGCCACAACGCGTAGTTGCCGTTCAAACGCTGGATCAGCGCGTGCTGGCCTGCGCCGTTGCCCAGGCTGGTGGTCCAGTCCAGGTAACCACTGGCGATGCTGTGGTTGATGCCGCCGTTGCGGATGGGCAGAAGCTGGTTGAACCAGTTGGCCGCGCCGCCATTCACCGCCCAGCCACCAGCCAACTGCGTGCCGCTATAGCCAGGCGGGTGATAATTGAGTCGTTCGCTGATGATATCTAGCCCCTGCCGCTGGCGGAAGGTCATCGTCACAAAGCCGTTGCTGGGGAAGCGATTGTTGCTCTCGTTCGTCTCGGCGATCACCCCAGCCGCGTCCACCTCGGCGTAGAAGCGCACAACTGCTGTGCTGCTGCCGCCTATCGTAAAGATGAAGTTGGCGCTGTTGGCTGCTGCCGACTGATCCAGCGTGGAACGGGCTGTGGCCGTCGCATTGGCCTGCTGCCATGCGCCGTTGTTGACGCTCATATAGAGGCGCACAGGCGTATTGGAGCGGGTCGAGAGGAGCAGATGGTTATACTTCAGATAGACCCGGGCCGCGGTCAGCTTGCCCAACGCTACAGGCAAGGAATTGTCCGGGCAGTTTGCCAGACCTCGGCTGGTGTCGAAACACTGGATGCCCTGGGTAATTTCCAAGCCAAAGAGTCCCAAATCCGAACTCAGGATAATCGGCTGCTGGATTTCATAAATCGGATTGAAGGCGAAGAAGGCATTCTGCGGCGTCGCTGTGGGTGCCGGTGTGTTGGTTGCGTCGGGAATGCGCGTCGCCGTGGCTGTCGGTGTGCTGGTGGGGATGGGTGTACGCGTCGGGCTGGGCAACGGGCTTTCGCTGTTGGACTTCACACGTACATAGCCGCTGCCCGCGCTCGCCAGTAGTTCCGTGCCCGCAAAGAGGCAGACAACCTCTTCGATGCGATCCTTCTGGGAGAAGATCGTGCCGCCAAAGCTGCCGTCTCTATTCACATCCACCACCACGGAGACGCCGGGGATGAAACGGCGTTTGCCATCCACGCCCTGAATCAGTACATTCAGGGGGACTCTGCTGTCCAGAAACTTCGGGTCCACGTCCAGATTGCCGTTCACCACCACCTCGCCGAAGTCGATGGCTTCGCATTTGATCTGGGCCGGCAAGAGGACACGGGCTTCCACCCGCGCCCCGCCCAGTTCCATATCCGCCGGGTGCTTGTCGTCGGGCTTCAGATCGTTGACCAATAGCTGCATATAAGAGGCGCGCACATCCACCCCGAAGATGCTGCCCACGACAGCGGGTCCCTGGGGTTTGATGAGGACGGGAATCTGGCGCGTCTCGTTGGGATCCAGCATTACGCCCTGTTCGCCGCCGTTGACATCCAACACCCAATCCACGGGCAGGGTGCTGCTATAGCTGAGCGAGAAGAACTTCTTATTCACCAGATCGTCGTTGCGCAGGGTAATGAAGCTATCAAAGACCGCAGGGCCGCCGGGATTGGTGACAGCCTGGAAGTAGTTGATGTTTTCCTGCTCGCGGTCGCCGTTCTGGTTGCCCAGCACAGTCTCGCCCGCCACCGCGTCGATCATCACGCGCAGGCAGGTGTGGAAATTGAAGGTGCCGGCCGCGACCTGCTCCTCGGTCAGCGGGAAGTTGGGCGTCCATTCGATATAGACATCGGCCGTCGCGCCAGGGGCCAGGTTGGCCAGAGCCGGAAAGCTGTTTTTGTCCGTGAAGCCCAGATTGGCCCAGCCGTTAGCCCCGGCAATGCCCAGGCCGGGCGGGTCGGTAATCTGGAAGCGCACGACAATATCAGTGGCGGTCGCGGTGCCCACATTGCGCACACGGGCGTAGAGCCGGTTGACCAGATTCACCGCCGGGTCGTCGCCGTTGCCACGCGGCACGTTACCGCCGCGCAGGTCGCTCCACGAGCCGTAGCGGAAGGTGCCATAGCCATTCACCGGGCTGTCCACCCAAATATCGGTGGTCTCCCAAGTGTTACCGGGGGCCGATGTCCAGGGCGCCATCATCACATCTGGCTGGCTGGCGTTTTTGTTGTAACGCACGGTGACGCAGTACTCGTCGTCGGTCAGCTTGGGTCCGATGAGAATCTGGATGCCGTCCCCGCCGCCGTTGAACGAATCGCCATCCTTCCACAGGGTATTGCGGTTGCCGCCCTTGCCCTGCACCGTCACCCACGGGTCCGAGCCTTCGCTCACCCGTTCGATCAGCACGCCTTCGTCCGGGATACCGTTGGCAAAATCGCCATTCAGCTCATCGCCCAGCACCCGCCGCCGCACACTGATCATATAATAGAGGCTGCCGGTAATTTCGGCTTTGATGGCCTGGATGTTGGGTTGTCCTGCCGGGTCATACTCCTCGGCCCACAGGCAGATCTGCTCGCCGCCGCTGGCCGAGGAGATTTCCACGTACTTGACTGCTGGCAGCCAGCCGGGGAAACCCACGTCGTCCAACTTCTCAAAGACGCCGGTTTGACCGGGATAGTTGGAGTCCATCAACTCGAATTCGTTGTTGTAGTTGCTGGGGTGGGCTGGCCCCGCCACCTGAAAGGCGTGTCCCATCTCGTGCGCCCAGCGCCCCCAGCGCAGATTGTCGCCTTCGGTAGGGTTCTCGCTGAAGATGGCGCAACCGACCGTGCGGTTGGCCCCGCCCGCGCCGATAGCCAGACCGCATTTGTTGGCCTGCCCCCGGTGGAACTGGTTGCCGGTCTCCGCCATCAGCACAAAGACAGCATCTGCGCCGCTGAAGTCCACGGCTGCGGGAGCGTTGGCCACGGCGTCGTCCAGCACCTTCTGATACTTTGTGCCGTTAGAGAGGTCGCCGTCAGCGAAGTCATCCACATAGGCGCTGCGGTTGCTGGGCAATTGGTAGAGGTCGGAGACCCGATGCACGATACTGATTTTGTTGTAGGAAGTGTCGCGCCAGAGCTGATCCAGCCGGTCAAAGAGCGCCTGCACTTCGGCCAGAGTAAAGTTGCTGGCGTTGGCGTAGTCGTTGAAGTAGACACGCAAGACCACAACTGTCTTGGGGCCGCTGATGGGATCAGCACTCAGCGAGGCAGCCTGCATATCCCCGTTCTGCCGGGCCAACCACTGATCCAGCCCGGCCACCGGCGCGTTGGGCGCGCCGCCAAAGTCCACCACCACTGGCCGCTCGTCTGCCCCTGTCTGACGGGGCTGGGCAGAGGCCGCGCTGGATTGATCCAACCCCAGCGACTGGGCAATCGGCTTCCATTGGGGCAGACTGGCCAGGGCCGTGGATCCCCCGTTTGCCAGAACGGTCAAGCCGATTGCAAGCAACGCACAAATGACGAGCAATAGAGAGATTCGTTTGCGACTGTCTACGCGTGATTTCATATGTTCAGCCTCCTCATATCAACGAATAACGTCAACGGCACGCAGTGATAGTCCATGTACATCTCCTTACAAATCATAGGGGAGGGGAAGAGAAAGGTACGGCTGCATCAGCGTAGACCAAGCGCGCAAGGAGTTCTGTGCGCTGAAACCGCCATAACTGTGTCCTGGATCGCATCCATTATTAGCACACTTCCCCGTGACTGTCCATAACCCTCATAGGGCAAGACATTCATTGCACAATCGTCACCCGCACAAAAACTCTGCCAGCCGCCAAAAATAGGCTATACTCAGAGGAGAAACATTGGCCGACAAGCGCCGATTTCTGACAGACCACTACCAATAGGCTTCCCAAATGCAGGAGAATCGCCCCCTGACCGGGCTATCGATTGTGAATACGCGGGCCAATCACCAGGCAGAACCGCTGACAGACGAATTGTCGGCGATGGGAGCCACAGTCCTCCACTACCCCGCCATCCGTATTGCACCGCCAGCCGATTTTGCGCCTCTGGATGGTGCGTTGGCGGCTCTGTTGCAGGGAAAATTCGATTGGCTGGTGCTGACCAGCGCCAATACGGTTGAAGGGCTGGCGCAGCGGCTGGAAATGCTGCAAATCGCAGGCGGGTTGGCGTCCACGCCGGCGCGGATAGCCGCGGTGGGTCCCGCTACGGCGGAGGCCGCAGCCCGCAGGCTGGACGTACACGCCAATCTGATACCCGAAGAATTCGTGGCCGAATCGCTTGCGAAGGCACTGGCTTTACAGGTAGATGGACGTATCCTGTTGCCCCAATCGGAGATTGCCCGACCTTTTCTGGCCGACGCTTTGCAGGCAGCCGGAGCCGCTGTGACCCAAGTGGTCGCCTACCGCACCCTGACAGGCCAGGGCGGCGATCCGCTCCCCCAGCTTTTCTGGGAAGGACGCATAGACGCGGTGACATTCACCAGTCCATCCACGGTCCACAACTTTCTCAAACGGCTGAAAGCTGAGGGGGGCAACCCCGGAATGCTGGTGGATGTGGCGATAGCCTGCATCGGTCCCCAAACAGCCGCGGCCGCGGTCAGCCACGATCTGCCCCGCCCCCTCGCAGCGGAAGAGTCCACAGTTTCGGGTTTAGTCCAAACACTTGTCCGCTATTTCCACGCGGCCAGCCCAAAAGTTCGTGCCACTTGACATGAAACCCCAATTCTCAAATTCGACCAGGATTTGCTCAGATCCGATGGGGTGTGCTATACTTCGGTCTGGTATGGAGAGGTCGCATAGTTGGTCTAGTGCGCGGGCCTGGAAAGCTCGTAAACCGAAAGGTTTCGAGGGTTCGAATCCCTCCCTCTCCGCCTGAAAGTCGTGTGCTTTCATCGCTTCGTCAGCGGTTGGGTCCTGTGCGGCAGGACGCTGTGAACCCCGTCAGGGTCGGAAGGCAGCAGCGGTAAGCGGACAGTTCTG
>CAMDQF010000282.1 GCA_945905745.1 Litorilinea aerophila
CCAGAAAGGATCAAGATGCTGCGCAATCGCTTGCGTCAACAGTTGCGTGACGGTCAGACCACCTATGGCCTCTGGGTGACGGTCGAAAGCCCGACGATTACAGAAATTGCCGTGGCCTGCGGTCTGGACTGGATCTGTGTCGATACCGAGCATGGGCATCTCGACTATCGGGAGCTCATGGAGCATCTGCGTGCGGCGCGTGGTTCCCAGACCAGTGTCCTTGTGCGTGTGCCGGAATTGCAGATGAGCGCGGTCAAACGGGTGCTGGATATGGGGGCGCACGGTGTGATCCTGCCCTATGCCCGCAGCCGCGACGAGTTGGCAACTGCCATGAGCTACGGCCGCTACCCACCAGAAGGCATTCGTGGTGTCGGCGGTGAACGGGCGTTTAAGTGGGGCATGGGCATGCAGGAGTATTTGAGCTATGCCAACGACGAGACCTTGCTCATTCCGCTGATCGAAACCCGTGAAGCCGTTGCCGAAATTGATGACATTCTCGCCCTGCCTGGTATCGAAGCCATCTTCTTTGGCCCTGCCGATCTCTCGGCCTCCTATGGTCATCTGGGCAGTTGGGATGAACATGGCGTCGCCGAAATCGTGGCTGACATCAAAAGCAGAGCCGCCGCCAAAGGCATCGCCTCCGGCATCCTGGCGCGTGGCACTGCGGACGCCGCGGCTCGTCGCGACCAGGGCTTCCTGATGGTCGGTCTTGGCGCTGACATGACCTTACTCGTGCGCGCCATTCGTGAAAATCTGGCGCACCTGGGGCGAGATACGACGCCGAGGTTATGGTTTTAATGTAGTGATCAAACTGATGGTCCTGACCTTGCTGATGATTCCACTCTCAGTTATGCGGCGGCGGCGGAGATTCTCTTCCTGCTGGAACGGGTGGGGGGGCTAGCCACCGGTTACAACCGGCGTCTGCTATATCCGTTAGCACACTGCGGCGTAACTGGACCCACGATTCGTGCGATGCGTGGTGCGTGGTGCGCGAACTGGAAGACGAACTATGCACCACATCAGTGTCTATTGGCTTACTTGCGCCGGGCTGTACGAAGCGAAATAGTGGTACGTAAACTGGTACACGCACCACGCCAGCAATAGCCTCGTTATTCCCGCCGCGCTCAACTCTGGTCTTTAGCCAATCCCAATCTCGCGCAGATAGGCCCGGGTGCGTTTGGCAATCGGCAGCGGTTTGTCAAAGGGCGCGGGATACATGTCTTGTTCCACAATCGCCCAGCCGTCAAAGTTGATCGCCTGCAACACATCGCGGAAGGCAAAAAAGTCCACCGCACCTTTGGAAGGTTCGACAAACATATCGTCCTTGACCGCCAGGGCAAAGGGAATCTTCTCGGCTTCCACCCGTTGTTGCACCGCCCGATCCACGCTTTTGATGTGCAAATAGGGAATACGTTCGTGATGCCGCTGCATAAAGGCCACCGGGTCGCCGCCGCGATAGGCGTGATGACCGGTGTCAAGACAGAGCGCCACTGTGGCAGGGTCGGTCTGTGCCAGCAGCGCCTCGATCTGGTCTTCGTATTCGACATGGGTTTCGGCGTGGGGATGAAATACCAGCGTCAAGCCGAATTGCTTGCGCACCAGCTCCCCCACCCGCTGTGTGGTCGCCACCAGCCGTTGCCAGGCGTCGCCATCCAGACGGCGCGGCGCGAGCAGTTGGCTGGTAAAGAGATCCGTGTACGCATCGTCGATCAAGACCAGGTATTTGGCATCGAGCGCCGCCAGCAGTTCGCCCGCACCCAATACCTGACGTTCCAGGGCGGGCCACTTGTCTGGCTCCTCCAGATTCCCCATGGCAAAAGTGCCGGAAACTTGGAGACCCCGCTGGTTGAGTTCAGCGCGCAGGGTGGGCAGATCCGTAGGCAGGTAGCCATAGGGACCCAGTTCGGTCCACGTGTACCCGGCCTCGACAATTTCATCCAAAAAACGTGACCAGGGGGTCTGTTGCGGGTTGCTGGGAAACCAGACGCCCCACGAATCGGGCGCACTGCCGATTTTGATTGCCATGTTGCTCTCCTTTAGGGTGAAACCGACTGAGTTTTTAGAACGCGATTCGCTGTTGGAATAGATTTGAAAGTGGAGTACCAGACCTCTGGGGGTAGGGAATCTCATTTTATCACGAATGGCGGGTCTGAGTCTCTCCTAACTTGTGAAAAATCAGCGAACTCCCTATACTATGATTTGTGAGTTCCGTTTTCATCCCCCACGAAGAGTTTGTCATGCAGAACAACTCCAAGGTTTCTTCGACCTCCACCCCTGCCCTGGGCAAAACTTCCCGGGGCGGCGCGGCGCGTGGCGGCTTTCTGGCCCGTTGGATGGGCAGCCAGCGCAGTTGGGACACCAATTTCAATCTTCTGCTGATGGCCCTGCCTGGCATCCTGCTGCTCTTTGTCTTTGCCTATCTGCCGATGGTCGGTCTGGTGATCGCGTTCAAGGACTATCGCTTTGCAGAGGGCATCCTGGGCAGTGCATGGGTAGGTTTCGATAATTTTCGCTTTCTTTTCGGGACAGACACTGCTTTTCGTATCACCCGCAACACCCTGGCGATGAACAGCATTTTCATCGTCACGACGACAATCGGTGCATTGTCGGTGGCAATGCTGATGAACGAAGTCTACACCAGTCGGATGAGCAAGTATTACCAAACTATGCTCTTTTTTCCCTACTTTATCTCGTGGGTCATCGCCAGCTACTTTGTCTTTGCCTTTCTCAACGGCGAAGGAGGCATGGCCAATCAGTTGATCGAGCGTTTCGGCGGCGACCCACCCTCCTGGTATCGTTCGCCCCAGTACTGGCCCTGGATTCTCACCCTCGCCCATATCTGGAACAGCATCGGCTTCAGCAGTATCGTCTATCTGGCCGGGATTCTGGGGATTTCGCCCGAACTCTTCGAGGCCGCCAAGATCGATGGCGCAAGCAAATGGCAGCAGATTCGCTACATTACCCTGCCTTTGCTCTATCCGTTGATTATCATTCTGGTGCTGTTGGCGATTGGCCGGATTTTCAACGCAGATTTTGGTCTCTTCTTCTTTGTGCCCCGGGACACGGCTATGCTTTACAGTACGACCGATGTGATTGACACCTTTGTCTATCGGTCTCTTGTCCAGTTAGGCAACATCAGCATGGCCGCGGCCGCGGGTTTCTATCAGTCCTCGGTCGGCTTTGTGCTGGTGATCACGGCCAACTGGATCGTGCGCAAAATCAACCGGGATTATTCGTTGTTCTAAGCTATACCCGGTCAGACCGTCCCATCCCGTCCCATCCCACTCCCTTTTTTGAGGAATTCAATGGCCCGTACCACTCAGCGAGTCTCCCGACCCTGGAATCGCTATCGCACACAAGCACTGCTAGGGCAGTGGTTGGTACACGGTGTCTTGATTCTGATCGGGTTGGCCTGTGTGATCCCGATGATGCTGGTGATCTCCATTTCGCTTTCGAGCGAGAAAGCATTGGTGGAGCAGGGGTACAGTCTCTTGCCCGTAGGCTTTAGCACTGCCGCCTACGATTATATCTTGCAGAAGCCGGGTCAGATGTTGCAGGCTTACGGCGTAACGGGCTTTGTGACGATTGTGGGCACGGGGTTGGGGCTGCTGCTCTCCTCGATGCTGGCCTGGCCTCTGGCTCGGCAGGACTTCAAACTGCGGGGACCGCTCTCTTTCTATGTCTTTTTTACCCTGCTCTTCAGTGGCGGGATGGTTCCTTTCTATATTCTGGTTACCCGCTATCTGGGGCTAAAAGACAACATCCTGGCGCTGATCCTGCCCTATCTGGTCACAGCCTGGTATGTGTTGATCCTGCGCACATCCTTCGCCCAACTGCCCACGGAATTACTGGATGCAGCCCGCATCGACGGCGCGGGGGAATGGCGCATCTTCTTCCGCATCGTTATGCCGCTCTCCAAGCCTGTGCTGGCGACAATTGGCCTCTTTTATGTGTTGCGTTTCTGGAATGATTGGTTCCTGGCCCTGCTCTTTGTCAACAAACCTCTGCTTTACCCACTGCAATACCTGCTCTATGTGTTGATGCGCAATATTACTTTTCTGGCCTCCAATCCCCAGACTACGGGCATGCCCATTCCCACCCAATCGGCGCGTATGGCCCTGGCCGTACTCGCTTTTGGACCCGCGCTCTTTACCTTTTTACTCTTGCAGAAGTACTTCGTGCGTGGCATTACCATCGGCGGTCTTAAGGGATGACAAGAGGAAGGGATGACAAGATGATATGGGGAAAACTTCCTGCTCCCACTATCCCATCATCCCTTCCTCTTGTCATCTTGTCATCCTGTCATCCCAATTTTCACCCCAAGGAGAAAGATCCAATGAAGAACAACCGTCTTTATTCACTGTTGGCAGTGCTGCTTGTGGCAGCCCTGTTCCTGGGAGCTTGTCCGGCCCCGGCCGCACCGGCCCCCGCCGCGGCACCAGCCGAAAGTCAGGCTGCGGCGCCGGCTCCCGCCGCCGATCTGATTCCGATTACCTACTCCTACGCAGGCCCAGTTCCCACGGACCTGTTGATGGTGCAGGACGCTCTCAATGAGATTCTCAACGCCAAAATCGGTGTGAATCTGACTTTGGATGTGGTCGAATTCGGCGCATACAACGAAAAAATGCAGCTGCGCCTGGCCGCCGGGGAAGAGTGCGACATCATCTTCACTGCCCCCTGGATCAACAGCTATGCCAACAATGTGGCCAATGGCGTCCTCTTGCCCCTGGATGATCTCCTGATCGATCACGCACCGGGTCTGTGGGCTAGTATGCCCCCCAGCACCTGGGAAGCGGCTCGGGTCAAAGGAAGTATCTACGGCGTCATCAACCAGCAGATCTTCCCCAAGCCCTGGGGCGTGAATGTGCGCAAAGACCTGCTGGAGAAGTACAACTTCAGTCTGGACAATGTGAAGCGCTACGAGGATATGGAGCCCTTCATGGAGGCTCTGGTGGCTGATGGGGAGGTCACGCCCATCTATGTCAACCTCAATGGATCGCCGAACACCTGGCGCACCCAATACTGGGGCTATGATGGATTGGATGACGGCATCGGCTTTATCGGTATGAAGGCCAACGATGAGTCCATGACCGTCGTCAACCTGTTGGACACGGTCGAGTTCGAAGAATCGGCCCGCTTGACCCAGAAGTGGTATGAAGCTGGCTACTATCCGCAGGAATTGCCTGATGTGGCCGAAGGAGACGCCGCATTACGGTCTGGCAAATACGCCATGATCAATCATGTGGAAAAGCCCGGCAACGATGTGGAAAATCAGACCAAGTTTGGTTGGGAATTTGTCAGCAAGAATCTGACAGACCCCCTGATCCTGGACACCAGCGGTGCGACAGCCACCCTTAACGCCATCTGCAAGACCTCCAAGAACCCGGAAAAGGCGATGGAAGTTTTGGAAGAGCTGAATACCAATGTGGATGTCTACAACCTTTTGGCCCACGGTATCCAAGGCACCCATTGGGTGTGGGAGGATGAGGGCAACAAAGTCTTCAAATTCCCCGACGGCATTGACGGTGCCACCAGCACCTACAACCCCAACACGGACTGGGAGTTCGGCAATCAGTTCAACGGCTACTACCGGGATGCCAAGCAGGTGGGTGCCTGGGAAAAGACCCAAGTGATGAACGACACCGCTTTCCCGTCGGTCGCTCTGGGCTTTGTAGTCGATCGCACACCCATTCAGACCGAAATCGCCCAAACCTCCGCTGTATGGAAAGAGTTGGTGACTCCCATCGCAAACGGCTGGGTGAGCTGGGATGATGCGGCTGCCGACGCCAAAGACAAGCTGAACGCAGCCGGCGCGCAGGTCATCATCGACGAAGTGCAGCGCCAGTTGAACGAATGGGCTGCCACGAATAAGAAGAAATAGTGGGTCGGGTTGTTTCGGCAAGGGATGGTGTGTCTTTGCCGAAACAACCCAACCTACGTTGAGTTGCCGCAAGGTGTATGCAAACATAGACCGCCGACGGAAGAGTTTTCGCTTCTCACGTCGGCGGTTCGTTCTTTCACACGGCAGGGTATCATGAAAATCGAATCGGTTGACCTCTTCTACCTTTCCATGCCCGAAGTGTTGGATATCGGCGATGGCAGCCAGGACGCCCTTCTGGTGCGCGTGGCTGCGGGTGGCTATGTAGGCTGGGGCGAATGCGAAGCCTCGCCCCTGGCCTGTATCGCCAGCTTTGTCACGCCCATGTCCCACAGCGCCTGCAAACCGGTTTCTGCCTCGGTGCTGGGGCAAAGTCTGAACGATGTGGCCGATATCTACCGGATTGGCGATCTGGTGCGGGCGCAAAGCCAGGATGTACTGCAGGCGGATCATACCCTTTCTGGCGTTGATATGGCCCTCTGGGATTTGTTGGGTCAGCGTCTGGGGGAGCCGGCCTGGAAGCTGTTGGGCTACCCCCGCGCCTACCCCAAACTGCCCTACGCCTCAATGCTCTTTGGCGACACGCCGCAGGAGACGCTGCTCAAAGGCCGCAAAGCCCGCGCTGCCGGGTACCGGGCCGCCAAATTTGGCTGGGGACCCATCGGCCTGGAGAGCGCGCAGGCCGACGCCGACCAATTTGTGGCCGCCCGCGAGGGGCTGGGCAAGGATGGCATTCTGCTCATTGACATCGGCACGGTCTGGCGCGCTGATGTGGAGAAGGCCGCGCTACGCCTGCCCGCCCTGCAAGCCTGTCGCGCCACCTGGCTGGAGGAGCCTTTTGTCTCTGGCGCGCTAACGGCCTATCACAGCCTCTCCCAGCGCAGCGGCAGCGTTAAGTTGGCGGGTGGTGAGGGCAGCCACAATCTGTATATGGCCCAGCATATGATCGACTATGCTGGCCTGGGTTACATCCAGATCGATGCCGGGCGCATCGGCGGTCTGAGCGTCGCCAAACAGGTGGCCGACTATGCCCACGCCCGGGGCGTCACCTATGTCAACCACACCTTCACCTCCCATCTGGCCCTCAGCGCCTCGCTGCAACCCTACGCCGGGCTGCAAGAGGACACGATCTGCGAATATCCGGTGGAACTGAAATCCTTGGCCGTGGACATTACCGAAAACCATCTGCTGCCCGACAGCGACGGCTATTTGCATGCACCCGACGCCCCGGGTTTGGGTATGACGGTCAATCCGGCCAAACTGCGCCCCTATCTGAAGGATGTGGAAATCCGCATTGACGGCGCGCTGCTCTACCGTACCCCGGAACTGTAGAGCGACCACACCGCAAGAGGAGTACCGAAGAGGGACGCAGATGCACGCAGAAAACGCCGATTTTATCCGTGTCAATCCGTTTGATCCGTGTTCATCCGTGGCCCTATTTTTCTCGCACGACAGGAGTCCCCACCCATGAAAATCACCGAAGTTCGCACCCTGCGTCTCAACCCACCGCCCCAAGAGAGCAAAACAAGCCAGCGGCGTCCCTCCTGGTGGGAGGAGAGCGAAGTCGCCAACCCGATGTCGCGCTACCCCAAAGTCAAACGTCACCGGGAACTGTGGCTGCCCAAATGGGAGAGTGTCTGGTGTGCGGTCACCGCGGAGGATGGCACCACCGGCTACGGTTCCACCTCCAACGGGCGCGCCGTGGCCGCGGTGATCGAGGATCACCTGGCCCCTCAACTGGTGGGCGAGGACTGCTTTGCTACTGAGAAGCTGTCGGATATGATGTTCCGCATGACCAAGCCCTACGGCTCTACCGGTCTGGCCGCCTACGCGGTCAGCGCAGTGGACCTGGCCCTCTGGGATCTGCGTGGCAAACTGCTCGGCCAGCCGGTCTACCAACTGCTTGGTGGCAAGCAGAAGGATGCTATCTTCTGCTATGCCACGGGCAATGATGTGGACTGGTATCAGGAGTTGGGCTTTCGCGCCTTCAAACTCGCCTGCCCCTATGGCCCCGCCGATGGCTTGGAGGGTATGCGCAAAAACGAAGAACTGGTGGCGCGCACCCGGCAGCAGATCGGCGACGAATGCGAGCTGATGTTGGACTGCTGGATGGCCTTTGATGTGGAATACACTGTGCGGCTGGCCGAGACGCTGCGTCCCTATCGGCTGAAATGGATGGAGGAGTGTCTGATGCCGGAAGATATGGACGCCCATCTGGCCCTGCGCCAGCGGCTCCCCTGGCAAACCCTGGCAACTGGCGAGCATTGGTACACCCACGTGCCCTTCCAGTGGGCGATTCAGCACCGGGTGGCCGACATTCTCCAGCCCGACATCCAGAGGTGCGGCGGTGTGACCACCTGTCAGAAGATCGCGGCGGCCGCCGACGCCTCCGGGGTCAGCGTAATCATGCACGGCGGCGGCAACAGCGCCTACGGCCAGCACTTCAGCATTGCTACGCCTGCCGTCCCCTGGCTGGAATGTTTTGTTGGCACTGCGCCGGGTGTGCCGCTTTCCGAAGGCTGGCGGCTGCCGGGACAAGCAATCCCTGTGGATGGCTGGTTGACACCCAACGATGCACCGGGCTTTGGTCTGGACATCCCGGCGGCCTGGTTTGCGCCCTTCTTTGGGTAGTAATTTACGCCCGCAGAGGCGCGGAG
>CAMDQF010000283.1 GCA_945905745.1 Litorilinea aerophila
CTCTGCGTCCATTTTCACCTTTCTCCTCTCGAAATAAGGTGATTTTACACGCTTTTGCACGATCTATTGATGTTTTGGTTGTTAAGGTGCTGCACGATGTACTGATGTTTTCTCAACTACGTTGTGCACGATGTATTGATGGACTACACTTACTGATTACTACCCTTCACCCCATCGCTCAATAAACACATCCATCACCCCGCCGCAGACGCCCAGACTCTGCATGGAGATGTCCTCGGTCAGGTCTACGTGAACTGTACGAGGCTGACCGTCCTGGATCACATCCAGGGCAGTGCGGATCACATCACCCTCGCCACAGCCGCCGCCCACTGTGCCCACGTGACGGCCCAGGGGGTGGATGATCATTTTCGCCCCCACCTCTCTGGGAACCGAGCCTTTGGCCGAGACGATTGTCGCCAGGGCCACATTTTCGCCCTGGGCAACCAGCTTCTGTAATTGATGGTAAATCGTAGACATTAGATTTTTCTCTTCCTTAAGGTCCAAGATGCGTGAGAAGTGAAACGTGCGCTCACTGAATGATCTCACGTTTCACATCTCACGCTTCACGTTTCTATCTGAGTCAAACTCTCCCCGCAGCCGCTCGTATTCCCCCCACTCATCCATATCCCGGCGTATCGCGTCGGTATCAACATCCACATAACCGATTTCGGCGCTGTGCTGGTCGAGCAGTGTACGCAGGGATGCGTGCGCGGGGAGTCCCAGCAACTCATTCCACAGTCGGCAGGGCAGGTAAATGGGGTGACCCCGGCGCATGGCGTGGCTGGGGATGACGATTCGATCCGGTGTAGACTGGGCCTGTTCGATGATCTGGCGGAGGACAGTGACCGGGATGTGGGGCTGGTCGGCCAGGGCCAAGAGGCAGCCAACAAAGTCGGAATTGTGAATTGTGAGTTGTGAAGTGCGAAGGGCAGCGATGCCGGTCTGGTAAGAGGTGAGCATTTCGCTGGTGGTGTAGTGCGGGTTGGGGAGGATCTGCGCCGGGCTACCTTCCAGAGCAGCGACGATTTCGGCGGCCCGGTGGCCGGTGACACAGACAATCGGAGATGCACCCGCGGTGTGTAAATTACCCACAACTGCGCGGATCACAGTGCTGCTGCCCCAGGGCAGCAGCTGTTTGAAGTGGCCCATGCGTCGGCTAAAGCCGGCCGCAGCGATTACGGCAGCAATTGAGGGAAGAGAGTGCGTATCCATACCGTATAGTATAGCATACCAGTCGGTAAATTTGAGTTGGGTCGCTGGGCTGGCATTTTCATTGGCGCAAAGCAGAAAAGACTGGTAGGATCAGGCTAGCGGATTACCCAACCCCTACCCTGGAGTATGCAATGGCTGAAAGCACAATTCATTTACAACCGGAGTTTTTCAACAGCAAAGAGCGCTTGTTGGTAGAAAGCGCAGAGCTACGCGTTTCCAGCTTTCGCTACGACAGCGGTGTGGCCGCCCTCCGCCTCTCCAATAGCCAGGGCGAACTGGTAATGTTGCCTTTTCAGGGCCAGCAAATCTGGTCGGCCACATTTGGTGGACGCAACCTGACGATGCGCTCGATGTTCGACGCACCCCAGTCCACCAGCGATTACGCAAAGAATTATGGCGGTTTCCTGCTCCATTGTGGCTTTACGGCAATGGGCGTGCCCACCGCGCAGGACGACCACCCATTGCACGGCGAACTGCCCAACGCCGTCTACCAGCAGGCCTGGCTGGTATTGGGCGAAGATGAGAATGGCGCGTACATCGGTTTGGGCGGGCGTTACCGGCATACAGTCGCCTTCAACTACAACTACACGGCCGAACCGCTGGTGAAGCTCTACGCGGGTTCGTCGCTGATTCACGTCAGCCTCGTCTGTCACAATCTGAAACAGACGCCGATGGAATATATGTACCTGGCCCACGCCAACTTCCGACCGGTGGACAACGGCCAGCTACTCTACAGCGCGGTCGTAACCCCGCAGACTGTGCGAGTGCGGCGCAGTATTCCCAGCCACGTCAAGTTTGCCCCCGACTACCTCACCTTTATGGATGCGTTGGGTGAAAAGCCCGAACTCCACCACAGGTTGACCCCCGGCCTCGCCTTCGATCCAGAGATCGTCTTTGGCATTGATTACCGCGCGGATGCGGACGGTTGGGCCCACACATTGCAACTGCACCCCGATGGCAACGCCGACTACATCCGCCACCGCCCCGAGCAGCTTCCTGTGGGTGTGCGCTGGATCTGCCGCACACCGGATCAGGACGCGGCCGGCATCAATTTGCCCGCCACCGCCGAGCCGGAAGGCTATACAGCAGAGAAGGCCAAAGGCTATGTCAAAGAGTTAGCGGGTGGCGCGCAATGGCGCTGTGACTACGTGATGGGAGCGTTGGGAAAGGACGAGGCAGCGCAGGTGGCAAAACGGATAGAGCAGATTGTGGGGTAGAAGTTAGGAGGTCGGGGACAGCCGCTCGACAAAGGCTTTGTGTTCAGGCGAGGCAAGGCCGTTCTCCCCCAATCGCGCCCGTTGCTCTGTAAATCGTCATCGTAGATCGGTCTGGTGGACCGGATCGACTTTGCATCCTTATCAATGCCCCGAGCATATCGCCTGCCATTTTCGACTGAAAGGAAGTATAGCCGATGGCCCACCTATTGTCTACCGTTCGCGCGTTGACCTTCGACGTTTTTGGCACAGTCGTGGACTGGCGCGGAACGATTATCGAAGAAGGAAAATGCTGGGAAATTGATGTGGATTGGGCTGGTCTGGCCGACGCCTGGCGCGCCGGGTATCAACCGGCGATGGCCCGGGTGCGCTCCGGCGAGCTGGGCTGGACGAGACTGGATGACCTGCACCGGATGATTCTGGAGAGCCTGCTGCCCGATTTCGGCCTGACCGGGTTGAGCGAGGAGAAGCTAGTCCACCTGAATCGGGTCTGGCATCGGCTGCGGCCCTGGCCCGACGCGGTGGAGGGGCTGACCCGGCTCAAGCAGAAGTACGTCATCGCCACCCTCTCCAACGGCAATCTCTCTCTGCTGACGAATATGGCGAAGCACGGGGGCCTGCCCTGGGACTGCATCCTCTCAGCGGAGTTGGCCCACCACTACAAACCGGACCCGGAAGCCTATCGCACCGCCTGCGCGCTGCTCGATCTGCCCCCGGAGCAGGTGCTGATGGTGGCGGCGCACGAGAGCGACCTCCACGCGGCCGCCGGGGTGGGGATGCGCACCGCCTACGTTCACCGCCCCCAGGAGTACGGCCCGCAGCATCCCAAGCCCTGGCCCCAGGAGAAGTTTGATCTGATGGCAACAGATTTTGTGGAGTTGGCCGCGCTTGTTGGGTGAATGCCTGGGCTGCTGATCGGTACCCAATGTTTTGTGGGCGGCATTCACCCAACCTACGATAGCGGAGCCACTTATGCCCTACACACTCATCGACCTGTACCAGTACACGCACCACGGAGTTTCTATGCCCCACACACTCATCGATCTCAGCCACACCATCGAAGCCGGGATGATCACTTACAAAGGGTTGCCCGCGCCGATTATATGTGACTTCCTCAGCCGGGAAGCGTCGAAGGCGATATACGCGGAGGGCACGTCCTTCCACATCGGCCAGATTGAGATGGTCGCCAATACTGGGACCTATCTGGACTCGCCTTTCCACCGCTTCGCTGAAGGCAAAGACCTCTCCCAACTGGATTTGGCGCGTCTGGCCCATCTGGACGGAGTAGTGGTGCGCATTCCAGCCGGGCAGGAACGTATCACGGCCGCAGATTTCGCCGGGGTGGACATGGCGGGCAAAGCAGTGCTGGTGCATACGGACTGGGCGCGGCACTGGCGCACAGACCACTACTTCGAGGGCCATCCCTTTCTGACGGCAGACGCGGCCAGACGCCTGCGGGACGGGGGCGCGGCGCTGGTCGGGATCGACTCCTACAATATCGACGACATCCGGGATGGCAGCCGCCCGGTGCATACCATTCTGCTGGGCGCGGAGATTCTGATTGTGGAGCATATGACCGGGCTGGAACAGTTGCCAGAGGCGGGTTTTCGCTTCTACGCTGTGCCGGTCAAAGTGGCGGAATTCGGCACCTTCCCCGTGCGCGCCTTTGCGCTGCTAGAATAGGGATGGGGAATAGAACGCGGATAACGCGGATTGAGCAGATTCAAGCGGATGTTTTTATCCGCATCTATCCGCCCGATCCGCGTCATCCGCGTTCCATTCTTCTCCTGCTACTGCGCCGTATAGCCCCCATCCACCGCCCAGACTGCGCCGGCGACGAAAGAGGCTTCGTCGGAAGCGAGGAAGGCGATGACATTTGCCACTTCTTCGGCGCTTCCCATCCGCCCGATGGGGTGGGAGCGTTGCATAACTTCGTGAATTTCCGGGTTACTGGTGACATTCTCTGTCAGTGCGGTGTAGATAAAGCCGGGGCAGACCGCATTGACCCGAATCCCTTCGGCAGCCAGACGCACGCCCATATCCCGGGTCATCTGAATCACTGCGCCTTTGCTCTGGGGATAGGCGTTGAAGCCATCAGAGAAGGGGAGATGGGTCGGGTAGCCGACAGTGCCCATCACGGAGGCCAGGTTGACAATCGAACCGCCACCGTTGCGGCGCATAGCCTCCACCGCGGCGTGGCACATCAGCAGTGTCCCTTTGACATTCACCCGCATTACTGCTTCCCAGCGCTCCGCAAAATCCGCTTCGGCCCGCACATTGCGCGCCGTAATGCCCGCCGAATTGACAAGCACGTCCAGCCGCCCGCACGCGGCGATGGCTGTGTCTACAATCGCCGCCACATCTTCTTGGCGGGTCACATCACCTGCAACGGTGACAAGCTGACCACCGGCTTGGGCCACCTCGCGTGCCAGCTTTGCCAAGGCGGAGGCGTGAATGTCCGTGGCGACGATCGCTGCGCCTTCTTGCAAAAAGCGCAGCACGCAAGCCCGGCCAATCCCCGACCCAGCGCCGGTGACAATCGCTGCTTTGCCCTGCAATCTCTCTCCCATCGGGTACGCTCCTTGTGAAGTCAGCCACGGATGAACGGGGATAAAATAGAATTCGCTTACGCCCGCGCGTGGTGCGAATCGACCGGCGGCTGGTAGACGACTGCCAGATGGGGCGTTTCCAGCCGCTGGTGGTTTTGCACTCTGGAGGTCAGACAGCTCTCCAGCACACCGCTGACCAGCAGAGTGCGTTCGGCGGGGAAAGGCGCCACGCCGGTGGCAAACATCTCCTCGATCTCGCTGACCAGACAGGCCGAATAGGTGACATTGGGGCCGGGGGTGAGGAGAAATTGGGTGGAGACCGGCTTCGCCTCCCCAGCCAGGCGGGCAGCAAAGCAGAAATCCTTGAGCGCGCCGTTGAGCATGAGCAGTGTGGCCTGCAGACCGTCGTTGTACTCAATTAAATAGGCCGCAGGATTCTCCACCAATCGGTAAAGCTCGCCGCTGCCCAGCAGATCAATCGTCCGCCCGTCCTGGTCGGGCAGTCCACAGGGCGAATCGCTACGCGAAAGCGCGGCTTCCAGCAGTTCCAGGGACCAGCGCCCATCCCGCCCCGCCTGCCAGACAGCCTCGCCTTCCAGCAATTGCACAGCCCGCACGCCGCTCTCGCCCCCGTTCCGCCGTTCCAGCATACATTGCATAGCTTCCAGCGCGTGGTAGTCCATGGGGTCCGAGCCACCCACGCCTACCATCAGGGCATCTTCGATTGTGCAGCCCAGGGGCAGTTCCACATCCGGCAGCCGCCAGGTGACAGGCAAGGAAGAGCCGGCCAGAAGAGGAAAGCCCAGCCGGTGAGCGTCGTCCACCATTTCCGCGGCCTTTGTGTAACTATACGAAAGGTGCTTGTCGTTGTAGACGGGCACGGACCGCCCATCCGCTTCAAAGACTTCCACACACTGCACAAAAAAGTCGTGGCGCGGATAGAGAACCTGGCCGAGATCGTTGCGGGGGTAGTCGCCGTGTTCCACCATCAGCATCACGGCATCCACCGCCAGCGTCTCCCCCCCACAGCGCAGGGCCTGGGCAATTGTCGGGTAGACGTTGAAGCCGAACTCCCGCGCCCTGTCCACGCTCTGATCACCCAGGGGCTGCTGGTCCACGTAAAGCGATACGATCTCCGCGTTGGGCCGATGCCAGCGCCCATCCACCGGGTAGCCGGTCAGCCAGCGGTCACAGAAATGCTGGGCGTGGGAGCGCAGACGGTAGATGGAGGCGATGACGGCAATCCGTAGAGGCGGGGCGGGCGGGGGTGGCAGTTGGGGCCGGGGTGGTTGGGGAGCGGGCAGCAGATGGCGGCGCTCTTCCCGCCAGAAGGTGGATTCAGGTGTGGGCTGATAGGCGATGGCGAGATGGGGTGTTTCGATGCGCGTCTGGCCTGCGTGCAGACTCTCGACACCGGCGGCGGTCAGCCCACTGGTCAGGAGGGTGCGCTCGATGGGATAGGTCGGCTTGCCGGTCAGGAACATCTGCTCGGCTGCATTGACCTGGGGCGAGAAGAAGTTCGCCAAAGTCGTGCGGGCCGGGGGCATGGGCAGATACATTTGGGTGGAGAACGGCTCGCTCTGTCCGTCCAAATGGGCTGCAAAGTTGAAGTCCTGCACCAGCCCGTTCAGCAAAATCATTGTGGAGCACAGGCCGTCGCTGTGTTCGTAGTGGTAGGCGACCGGCTCTTTGACCAATTCCCGCATCTCGTCGCTGGTGGGAAAATTGTTGTTAAAGCCTGGACGGCTCGGTGTCAATGTGTAGCTGCGGCTGAGCGCAGCTTCAAAAAGTACGCGCGACCAGACGCCGGCGTGGTGGGCCTCCCAAAAGGCGTCGCCCCGGTAGGCCTGCACCCAACGCACGCCTGTCTCTCCTCCGGCCCGCCGCTCCACCATACATTGCAGCGTCTCCAGGGCGTGAAAATCGTAGCTGTCCACCCCGCCGTAGCCGACGACCAGGGCTTCGCGCACGGGCGCGCCCAGGGGCATATCCACTGAAGGGGTGCGCCAGGTCACCGGCAGGGAGGAACCGGCCATCAATGCGAAGCCCAGGGACTGGGCGGTCTCCGCCATCTCCTTGGACCACTCCCATTTCCAAGAGAGATGCTTGTCGTTGAAAATGGGGGCAGTGCGTCCGGTCAACCGATAGACGGCCACAATCTGCTTGAAGAGTTCGTAGCGGGGGTAGAGATGCTGGCCCTTTGCGTTGTAGGGATATTCGCCGTGTTCGCCGATGAGCAGCACGCCGTCCACGGCCAGCGTGTCCGTGCCCAGGGTCAGGGCATCAGCTACCGTCGGGTAGAGTTGGAAGGCAGGATAGCGACGGCTGCGTTCTTGGGCCAGATCGCTCTCGCCGATCTGATCCACATAGGCCGAGACCAAATCCATGGGCGGGCGATGGTGGCGGTTGTCCCAGCCATAGCCTTCCAGAAAGCGGTCAATGAAGTGCTGGGCGTGGGCGTATTTGTGGACAACTGAGCAGATGATGGCGATTTGCGGTCGTTGCGGCATGGGAAACTCCTGGGGGTGGGGGAAGGCTTTGACCAAAAAATAAGGACGCTGATAACGCTGAAAAGAATGATTGACGCTGATAAAATCTGCGTACTCTGCGTCCTCTGCGCAATCGGCGTTCCCGTTTTCATTACAGAGAAGTATAGCCAATTTCAGCGGCTTGGGAAAACCCACTTTTTGGATGCGTCCCAGACTGGGGTCGAAGGTAGGGGAGTGCCGGGGAGTAGAGCGGGTGAGGAATTCCGTTGGGGCGCTGCTTGCTGCGTCCGTGTGCTGTGGGCGCAGCAAGCAGCGCTCCTACCTATTATTTCACGCGTGACAGGACACTAGGCCAAGCTTTTAATAATACCTGCCAACAAATCTCGTGCCAGACCTCTTAGCAAACTATCGTGAAGCCACTGATTTCGATAATTGCGAAGACACTCATAGCAGCTTGTTTCTGGACCACAACACTTATTTGCGACTCGGTCGTACGCATTTTGAAAAACTATCCCCGGCTCTTCAAATATGCGCCGTACATGACCAGCACCACCAGGAACGTTATCGTATAGGAGGATAGCTGGTGGTTCCATGCTGGTGTGGTGATGCAATGTGCCATCGAGATCATCGCGGCGGATATTGAGCGCATGTGATGCCCCTTCTAGCAAGGCGTAAACCACCGAATGCCAGAGTCGAATATCGGATGCATTGGCGATGAATCCGCCTAATCGAACTTCAATTACGTCGCTCAAAAATGCATGTCCAAGATGTCTTGTTACTAGCGGTCCCCGACACTCCTGTCCAGTACGCGGATTTCGATGAGAAGTGTCAGGCTTACCCCGGCGATTAGATGTTGGTTGGTCAAGAGGCTGATCAGCGTAGCCGCACCAAGAGCATATTCGGAATCCACGACCCATCTTTCCGGAGTTTATCACAACGAGCTTACCAAATCTCGAATAACGCTGCCAAAGCTGAATTGCAGCATTTGGCAACGTAGGAATTTCCTCCAGGTCGGGAATAGGTTGTTTTACCCCTCC
>CAMDQF010000284.1 GCA_945905745.1 Litorilinea aerophila
CCTGATCCAAACATTGACTCAATACCTGAAGTAGCGCAATAATGTCCATGAGGAGCCTTTGAGTAGAGATAGAGTAACCAACTTGTCCGTTGCTAATCTATCTTACTTCTTGGCTCCGTTTTTTCATCAACTTGGCGAAGGTATTGTATCATGAAACATATAGTTATGGCGCTGGTGAGACTTCGGACGCAGCTCCGCCGTCTGTAGTGGAGCCGCTGGCGTTCATTGTGCGCTTGATCTCAAGTTGGGTAACTGTCGGGGTCAACCAGGGCTGGCGCGCTGTTACGTCTTTCGCTTCAGATAGAGCAGTCTCTGTGCCGGATGTCTGGTTGGCTGCATTGTGTTGGCTCTGCATTTTTAATTCGCCTCCTGAAGTTTGCTGGGTTGTCATCCAAAGTGTAGCAATGACATAGATAGAATTTAGCAGATTCGGTGATTCCTATACACCTGTCTGCTATGCTCAAAAATATACTACAAAAGGCTCAATTGACCAAGGCGGTATCACTCAAAAATATGCCAGCCATGATGCTGCGTAGCAAGATAACACTGCTGAGTCTGCGTACCTCCGGGGAATTCTCGGTCTGCGCTTGATGCCATACGCTTTTCATTCGTGCTATGTCCAGATACTCTGCCGCCCTGCCATGAACCGCTTGCGCTAATATTCGATCTACTTCTTCGGAATCATGCCGCAGCCGTTGCAAAAGATCGGATGACTGTCGTCCGCGTCGCTGGTTTAACCGTACAGCATCGGGCAGCAGTCCTTGCATACTACTGCGAATGAGCCATCGATCTGTATGGCTACTGCTTTCTCTGTAGAATCTATCTGGGATTGAAAGACAATATTGCATGACCCGCACATCTTCGGTAGGGTCGCGCACAGACAATCCGGTCGCAGCGCCACTTTCCGCCCACCAGGCGCTGATGATACTCCGCCCGGGTTTAATAATCCGGTAGCGTCTCTCCCGTGGATCGGAGATTCTGTCAATCAGGGGGTGTACTTTGTCGGTGCAGATTGCTTCCCGCAATGCGATACGGCGAGCAAAGTCAGGGTTCAGCGCAGCATGATCTTGCCAGCGTTGCTCGATCTGCCAGCCATGGAACGCTCGCTGCCAGGCAGATGGCAATTGCTGCGTTATGACGTGACGCATGGTCTTCAGTACCCCATGTCGTGCAATTCGGTTGCGCCAGGACACAGATACGTCATTGCCGGGCCAAGAAATCGTGGCATTGCCGCCTTGACCAGTCAGCAGGACACCAATTCCCGTTTTCGATACTTGGGTGAGCAAATCCCATATCCAGTACGCATTTGCTGCCCCAAATTGGGGCTCGTCATAGATGTATAAACTACGTCTGATGCCAGCCAGTGGCGTGATTTCTTCCGAATGCGTTAGATTGACGTCCACGTTCTCCGCAAAGTCAGCCGTTGCCCTGGCCAATTCGCTTTCATCCCCAAAGCGCTCTGCTGCATTGGCAGAAGCTGTCCCGTCGTGCATCGGCACGGCAGTGAAGGCGGGCAGTCGCTTACCCTGACTCTGTAGCTCCCGCGCTGCCAACGCGGTGACCGAGCCAGAGTCCAGCCCACCACTTAAGGTGACGCCCACAGGTCGTTGACTGCGCAGGCGACACCGCACCGCTTCCGTATAGACTTCCAGAAAACCATCTATATAGTCCTGAAAGCCAGGCAGGTGCAATTCGGGTGTATCCTCCAATCGCCAGTAACGCCACACCTTTGTCCCCTGCCTGGTCACAGTCATGGCATGGGCTGGCGGCAGACGATAGATATCCAGGTCAATCGTGCGTTCGCCGTGATAGGCAGGCCAGGCGATCAATACCTGCGCCAGATACATTTCGTTCAGACGGCGCTGCACGCCCAGAGCAAGCAGTGCTTTGCGAGACGAGGCAAAAGCAAAACGAGTGGCATCTTGATAGTAGTATAGTGCTGTCACCCCATGGTGATCGCGCGCCAAGAAGAGACGCTGCTCGTCCGGATACCAGACAGCAAAAGACCAGTCGCCCAGCAGGTACTCTGGGCAGGCTTCGCCCCACTTTAGATAGGCTTGTAGGATTAACGCACTGTCTGGCGTGGTCGGGCGTTCTGCGTGGGGGATTCGAAAGAAGTCACATAACTCATCCCGGTTGTCGATGCGTGCTTCGGCGGTGAATGCCAATCTCTGTTCGGGCAGCCAGTGTGGCAGCCGTTCATTGCATGCTTCCGGGGTGTCGTGAAGACGCAACTGTCCGAAACCGACCGCTCCATCATTCCATACATTCTGGCCATCTACTCCCCAGAAGGAGATAGCATCCTGCATCGCGTACAGCGATGCGGGATGCACTGGTTCACCGTTGAGATTGACAAGACCAAAAATACCGCTCAAAACATTCTCTCGCAATCATTCTGGAGATTTTTAGGGTGCATTGGAAACGGACGGTAAATAGTTGTGCGTATGCGACATCTCTTCGAGTTGTTGTATCCGTGCTTCCATCTCGGCCAGTTGTGCTTCCAAGGCTGCGATCTGAACATTCTGAGCGTCGACAGCCTCCTTTAAAGCTTGCGCCGATGCTAATGCCACTGCGGCAACATCCAGGGGCGCAATACTCTGCCCGTCAAGCCCAAGACCATATACTTCGTAGAAGGATTGCATCTCCGGACTCAGGTGTTCTGCATTGACAAAATCAAGACTATCAGGATTTTCAGACTTGGCCATCGTTGTTGTCCAGCGCATCACGGATACATCGGCCAATTTTTCAAGGAGGGTGGCACTCTTCACGAACGCATCGCTCTGCTGTCGGCATCCACCGAAGCAAGTGGGGCCAGCTGTTGTTAATGTACCCTGAATAGCAAGAGAGCCGTCACTGGTCAGGAAGAACTCTGCATTGGCATCGCTTGCTTCATTGATCTCAAAGCCGGCTGCCCGTACACCTGCCTTCCAATCACTGTCAGGATTCAGGTCCGTGCGAACAAACTGGATTGCTACATTTCCATTGGTATTCAAAAGTTTGACTAGATTTCGCTGGGCGATGGTCCCACTCGTTTCCTCCACCAACAACTTCGCCGTCCCATCCGAACGTGCCACGTGCAGCGACGCGGTCGGTGAGGCTATGCCCACGCCCACATTGCCGCTGGCTGCGATGTCGAGGGAACTGGTCGGCGCACCGGGACGGATGCGCAAAGGCAACCGGCTGCCACCCGTTACGTCGCGCACGAAAAAGTTGGCTTCATTGCCGGCAATATCCCAGGTTTGGGCGGTAAAACCGGAAGTGCCATTCTGTTCCAGCCGCGTAGCTGGTGTGTTGCCGCTTGCCACGTGTACATTCAGCACGGGTGATGCAGTACCCAACCCAACCCGGCCAGAACTATCCACAAAGAGGGAGTTGCTCGGCGCGCCGGCGATGACAGTGAAGGGAATCTTGGCACCCGTGATGTCCTCTATCGAGAACTTGTTGCTCCCACCGCTGGCGCTGTCGTTGGCGGTGAGCTGCCAGTCATTGCTGGGAAACGCACCAGTGCTGGTGTCCTCGAATTTGAGACGCGTGTTGTTCTCTTTGAGGCGAATGGTGTCGAAGCCGAAACTCTCGTTGTTAACGCAATCGAAACCGACACAGAGGGCGCCTATTATGATCACATCGTCTGCCTGCACGATATCCGATGGAGCGTCAATGCCCGATGGGCTGTCGTTCGGTTGGGAAGCCGCGGGTATCTGCTCCTCAAGCGCAGTGGGGTCGAGGATAGAGCCATTCTGAACGGTGAAAGCACCGGACAGAGCAGCCAGATTTGCGCTGGGCTGGGCTTGGCTTTGTGTCAACACGCGAGATTCAGCCGCATTGCGCCCGTTGTCTTCAGCAGAGCGGGCTTTGGCAAGGTCATAACGAACAGGGAGCAACTCGTACTGGTAGAGACCATCGGCCAGAGGCGCACCCGTCGCATCAACTGCTTGAAAAGCAAGCGGCATACCAGCAGGGAAGTTCTGCTCGAAACGATACCCATTGGGGCCGGAAACCACCATCACAAACCCGACACTGCCCTGGGGGGCATTCCAGGTGATGGCGGTCGCGCCAAAATCAGGCTCGACCACCGGTTCATCGGCAACAGACCTCGCCAACCCAGGGCTTGACCAGGAAACCAAAATCAGGCTTATACAAAACACAAGTGTAGCTAGACGCACTGTTCGCTTCATCGAATTTCTCCTCTCATCGAATAGGGACAATCAATCGGACACAGAAGGTATACGATTCCATTTCAGTTTGTCGTTGGGGCTGTTTGTAGGAAGGGCAGAAAAAGTTTACACTCCCCCGAAGTACAGGCTGCCGCGTCGCCCTTTCCATACGTAATTTTCAGGAATTGGTTGACATCCACGTCACGCACTGTCGTCACAGTGCCATCCGGCCAGGCGACCTGAATTTCATCAACTTTGTCTGTCGCGCCAAGCCCAAAGTGGGCGGTCAACTCGCTCTGACTGACATAGCTGGGGCAGGCCATCACCCAATGGGTGTAAGTTTGCTCCCCCACCCGCACGACAATGCGGCTGCCAATGCCGTTGGGCGCAACGCTGGCCGATTCTCCCCGATCCAGGGCCACGCGCAGCCAGTTTGTATCGCCTCCTTGCAGTTCGTTGCGATAATAGTTGAAGTCATCGTTGGAGGCGGTAATGGCTATGTCCATGTCGCCATCATTCTCCGCATCAAACTGAACAACCCCCAAACCGTGCAGCCGGTGGATCAACCCCAGACTTTCAGCCTGTTCCGTATACGTGCCATCGCCGTCGTTGATCCAGACTTTGGAAAGCTCGTTTTCATAAGCAGGCAGAGGCCAGCCATTGGTCTCGACAATGTCCAGCCAGCCGTCGTGGTTCAGGTCCACGGCGACTGTGCCCCACCCCCAGCCACCATCCGCAACCCCGGCCTCTACGCCTTTTTCCACAAAGGTATGCGACCCCTGGTTGAGATAGAGTTTATTGCCTTCGCCCCGGCCCTCGCCGCTATCGTCGTAGATTTCGCTGACATACCAGTCGGGTTGCCCATCCCAGTTGAAATCGGCCACGGCAGAACCCATGCCGTCCTGCGGCGGAGAGCCGGCGAAGACATTGCGTGATGTGAAAGTGCCATCCCGGTTGTTGACAAAATAGCGGCTCGTGGCAAAATCGGCTGCCAGCAGAATCTCCGGGTAGCGGTCCCCATCCATATCGACAAAACAGGGCGAGAAGCCACTGATGATATCGTCGCCGATGTCGGTTTTGTCGGTCACATCGGTGAAGGTGCCATCGCCATTGTTGCGAAAGAGGCGGTTGCCCATTGCAGAGCGAGGGAAGGGATCCCGGATGACACCCCAGGCGGCCACAAACAGGTCTAGATCGCCGTCTAAATCGTAGTCGCCAAAGGTCGCGCCGTAGCCGTCAGGGATTTCGGGCGATGTCAGATTGACGCCTGCCTCGTGGGCAACATCCGTAAAAGTGCCGTCGCCGTTGTTGTGGTAGAGCTTGTGATGACCCACTGCCGGTGCGTCTGGCGGCCCCTGGCTGGTCACAAAGATGTCCAGCCAGCCATCCCCGTTGTAGTCGGCTACGGCTGCGCCTGCGCCGATGTGCAATTGGGTCAGACCGGCGGTTTGGGCCTGATCGACGAATGTGCCGTTCTTTTGGTTGAGAAAGAGCGCATCCGCGCGCAGGCCGCCGCCGATCACAAACAGATCAGTCCAGCCGTCGTTGTTGAAATCGCTGGCGGCCACACCACCCATCATCAACGAACCCCGATCTTCTGGGGCGAGCGGGCTTTCGTGACGGGTCGTCAAACCGGCTGCTGTTGTCTGGTTGGTAAAGGAAAGCCCTGCTGGGTGTGCGCTCCCCGTCTGTGATAGAACGAGAGGCAGCAGAAAAACCCCGAAAAACATAAGGAGATAAGTAAGGCGTCGAGGCACAACGAAACCTTTCCCCATAGGAAGCCTAGGCTCACAGCCCGCTAAAGCGGAATATGGCCACTCAAATTTTCGGTAAAGGTAGGATGGCGTGAGTTTATACTACAACAATATCGCTCTATCGACCAAATCCATTTTTTTTGGTGGCCTGCCAGGGTGGTGTGGGCAGGACTGGTGTTCGTTCACACCTGACCTGGTTTGACTGGCTCACAAGCCGCGCCAATTGCCAGTCCCCAATCCCCTCAATATACCAACGGCACAATTTTCTGTTCTTCAAAGGGCGTGCGCACGTAGGGAATCTCCTGTATATCCGGCAATTGTACCGGCGCGGGCACAATGTCCTCGTAGGGAATCTGGCTGAGGATGTGGCTGATGCAGTTGAGCCGGGCCTTTTCTTTATCGTCCGACGGAACCACATACCAGGGGGCCTGGGGAATGTCGGTGTGGACGAATGTCACATCTTTGGCCCTGGAGTAGTGGGCATAGAGCCGCCGCTCCTCCAAGTCGATGGGACTGAGCTTCCAGCGCTTGAGGGGGTCGGTGTTGCGGCTTTCAAAGCGCTTGAGTTGCTCTTCCGGGCTGATGGAAAACCAGTATTTAAGAAGTATAATCCCGGAACGCACAAGCATCCGCTCGAATTCCGGGCAGGAGCGCAGAAATTCGTGAACCTTCTCCTCCGGCGCAAAGCCCATCACCCATTCCACGTTGGAGCGGTTGTACCAGCTCCGGTCGAAGAGAACGATCTCGCCAGCCGCGGGCAGGTGGGCCACATATTTTTGGAACCACCACTGGGTCTTCTCCCGCTCGGTGGGGGTGGGCAGGGCCACCACCCGCACAATCCGGGGACTCATCTGCTCGGTGATCCGTTTGATCACCCCGCCTTTACCCGCAGACCCCCGGCCTTCAAAAATAATGACGACCTTCAGGCCGTGCTCCTTCACCCAATACTGGAGTTTGACCAACTCTTCCTGCAGGCGGGCCATCTCTGCTTCATAATAAGATGTCTTCAACTTGCCGTCCTTGCGATAGGCTTTTTCCGGCGCTACCTGTTGTTCCATAATTGCCTCCAATTGAATGGGGATAGTTCAGCGGGTCTTTTGCACTTGCGAAGTGCCTCTACTATAGCAGCCAACCGGATTGCAGGCCAACTGGGAACGGTTGCGCTGAACCGGTCGGATTTGTCATCCATCTTGCAGGACACTATAATCAATTGAACGAAATTTCACGAATGCTCCTTCCCTCGGACATGCAAAGGAGAGTCAATTTGAAGCTGCACGAATATCAATCCAAACGCATTTTTGCCCAGTATGGAATTCCCATCCCCGAAGGGGATGTGGCAACCACCCCCGCTGAGGCCAGAGCGATTGCCGAACGGCTGGGTCGTCCTGTTGTCATCAAAAGTCAGGTGCTGGTCGGCGGCCGTGGCAAGGCTGGCGGTATTAAACTGGCCAAGAGTGCGGATGAAGCCGAAGCCGTGGCCTCCCAAATCCTCGGTATGGACATCAAAGGGCTGACTGTCAAGAAGGTGCTGGTGGACGAAGCTGCCGACATCCGCTCGGAAATCTACCTGGGCATAGTGTTGGACAGGGCCAAACGTCAGGTGGCGATTATGGCCTCCAGCGAAGGCGGTGTGGAGATCGAAGTGGTGGCGGCTGAGACCCCGGATAAGATTGTGGCTGTCCACGTCCATCCCCTGCTGGGACTGCAAGCCTACCAGTGCCGCAATCTGGCTTTTGGCATTGGCCTGCCCAAAGAACATATCCGCGAATTCACCGCAATTGCCCAGGCCCTCTACAACGTTTTTGTCGAGAGCGACGCCGGTCTGGCCGAAATCAACCCCCTGATCATCAACGGCGATAACAAACTCCAGGCCGTGGATGGCAAGATTCTGCTGGATGACAGCGGCCTCTTCCGCCACAAAGAGTTGGCGGCCCTGCGCGACCCGGACGAAGACAGCGCCGCGGAGATCGAAGCCCGGGCCAGCGACCTGAGCTATATCGACCTGGACGGCGAAATCGGCTGTCTGGTCAACGGTGCTGGTCTGGCTATGGCGACAATGGATGTGGTCAAACTCTTCGGCGGCAGCCCGGCCAACTTCCTGGACATCGGCGGCGGAGCGAATGCGGAGAAGGTGACGGCGGCCCTCTCGATTATCCTGCGGGATGACCGGGTGAAAGCCGTGCTGATCAACATCTTTGGCGGCATCACCCGCTGTGATGAGGTTGCCAACGGGATAGTGGAAGCCATCCGTACCCTCCACGTGAAAGTTCCCTTTGTGGTGCGTCTGGTAGGTGTCAATGAAGAGGAAGGGCGGCAGATTCTGGCCTCGTCCAATCTGATCACTGCGTCCAGCCTGTCGGAAGCTGTGCAAAAAGCCGTGGCCGCTGCCAAAGGAGAAAGCGCATGAGCATTTTAGTCGGAAAAGAGACACGCCTGCTTGTGCAGGGAATCACTGGCAACCAGGGCCTTTTTCATGCCGAGCAGATGATCGCCTACGGCACAAATGTCGTGGCCGGCGCTGTGCCCGGTCGGGGCGGTCAATGGGCTTTGGGCAATGTGCCCGTCTTTGACA
>CAMDQF010000285.1 GCA_945905745.1 Litorilinea aerophila
ATCCAAACATTGACTCAATACCTGAAGTAGCGCAATAATGTCCATGAGGAGCCTTTGAGTAGAGATAGAGTAACCAACTTGTCCGTTGCTAATCTATCTTACTTCTTGGCTCCGTTTTTTCATCAACTTGGCGAAGGTATTGATTTTACACCAATATTGGAACTGAAGTACAGCATCGTTTCTAACCTGTGCCCTCTACCACTCCTCCACCCACTCCTCCTCCTCCCCCACCACCCGGAACTGGCGCTGGGAGGGCACCTGCCCGCCGTTAGGACCGGGCAGGGCCATCTGGTTGCCCTGGGGCAGATAGCCGCCATTCTGGTTGCCGTAGTAGCTGGCATACGGGTTGGCCTGGCCCTGGGGCATGGGCATAGACGGCGGCGTCATAATCACCACCGGCGGATAGCCGTCGTATTGCCCCTGGCCGCGCGGCTGTGGATGACCGCTACGGCCCCGCTGTCCGTCCCCGTTTCCCTCCCACTCCTGGCGGCGCTCATTGCGTCGACCGGCCACCAGCATCAGCAGCGCGGCGGGGATGCTCGCCAGCACCCCAAAGACCACCCCCACCGCAATGCCCATCGCGTCGGAACTCATCCCACTGCCCACCCGCCAGCCCAGCGCGCCGACGAAAATCAGTGCGGCGACAATCAGAAATCGTTTCATTGCGGATTCTCCCTTTGAATAGCGTATTGCGTATTGCGTGGTAGTGAAATTTGAGGCGTATTGGACGATTATTGGCAGTAAGGAAGCGGATAATCCATATCCAATAGCCTATCTCACGTTTCGCATTTCAACTCTACCCACAACTCCCACCGATGCCGTCAACGCCACTACCTACGAAATACGCAATACGGAATACGTCTCTCCTCACCCTGGACACATCCCCTGCACATCCCCCATCTCCTCCGGGCCCAGCCAGGCGGCCTGAAAACGGACGGTCTCACCCTTTGCCACCAGCAGAAAATCCCCTTTGCCGTTGAGCTTCTCCGCGCCACTGTCCGAAATGCCAGAAGCATAGCGGGCTTCATCCTTGCCGTTGACCGAGCCGACGATACGCACGGGAAAGTTGGCTTTCATGGCGCTGCCGATCAGCGCGGCGGTCGGCTTCTGTGTGCAGCCGATCAGATGCAGCCCAGCCTCCCGTCCCCGCTGGGCGATGCGGGTGAGGGGTTCTTCCACCGCCTTGCCCCCGCTCTGGATCAGATCGGCCAGCTCGTCCACGGCGATGACCAGCACCGGATGGCTGATGCCCGCCTGGTCCCGCTCCTCCATCTCCACCACCAGCCACTCCAGCCGGGCCTGCACATCTTCCGGCGTGGACGCCACCCCGCCAGAGACATTCGGCAGCCGTTGCAGACCGGCAAAGCCCCGGTTTTTGGGATCGATCAGCACAATCTGCAGGGATTTGGCCGAATTGAACAGAGCCAGCGACGCCAACAATCCCCGTACCAGGGCAGTCTTCCCAGAGCCAGTCGTCCCCGCCACCAGAATATGCACTACATCCGGCGCGGTGATGCGCAGGAGCAGGGGCAGACCCGCTTCGTCAATGCCCAACACAGCCGTGGCTGGGGGCACTTTGCCCAACTTCTTGCAGATCGGCAGCAGCTTCACCGGTGGGGCGTCGTCCCGGGGCAGTTCCAGATGGAAACCGCCGCCGCTGCGATAGACCCGCACGTTTGGGCTGCGCAAGGCCAACGCCAGCTCTTCAGCCAGCCCGGTCACTTTGCTCACCTTCACCCCCGGCGCTGTGACCAGGCGAAACTGGACAAAACGCGGGGATACGACTGCGCCATCCACCCGGCTGGGAATTTTGTGGGTGGCGAGAACGGCTTCAATCGTATCCGATTGGCGATCCAGTTCGTAGCGGCTGAGGGCCATTGGGCAATCCGTTGGGAAGCGGGCGCAGATTGCGGGACGCAGGTTGCGGGACGCAGATTGCGGGACGCAGATTTACGCAGAAACAACTGATTTGCGCAGATTTTATCAGCGTCAATCATCTTTTTCAGCGCCATCTGCGTCCTATTTGTCGGAGCAGGCGCCACAGTCCAGACGGGTCGAGGAGGCAAGAGGATGTGTAAAGGCGAGAATGGAGTCTGGCACAGTCGGGGATAATGGAAAAGTTGACAGATCCGACTGGTAGAACGGATAATAGAACATGTGTTCTATTATTGTCAAATTGGGTTTTCGGGCAATTGTCACCCATAGCGGGATGCTGTACACTGTCTGTTCAGCGACAGAACCCGGATTTTGGAACCTGCGGATTGGATCGGTGTTTATCTGCGAAAATCTGTGCTTTCTGGGTAATCTGCGTCCTCAATCAATTTTCCCCACCCCAAGGAGCAAGCGATGAAAATTTTCCCTACAGCCGAGGTTGTGACCGGCTTGACGCCCCAAAGCACTGACGAGCGCTATGCCGATGGCCGCGCCCGGGTCTCCGACGACCTGTTGGAACGGATGAAGTTGGTGACAACCGAAGAGGCCTGGGGTGTGCTGCGCCGTCACGGCTATAACAATCAATTTGAGGGCGAATGGATCCGTACCCACCCGGAGACGATTCTGGTGGGCCGGGCGTTGACCTGCACGATGGTGCCCCACCGCCCGGATTTGCAGGGTGTGGTGGCGGCCCAGGGCGAGGCCGAAGGGCGCATCGGCGGTCAGAATTCCTGGGTCATAGATACGTTGCAGCCTGGCGATGTGCTGGTCGTCGATCTCTTCGGCAAAGTGCGGGACGGCACATTCATCGGCGACAATCTGGCGACCTCCATCCGCAAGCGGACCAGAGCCGGTGCGGTCATCCACGGCGGCATCCGAGACTACGCGGGCATCTCGGAACTGACCGACGTGGCCTTCTTCTGCCGGGGGCTGGACCCGACCGCCATCGCCGATGTGACGCTGGCTGCGGTGAATGTGCCTGTGCGCATTGGCAACGCCACGGCTATGCCCGGCGATATTGTGCTGGGCACGCCCACCGGCGTCATCTTCATCCCACCCCACCTGGCCCAAGAGGTGGTGGAACGCTCCGAGGACATCCGGGTGCGGGACGAGTTCGGCAAATTGCGGCTGACCCAGGGCCGCTACACCCCCGGCGAGATCGACCGCACATGGAGCGACGAGATCGAGGCCGATTATCAGGAATGGCTGAAAGAGAGAGGCTAGCCGATGCTGGACCGCAACCGGGTGGTCGCTTCGTTGGAAAGCAAGCGCGAAAAGTTCACCGGCTACAACGCCGATTTCCTGGCGGAGCAGGCCCGGCTGGCGGAGCTTTTCGACAGGTTTCGTCGTAAGTCAGCAGCCGAACTGGCCGCGGCGATTGAAGAAACCGGCGAAGAGTGGCCGGGCAGCCTGCCCACCCCAGACATCGACGCTGCGGATGGGATGCGCATGGCTTTTGGTCAAAGCTGGCAGAACCATCAGGCAGCCAGGGCCTGGGCGGTTGAGGTTCTGACAGGCTCTCCGGTCATTGCGGTGGATGGCAGCCAGATCACCCCCACGAAGGATTTCTCGGTGCCCGTCGGCGCGGTGCAGGTGGGCTGGTTTGTCAATGAACACCAGCCCGCGTCGCCGGGCGCGCAGAATTATGTGAAGGATGTCTACTTTGAGGTGCTGGCCCCCAGCGAACTGGGCGAAGAAGACGAGCGCAATGCAGAGGGGGACTTTCCTGATTGGCGGGTCAACCAGCGGCGCTTTGTGCTGGAATGTGAAAAACTGTGCGATCTGATGGACGAGTACAGCAGCCGACCCGAAGCCGAACGCCCGCTCTGCTTCTTCGACGGCTCCTTTATCATCAGTTTCGCCGGCCAGCTTCCCGAAAACCGGGCCAGGGCCTATGTGGAAGCGGTGGATAGGCTGCTTCAGCGTTCCCAGGCCACCCGTACCCCTGTCGTTGGCTTTGTGGACAGCAGCTACAGCCAGGATGTAGTGACACTCCTGAATATCCTGGACTCGCGAGCCAGGATCACCCGCAGCCGGGATGCCCATCTCTTCAGCCGGATTCTACCCAACTGGGGGGATCGGAGCGCGCTTTTTCTCTGTGCCCGCCGAGATTCGTTGAACCTGGAACCGGCTCGCTATACAAAGGCACCCTTCTACAAGGATGTCGCCTTTACCTATGTCAAGCTGGTCAGCGACCGCCCACCCGCCCGGCTGGAGATGCCCCGTTGGATTCTGGAGGCAGGTCGGGCCGAGGAGATCATCGACCGGGTGCGGGCCGAGTCAGTGGTCGGCGTGGGCTATCCCTACGCCATCGAGACTGCCGACGCCGTGGCCGTCATCTCTCAGCAGGATCGGGAGCGCTTCTACCGCATTTTGCAGGAGTTTCTGGAAGAGTCCGACATTCTGCTTTCCACCGCGCGCAAGATGCGCAGCAAACAGCAGCGGCGGTAGGGAATGGGGAATGGGGAATGGGGAATGTGGAATTGTCTCGAAGAGGCGTGAGACGTGAGAAAGGCCGGTACTCTCACGTCTCACGCCCGATTGGGTCGATAGGCGAAGGACTGCTCGCTACTGCCCCTGCATCGACAACAGATAGGCGATCACATCCGCCATCTGCTGGCTGGACAGGACATCTTTGTATGTCAGGGGCATCAGTCCCGAGAGGTAGCCTTCATTGACGTAGGCATTGGGATCAACAATGCTGTTATAGAGATACAGCCCGGCGCTCTCGCCAGCTACCCGTTCCCCGGCTGTCGCACCCACACTGTACCAGCTTGGCCCCACCACCCGCACATCCTTTTCCAGACTGTGGCAGGCGGTGCAGCCATTGGAGACACTCACCGCCTGGCCGTTGGCTGCGTTCGCAGTGGGCATCAGGCCCAGAATCTCGGCGGGCATTCCCGCATAGATGGCTGAATCATCCGTAGCGGCTTCGGGTGTAGCGACGGTCGTTGCAACGGGCGCAGCAATCGTCGCTGTAACTATGGCCGTCGGGATTGGGAGAGTCGGGGTGAAAGTCGCTGTCGCGGCAATTTCCGTCGGTATTGTGGTTGGTGTAGTTGTGGACGTGGCCGTCATTTCAACTGTCGGTGTGGCGGTTGGTTCGTCGGTTGGCGTGGCGCTCGGTTCGCTGGTCGGCGTATCGGTCGGCAGAGAAGTAGTCGTGGCAGCAACTGTCGGTTTGGCCGTGGCCTGGGCAACGGGCTGGGCTGTTGGGGATTCTGTATAGACGGCGATGGGTGTGGGCATCTCTACAGATGCGCCGCCGAAGCTGCCACAACCAGCCAGCAGCAGAGCAAAAATTGACAGAAAGACGAGTGAAGTACGCATAATCCTTTTCTCATGTATTGTTGAAAAACCGTTTGTGCAAAACGGAACAAGTGTAGCATACGCCCATTTTGTTCCCAAGTTTGTGGGCCGTCTGCCAATGCGTCGTGCGTCGTGCGTGAACTGGTAGTTTCAATTGTGCATACTCCCAAGCATTTCTGATAGGCGTATGCACGAATCAACTCGTCGCATGATGTTTCGCATGTGGAATATTCTCCACTACTGCTTGACGCACCACGAACTACGCACAACGCTTTGGTTTGTCGGCTAAGTCGCCCAACGAAATACCCAATATCTTCTTATGTCCCTCACACCTCTTCTCGCTGACCTGCGCCGGGACACCGGCTTTATGGCGAATGTGACCGCTTGGCAAACCCTGCCAGCCCGGCCCGCGCAGACCGCGCCCATCCCTGACAATCTGCACCCGGCCCTGCGGGACGCGTTGGCCCGGCGGGGCATTTCCCATCTCTACAGCCACCAGCACGAAGCCGTCAGCCGCGCCCTGGCCGGGGAGAACATCGCCGTCGTCACCCCCACGGCCAGCGGCAAGAGCCTCTGCTATACGTTGCCCGTCTTGCATCAGCTACTCAGCGATCCCACCGCCACTGCGCTCTATCTCTTTCCCACTAAAGCCCTGGCCCACGACCAGTTGGAGGATATTGGGGACTGGGTATTGGGTATTGGAAAGAGTGCCGATCCCCAGTCTCCAGTCCCCAGTCCCCAATCCCCAATCCCCTACGCAACCTACGACGGCGACACCCCCACCAGTCAGCGTGCCGCCATCCGTCGCGAGAGCCGCCTGCTGATCACCAACCCGGATATGCTGCATACGGGCATTCTGCCCTACCACGCGGGTTGGGAGCGTTTTTTTGCTGGGCTGCAAATGATCGTCATTGATGAAATGCACACCTACCGGGGCGTCTTTGGCAGCCACGTGGCGAATGTGCTGCGCCGCCTGCAACGGATTGCCACCTTCTACGGCAGCCAGCCCCGCTTCGTCCTCACCAGTGCTACCATTGCCAACCCGCTACAACTGGCCGAGAAGCTCATCGAGCAGCCAGTGACAGTCATCGATCGCAGCGGCGCGCCCCAGGGCGAGAAGCACATAATTCTTTACAACCCGCCTCTCTTCGATCCCGTGCAGGGCCTGCGGCGTAGCAGTGTGCTGGAAAGCCAGGAACTGGCCGTGCGTACCCTTCTGGGCGGTCTGCAAACAATCGTCTTCGCCCGGGCCAGAATGACGGTGGAAGTGCTGTTGACGTATATTCGGGATCGGATGCGGAGACTGGGGACTGGGGACTGGGGACTGGGCGACGGCTCCGCTCCCAATCCCCAATCCCCAATCCCTAATCCCCAATCCCTCGTCCACGGCTACCGGGGCGGCTATCTGCCGGAGGAGCGGCGGGCGATTGAGGCGGGGCTGCGTTCGGGGGAGGTGCGCGGGGTGGTGACGACGAACGCGCTGGAGTTGGGCATCGACATCGGCCGTTTGGAGGCGGCGATTCTGTGCGGCTATCCGGGCACAATCGCCAGCGCCTGGCAGCAGATGGGCCGGGCCGGGCGCACGACAGAGGCGTCGTTGGCGATTCTCGTCGCTACTGCCGGTGCGCTGGATCAGTATCTGGTCAGCCAGCCGGCATTCTTCTTCGAGCGCTCGCCGGAACAGGCGGTTATCAACCCGGACAATCTGATGCTGCTGGTGGACCAATTGCGCTGCGCCGCCTTCGAGCTGCCTTTTATGGCTGGGGAGAGCTTTGGCCGCTCGCCTATTACCGCCGATGTGCTGGCCCTGTTGGCCGAAAGCGGGGATGTGGGCGACTACGCGGGGCGCTATCTCTGGCAGGGGGACGCCTACCCGGCCCGTCAGATCAGCCTGCGCAGCGCGGGCAACGACCCATTTGTGATTCAGGCAGTGGACGGGCACGGCATCACCCGGCTGGTGGGGGAGATCGACGGGGAGAGCGCGCCCCTGCTCGTGCATGACGGCGCAGTCTATATCCACGAAGGGCAGAATTATCTGGTGGAAAAGCTGGACTGGGAAGCCCGGATCGCCAGTGTGCGGGCGGTGGATGTGGATTTCTACACCCAGGCCAACAGCGAGAGCGAGACAGAAGTGCTGGCCGTCCACGGCGAGCGAATGGAAGGCGGCGCGAGTATCGGTCACGGCGAGCTGCGGGTGACGACGACGGTCAGCGACTATCGCCGGGTGCGCCGCTACACCCACGAAAATCTGGGCGTCTTTCCCCTGGACTATCCACCCCACGTCCTCGAAACCACCGGCTATTGGCTGGAGGTGACGCCTGCTGCGCAAGAAGTTCTGATGCAGGCGGACCAATGGCGGGATTCACCCAACGATTATGGCCCCAACTGGCAGGAGCAGCGGGCAAAGGTGCGGGCCCGGGATGGCTACGCCTGTACCCAATGCGGCACACCCGAGCCAGAGGGCCGTCAGCACGATGTCCATCACCTGACGCCTTTCCGCACCTACGGCTATATTCCCGGCCACAATGAAAACTACCAGCTTGCCAACCGGCTGAGCAATCTCAAGCTGCTCTGCCAGCGCTGTCACCGGCGCATCGAGGCGGGCGTGCGTACCCGCAGCGGGCTGGACGGGCTGGGCTACGCCCTGGGCAATCTGGCTTCGCTCTATCTCATGTGTGACAGGAATGATTTGGGGATGGCTGTGGTGCGAGAGGAACAGCTTAACGCAGAGGCGCAAAGGCGCAAAGGCGCAGGGGAGGATAGCCTTAACGCAGAGGCGCAGAGGCGCAGAGACGCAGAGGGGGAACAGCACAACGCAAAGATGCAAAGGGGCAAAGACGCAGAGGGCGGGTGGGGAGGAGACGACGAACGACGAACGACGAGTGACGACCTGCGCAATTCGCAACTCGCAATTCGCAGTTCCCCCCGCATCTACATCTTCGAGCGCATCGCGGCTGGTCTGGGCTTTAGTCAGCAATTGTTCGAGCGCCACGCGGAGATGCTGGCCGGGGCGGAGGAGATGATTCGGGGCTGTGGCTGCCGTTTCGGTTGCCCGGCCTGTGTGGGGCCTGTGCTGCTCAACGACGGGGGAGATCGCCCGTTGTTAGAGACGAAGGCGTTGGCGCTGGCATTGTTGGAGGTGCTGCGGACAGGTGGGGTCGCAAAGGCTCATGCCAGACCGAGCGGCGAAGTCATTTTTCAGCGAAAATAATCGCAGAAAAATGACT
>CAMDQF010000286.1 GCA_945905745.1 Litorilinea aerophila
CTCCCGTCCCAGCCCACCAGCGCCGATCAGCGCGGCGATAACCACAATGCCCAAGGCAAGCATAATTGTCTGGTTGACACCGGTCAGAATAGCGGGCAGGGCCAGAGGAATCTGCACTTTGCGCAGACTCTGCCAGCGGGTGGAGCCAAAGACTGCCGCGGCTTCCAGGCTATTCACCGGCACCTGACGCAACCCCAGACTGGTCAGGCGGATGGCCGGGGGCAGGGCGTAGATAATTGTGGCGATGGCCGCAGGCACCCGGGCAATGCCAAAAAAGAGCAGCACGGGAATCAGATAGACAAAGGCGGGCATTGTCTGCATGGCGTCCAACAGGGGGCGCAGGAGCTTCTCCACTCGATCGCTGCGGGCCGACCAGACGCCCAGGGGAATGGCAATTGTGAGTGTAATGAGGACGGAGACACCCATCAGCGCCAAAGTCTGCATAGATTCGTTCCACAGCCCGACCAGCCCCATATAGAGCAGGGCCGCGGCCGCGGTGAGGGCGGTGGAGAGCCCACCTGTGCGCTGGGCAAAGAGGAAGAAGGCGAGGACGATGGCGTACCAGGGCAGACCGAGCAGAAAGGCTTCCACCCCGCGCAGGCTGACGTCGATACTGTCGCTGAAAGGATTAAAGAAGTAGACAAAAGCCGGATGCCAGCTACGGTTGCCGATCACCCAGCGCTGGAATTCGTCGATGGGGCCGCCTAAGCCCAAATTCCACGCCTCTGGGAATTCCCGGGCGCTGCCCCCGGCCAGGGTGAAGAGATAGACGGCGACAACCAGTCCCCAGAAGATCAGGAGATGGCGGAGGAGAGAGGGACTGACAATGCGCCCTGCTTTGGGGAGTTCTGAGGTTGATTGCCACACAGGATTTCACCGGTTGTTTAGGTGGGGATTAGCTCGGCGCGCTGCTCTTTTATTTCGGCAAGAATTTCGTCCAAAGATTTTTGCCCAAACAACAGTTCGCGTTCTGTAGCGTAGTCACCATAACCAGCGGTAAACTGGCGTATAAATCGTACAGTTTCCACAACACCTAACTCCCGATAAAGGATGCGGATGGCTTCTTGAGTCAATTCCTGCAACGGGCGTTCCCTGATCATCTTTCCAACTCCTCAATCAATTCAAGAGGTGACACGGGCATGAATGGTACGTCTCTCATTTGTTTCAACTTGCGCAACAGTCGATCATCACAGCTACAGAAATAATTCACATCCGCTGCTTCAGCCAATGCCACATGTACAGCATCCATCGCCTTGACACCGCGGCTCTCAAATGTCGCAGCTCGATTTTCAACACTTGAGTCGATAACCGCAGTGTGGGTGGCCTTCTCAAGTATGGACAAAGCATGTTCCTTGCGAACCGTTTGGGTATTCCGTCTGGCTTCATACACCAATGCTTCCGATGAGACCAATTCCAGCGTCCCATCAACGCAAAACTGAATGATCCCCAACGTGGCCTCGGCTTCCAACTTGTTTCGCAACATAGCAAAAGTATCGAGGGGTCTTTGGATGGTGCAGGAGTCGAGATAGACTTTCATGGCGTCAGTATACAGCAGGCTGTTAGTTGATTACAAGTGTAGAATTACTATCGATTTCATGTCTACCGGGCCATCTATTCGCCTCCCACCGCCAGCAGCACAGCCCGCTGATCCACCGTCCCCACAGGCTGCCCCGCGGCGTCCACCACCAGCAGCGGGCGGTCGTGGCGGGCCAGGATGGGAATGAGCTTCTCCAGCTTCGTCTGGGCAAGGACGGCGAAATCGTCGGCGGGAAGGTCGCCGGTCAGGGGCGTCATCACCGAGGCAGCGTCCAAGACTTTGGCCCGGGGCGCGTCCCGGGTGAAGGCAGCCACATAGCCATTAGCAGGACGAGCCACAATCTCCTCCGGTCGACCCGCCTGGACAATCTCCCCGTCTCGCATAATGGCGATGTGATCCCCCAGTTTCAGGGCTTCCAAAAAGTCGTGGGTGATGAAAACCAAGCTCTTGCACAGCCGCTTTTGCAGACCGAGCAGTTCGTCCTGCATCTCCCGGCGGATCAGCGGATCCAGAGCGCTGAAGGGTTCATCGAAGAGGAGAATTTCTGGCTCCACGGCCAGGGCACGGGCCAGCCCCACCCGCTGCTGCATCCCGCCGCTCAGCTCCTGGGGGTAGTGGTTAGCCCAGCCAGACAACCCCACCAGTTCCAGCACCTCCCCGGCCCGGCGGTGACGCTCGGCCTGGCCCATGCCCCGCACTTCCAGCCCATAGGCCACATTGTCGATGACCCGGCGGTGGGGAAAGAGGCCGAAGTGCTGGAAGACCATTGCCAGCTTGTGGCGGCGCACCTCCCGCAGTTCCCGTTCGTTCATCCCGGCCACATCCACCCCGTCGATGAGAACCTGCCCCGCGCTAGGTTCCACCAGCCGGGAGATGCAGCGGATAAGGGTCGATTTGCCGCTGCCCGACAGCCCCATCACCACGAAAATTTCTCCCTCGCACACATCAAACGAAACGTCCCGCACCGCGACGACGTGACCGCTCTGTGCCAGCACATCCCCTTTGGACGCGCCCAACCGGCTCTGCTCAATTGCCTGCTGGGGACGGGGGCCAAAGACTTTCCACAGATTGCGACAGGAGACGGTTGTGGGGGATGGGGACATGGGTTGCTCCAGCCGGGATGGCAGGGTGAAAGGATGAAATACGCAAGGTATGCGGTGGGCGGATAGCTGCCCCGTCGTGCTTATTGGTCTCGTCCGTCCCACTGCGTGCCCCTACTACGCCCGCAGCTACGCGGCGTGTTTATGCTTCTCCGCGCACGAGCGCCGCACAGCGTTCGCCGATCATAAAAACGGTGATGGCCGGGTTGACGGTTGTCATAGACGGAAAGATGGAGGCGTCGGCCACCCGCAGACCGGCCACGCCCCGCACCCGCAGCGCAGAATCAACGACGGCCAGGGGATCGGAATCTGCGCCCATTTTGCAGCTCCCCGCGGGGTGATAGACAGTATTGGCAGTGGCGCGCACGTATGCGGAAATTTCCGCGTCGCTCTGGACAGACGGGCCGGGGGCCAGCTCCCGCACAATCCACCCGGCCAGGGCAGGCTGGGCAGCGATGCGCCGGGCCATCTTCACCCCTTCCACCATCACCCGCTCGTCGTAGCCCTCCGGGTCGGTGAAGTAGCGAAAGTCGATGCGGGGCGGCGCGCTGGGGTCCGTCGAACGCAGACGGACGCGCCCTTCGCTGCGAGCACGGCAGACGTTTGGGGTCAGAGAGAAGCCCCACTGCGCGGTCGGATAGCCAGCGGGTTCCGTGTGCCACGTAAAGGGCATCAGGCCGAAGTGACACATCAGATCGGGCAGTGGGTCTGGGTCGATCCCTGTACGGGCAAAGAGGCCCACTTCCCACAATTGGACAATCGGCCCCGGGATGGGCCGGGCCGATTCCCAAACGACGACACCCTCCGGGTGATCCAACAGATGTTCGCCCACGCCGGGCAAGTCTACGTGAACGCGAATGCCCATCTCGGACAGATGCGCGGCAGGGCCGATGCCAGAGAGGAGGAGCAGTTTGGGGGAATCAAAGGCACCGGCGCAGAGGATCACCTCCCGCTCTGCGTAGAGCGTTCCCCGGCTGCTTTCCACACCGATGGCCCGGTTGCGGTCGTCCAGCAGAATACGGGTGACAGTCGTGTCAGTCAAGATGTGCAGATTGGGTGGCAACGCGGCCAGAGGATGCAGATAGGCCACAGAAGAGGATTGACGGATGCCATCCTTGACATTGACCTGAAAGTAGCCCACCCCTTCGTCAAGGCTACCGTCAAGAGCGAAACTGCGCTGGGGCAAGCCTGCCTGGACCCCCGCCTTCACCAGCGCGCCGTTGAGCGGGTTGCCGTCGGAAATCTCCTCCAGATGGACTTTTTCAAAGAGCCGCTGAAAGAAGGGGGCGCACTCTGCTATGCCCCAGCCAGCCGCGCCTTCGGCCTGCCAGCGCTGCAAATCCCCGTCCGGGGCACGGAAGGCGATGCAGGAGTTGTGGGAGGAGCAGCCGCCCAGTACCCGCGCCCGGCTGTGGCGGATGGCGCTGTTGCTGCGTGCCTGGGGTTCGATGTGATAGTCGAAGTCCAGTTCGCTGCCCAGCAGGGCCATCCAATCCCGCAGGCGCAGGACGCGGGGATCGCCCTCGTCGCTGGGACCGGCTTCCAGCAGGGCGACGCGCAGGGAAGGGTCTTCGGCCAGCCGCGCCGCGATGACCGCGCCGGCTGTGCCGCCGCCGATGATGAGGTAGTCGTAGGTGTTCGCAGTCACTTCTTGCCCCACGCCTTTGCAGAAGTGAGCAGTGACCAGTAATCAGTGTAGTCTGTTCCGACTGATTACTGGTCACTGCTCGCTGGTTTTCCAATGGGAGATGAAAACGACGGACAGCGGACTGCTCTGTTAACAGGGCGGATTGGCAGGCAACAGGGGGAAGCGACCAATAGGATAGCTCCTTCTTGCGCCAGAAAACCAGGTTAAGGGCTGACCGACTCTATACTGCGAGTGTACCACCCCCGGTTGCTTTGGGCAAACAGGATGGATAGGTATCGGCCCTCACACCCATTCCAAGAATGGACATTCTAGGAATGGACAAGATGGCCGACAGATCACTTCTCTCCACCCAAAGCGCCCGCAAACAGTAGCGCGATGGATGAAAATCGGGTACAATTCCGATAGCTTGACCTTCTTAATCACTTCCTCACGGAGACGAATACAGATGACACAACCACTCCCCAGCGCACAGGTCGGCAACACCGCCCTGGGTGTTACCCAACTGGGCATGGGCACTGCGCCTATCGGAGGTCTTAAGGGAGCAGAGGCCGACGCCCAGGCCATCGAAACCATCCAGCGCTCTTTTGAACTGGGTATCCGCTTCTTCGATACCGCCCCCCTCTACGGTGCTGGTGCATCGGAGCGGCGGCTGGGCGAGGCATTGAAAGGTCTTCCCCGGGACCAGTTCGTGCTGCAAACCAAAGTCGGGCGACTGGTGCAGACCGATGGCTCTGTCACTTTCGACTTCAGTCGGGACGGGGTACGGCGCAGTCTGGACGAAAGTCTGGAACGCCTACAGATGGATCGGGTGGATATTCTGCTGGTCCATGACCCGGACGGCGTGCCGGAAGGTGTTGGCTATCGTCAGGCGCTGGCCGAGGCTTTCCCCACGCTGATCGAAATGCGGGAGCAGGGGATAATCAGCGCGCTGGGCGCAGGGATGAACCAATGGGAGATGGAATACGAGTTTGCCAAACATTCGGACCCCAATATCTTCCTCCTGGCCGGACGCTACACCCTCCTGGAACAGACCAGCCTGGAATTTTTGGACTATTGCCAGAAGCACCAAATCAGCGTCGTCCTGGGCGGGGTCTACAACAGCGGCATTCTGGTTACAGGTCCGATCCCCGACGCCAAGTACAACTATCAGAACGCGCCGGAGCCGATTCTGGAAAAAACCCGCCGAATCAAGACGATCACCGATAGCTACGGCGTGCCTCTGCACGTAGCAGCCCAACACTTCGCCCGCAGCCACCCGGCCATCAGTGCCCTGATCATCGGCTCAATCAAACCTGGCGAAGCCGACGACAACCGGGCAGTCTGGGATGCGGAAATTCCTGCTCAGTTGTGGGCAGACATCCGGGCGGCCGGGCTGGTGGAGAGCGGTGCGCCCCTACCGGGGTAGGTAGCAGATATTGGATATTTGGGAGTGACGATCAGTCCTTCAAAAGTAATCAGTAATCAGTTCCTCATGCGCATAGGGATGCGCGGGAACTGTCGTCAAACAACCAGAGAAAGAGAGTAACAGATGAAGACCCAATCCAGTCCAGTGGCCCTGCGCCCACTGGGAAATACGGGCCTGAGCGTCACCCCCCTCTGCATCGGCGGCGCGCCGTTGGGGGATATGCCCGAGACATTCGCCTACAGCGCACCGGAAGAGCAGGCCCTGGCAACCGTGCGCGCTGCCTTTGCCAGCCCCATCAACTTTCTCGACACCGCGGCTGCTTATGGCGACGGGGAGAGCGAGCGGCGCATCGGCATTGTCATCCGGGAGATGGGTGGACTGCCCGACGGTTTTGTTCTGGCTACCAAAGGCGACCGAGACCTGCATACGGGGGACTTCAGCGGCGATCAGTTCAAACGTTCGGTCGAGGGGAGCCTGCGGCGGCTGGGGCTGGATCATCTCCAGTATGTCTACATCCACGACCCGGAGCATTCGACCTATGAGAATGTGATGGGGGCGGGCGGGCCGCTGGAGGTGCTGCAAAGCTTCAAAGAGCAGGGCGTCATCGGCCACATCGGAATGTCCGGCGGGCCGATCAAAATGCTCATCCGCTACATCGAGACCGGCCTCTTCAGTGCAGTGGAGACCCACAACCGCTACACCCTCATCAACCGCTCTGCCGAGCCTCTGCTCGATCTCTGCGCTAAAATGGGTGTGGCGGTGGTCAACGCGGCCCCTTACGGCAGCGGTATCCTCGCCAAAGGGCCAGACACCTACGCCCGCTACGCCTATCAGGACGCACCGGCGGAGATTGTGGAGCGCACCCGCCGACTGGCCGCGGTCTGCCAGGAATTTGGCGTGCCGCTGATCGCGGCCGCACTCCAATTCTCTGTGCGCGACCCACGGGTCACCACAACCGTCGTAGGCATGACCAAACCGGAGCGGGTGCAGCAAACCATCGATCTGGCCAGTCTCCCCATCCCCAACGAACTCTGGACACGGCTGGATGCGGTTGGCTACGATGCAGTCGATCCGGAGGCGAATCGATTCGCCTGATATTGGATAGTAGCTATTTCGTGGGGAAAGTCTCCTGCATAAAGTAAACAGTGAGCAGTAATCAGTGGCGTTGTCAGCCGACTGGTTACTGCTCACTGATCACTACTGCCCCTCAAACAACCCTACGAAACACCCAATCCCCAATACCTACTCCTCCCGGCAGACATTCTCCAGGCGGCCAATTTTTTCGATCTCAATCGCCACTTTGTCGCCATTTTTCATCCAAAGCTGGGGCGAGCGGCCCATCCCCACGCCGTGGGGTGTACCAGTGAGGATTACATCGCCAGGTTCCAGCGTAAAGGCCTGGGAGCAGTAGGAGACCAGTTCGGCCACGCCGAAGATCATCTCCTTCGTATTGCTCTCCTGCACCACCTGGCCGTTGAGAATGCAGCGAATGGCAAGCGCCTGGGGATCGCCGATTTCGTCTGCGGTGACAAAACCAGGGCCCAGGGGGCAGAAGGTGTCCAGGCTCTTGCCCCGAATCCACTGACCGTCGCCCATCTGAATCTCCCGGGCGCTGACGTCGTTGGCGCAGGTGTAGCCCGCCACGTAGCTGAGCGCGTCGGCCTGGCTCACCCGCCGGGCCGTCTTGCCGATGACCGCGGCCAGTTCCGCCTCGTAGTCCACCTGTTTCGTCAGTTCGGGCGACCAGACGATCTCGTCGCCGGGGTTGATGACACTGCTGGTGAATTTAGTGAAGATCAGCGGGCGAGGGGGCGGCGTACTCTTTGTCTCCCGGATGTGGTCCATATAATTCAGCCCAATGGCGACGATTTTGCCAGGTCGGCCCACGGGGTTGAGCAGTCTCACACTGCTGCGGGCCACACTGCCGGTGACGTTGCCTGTCTTCCCGGCCAGAATGTCGGCCCAGGACGCGTCGGTTACGTCGATGTTGTCGCCCTTGGCAATGCCGAAGACGGTCTTGCCTGCCTGTTCAAATTTGAGCCATCTCATTCTAAAGTTCTCCCTTTTGGTGGTTTTTCTGCTGTGATTGCCGCTTTGAAATAGGAAATCGAAAAGAATCGTTCGTCACTTGATGTGGCAGGGATGTGGTTCGCCTTCTATTGTGCCAAACGACGGACAATTATGCACGTTGGGAAAATGCTGCTGTATGACCTCAGACGACGGACCGCTGGCAGAGTAGAGTCAGTGCGCTCGGTGGTCCGTTGTCCATCGTCAATTCCAAGTCACCTAAAAAAACGTTGCGCGCCGTTTGACATCCCGTTTGCCCTGTGCTATTCTTGCTGCCATCCGGTCTGTGTCGGATGCATCCGGTCAGCGACGGATATTCCCAGCTTGGAGTTTTCGATGATTTTGCGTTCGCCCTCCGAAATGTCAATCGAAATGATCCAGACCCTTCGCCAACGCGAAGATATTGCTTTGCTGCCCATCTCCCTGTTGAATGGTCCCACAGCCGACGAAATGTTGTTTTCCATGAACCTGCGCCAAGAATGGCGTGGGTTTTCTTTTGGCAACTTTTGGTTTGGTTATTATTTTGGAAGCAACCATTCGTCTCCACAAACGGGGGAGCGCTGGGCTGTGTAGCACTACACAAAAGCCTATAGACGCACCGAGAGCGTGGAGACAAATCTCCACGCTCTTTTTTTATGCCTGTAGACCGGACGTGAAGAATTCTAAACTGCAGTATGAAATCTCAATAGTTTGTGC
>CAMDQF010000287.1 GCA_945905745.1 Litorilinea aerophila
GCTTGGCTTGACCAGTGGTTCGGTCAACTTTTACCAAATTCATCGTGGCTCACCGCTCTACTGACTGCCATTTCGTGTCTTATGTTGACGCTACTCTTTACTCAACATCAATCTCGTGTTTCACTCAAAAAATTACCGAACGCCCAGAGTGAATTTCGAATTGTGAATGATCGTCAGTGACGAGCTCCGCTTTCCATCTGCCACTTTCGACCTGCGACCGCTCTTTTCCACCACCGCTCCGCTGTGCTATGATCACGCCGAGACGGCGACGCAATACGAAATACGGAATACGCAATAGAGATGAACCCACACACCATACGCGTTCTGGAATACAACAAAATCCTCGAACGGCTGGTCACCTTCTGCGCCTTTGAGGGCGGGATGGAGCTGGCTCGTGCCCTGCTGCCCAGCGACGATCTGCGCACGGTGCAGGAGTCTATGCAGCAGACCGACGAAGCGTGGCGTCTGCTCGACCAGAAGACGGATATCCACTTTGGCGGTGTGCACGATGTGCGCGCCCTGGTCAATCGGGCCGAGCGCGGCGCGGGTCTGCTGCCTATGGAATTGGTGGACATCCGCACGACGCTTCTGCGCGCCCGCAGCCTGCGCCAGATGCTCACCCGGCTGGGTAAGCAGTTCCCCCGCCTCGCAGACATCGCCTTTGTCATCGAACCCTGCGACCCGCTGATCGCCGAGATCAGCCGCTGCATCAACGAGCGGGGCGATGTGGTGGACGGGGCCAGCGCCGAGCTTTCCCGGGTGCGCTCCCAACTGCGGGTGGCCCAAGACAGGCTGCTCAGCACTCTCGACCGGCTGGTACAGAGCAGCGGCGTCAAAGAGTATTTGCAGGAGGCAATTGTCACCCAGCGCCAGGGCCGCTATGTGATCCCCGTGCGGGCCGAACACAAAGGCCAGATTCAGGGCATTGTACATGACCAATCCTCCAGCGGCGCGACATTTTTCATTGAGCCGCTAAAAGTGGTGGAGCAGAACAACGCAGTGCGCGAGTTGGAGTTGGAGGAGGAGAAGGAGGTGCGGCGCATTCTGGCCGAACTCTCCGATCTGGTCGCCGACGAAGGGACCTATATCGTCCGCAACGTCAACACCCTTTCCCTGCTCGATTTCACCTTTGCCAAAGCCAAATACGCCTACGCACTGGACGCCCGTGCGCCAAAGATTCGCGCCTTTCAGAGCAAACCGCCGCTGATTCCGATGGGCGCAGACGACGACGGCAATGAAATCGAACCGATCGCCCATCCCGGCTCGGTGCTGGACTTCCGCCAGGCCCGCCATCCGTTGTTGGATCAGACGAAAGTCGTTCCGATTGACGTTTATTTTGGCGACGACTACTTTATGCTGGTTGTCACTGGCCCCAACACCGGCGGCAAGACGGTCACACTGAAGACCGTCGGCCTGCTGACGCTGATGGCCCAATCCGGGCTGATGATCCCCGTGGATGAGGGCAGCGAGCTGGTGATCTTCGAGGGCGTCTACGCCGACATCGGCGACGAACAATCCATCGAGCAGAATCTCAGCACCTTCAGCAGCCACATGACGAATATCATCCGGGTGCTGGACGAGGCCGACCCGACGAGTCTGGTCCTGCTGGACGAGCTTGGCGCGGGGACCGACCCGGACGAAGGCTCCGCCCTGGCCATGGCCCTGCTGGACAATCTGCGCGACCGGGGCATTACGACCCTAGCGACGACCCACTACAGCGACCTGAAACTCTACGCCCACAACACCCCCGGCGTGCGCAACGCCTCGGTAGAGTTCGACGTGCAGAGCCTCAGCCCCACCTACGAATTGAGCATCGGTCTGCCCGGTCGCTCGAATGCGCTGACGATTGCCCGTCGCCTGGGGCTGAATCCAGTGATTGTGGACAAGGCCGAATCGATTGTGCGCCCGGAAGCGCTGGAAGTGGATTCCCTGCTGGACGACGTGCGCAGCACCCGCCAGGAGGTCCACCGGGTGCTGGACCAGACGAAAGAGCGGGAGCGCCACGCCCAGGCCATCGAGGCCGATCTGCGCTACCAGTTGGCGAAGATCGAAGAGGTGCGCCGGGAGGTCATCGCCGAGACTCGCCAGACAATGCAGAACGAACTGGCCGAAATTCGCCGGGAGATCGAAAACTTCCGCCGCCAGATGGAGCGGGGCGGGCTGGCTGGCGGCGAGACAGTCCACGAGCAATTTCTGGCCGAGGCCCGGCAGATTATCAACCAGCGGGAGGGCGAAGTCGAGGGCCGGGTGGAGCGGGACGTAGCCACGCCCCAGTCCCCTGCCGAGCGGTTGACCGGGCCGATTGAAGTGGGGGACCGGGTCTTTGTGCCCACCCTGCAAGCCAGCGGCGAAGTGCTGGGCATCGACTTCCGGGGGGGCGAGGCCAGAGAGGCCGACGTCCAGGTGGGCAATTTCCGCCTAAAACTGCCCATCCGCCGCCTGGAACTGCGCAGCAGAGCGTCGAAGGAGCAGACCGCGCCTGCGCCGATCAAAGTCCAGATGCGCTCAGACCGCAGCAACGACGGCAACCGAATGGAGCTGGACCTGCGGGGCGAGCGGGTAGATTCGGGTCTGGCCCAGCTCGACGACTATTTAGACAACGCCTATTTGGGCAACCTGCCTTGGGTGCGCATCATCCACGGCAAGGGAACCGGGGCCATGCGCGACGCGGTACGCAATATCCTGCGCGAGCATCCGCTGGTGAGCAAATACCGCTCCGGTGATCTGGGCGAAGGGGGCGACGGCGTGACTGTGGCCCATTTGGTAACTACTGGTTGATTGGTTGAATAGTTGATTGGGAAGCGACGCCTATTCAACGAATCAACCAATCAACCAATCAAAATTGGGAGCGTATACGTGATTCCACCCAAAGAGATCATCCGCTGTAGTGTCGGTGTAACAGCTTACAACGAGGAAGAGAACATCGGCCCGCTCATGCAGGCCCTGCTGGATCAGCACGTCCATCAGGCGGAGATCGTCGAAATTGTGGTGGTTGCCAGCGCCTGCACAGACCGCACAGTGCCGATTATCAAAGAATTTGCTGCCCTGGACCCCCGGGTCAAGCTGATCGAGCAGGAGCGACGGGAGGGCAAGACCAGCGCCATCAACCTCTTCCTGGCCGCGGCTACCACCGACATCTGCGTGCTGGAAAGCGGCGACACCCTGCCCGACGAGTACGCGGTGGAGCATCTGGTGCGGATGTTTGTTGACCCGGAGGTGGGGATGGTGGGCGCGCAGAAGGTGGCCGTCAACACACCGGATCACATCGCCGGGCTGCTCAGCCACATCCGCCTGCGCATGGAGCATACCCTCTGCCTGGAGATTCCCCGGCTGGGCGAGATGATCGCCTTCCGCAAAGTCTTCGACCGCATCCCCCCCGACGTGGCGATGGACGAGGCATTTGTCGAGGCGATTGTCGTCGAGCGGGGGATGCGTGTGCAATACGCGCCGGATGCGATTGTCTACAACACCGGGCCGGATACGGTGACCGATTTTATCAAACAGCGGCGGCGCAACCACGCCGGCCATCTCTACCTGAAGCACAAATATGGCTACGCGGTGAGCAGCATTCAGAATCGGCGGGTGCTGAAGATCGCCTTCAAAGAAGTCTGGGGAGTTATCCAATTTCTCTGGATATTCTTCTTGCTCGCTCTGCTGGAAAGCTGGAGCCGTCTGTTGGGCTGGTACGATTTCGCGGTGAAGGGCGACCGTCACGTCGTCTGGGATATGGCGTGGAGCCAGAAGCAGAATGTGCGGGATGTGAAGGCGCGCAACGGCGAGAAGTCGCAAGTGGCAGGCGATGCCCTGAGCCTGTCGAAGGCTGGCAAGGGGCAGGTGGATGTGCTGAAGAACGCGTAGAAGGAGGCGGGTGATGGGCGCAGAACGAACGCTGGAAATCCCTGCGGAACTCTATGAACGGATCGAGCGGTTGGCGGCTACGCGGGAAGCGCCTGTCGCGTATGTGCTGGAAGAAGCGCTGACGCTTGTGGAAAATCAGCCGATTGAACTGGTGCGTTCCGCAGCAATGAGTCGCGAAGAGGCCGCCTATCGAGCCATGCACCGCGAATTATTTGAGAAATATGCCGGTCAGTACGTGGCGGTACACAGCGGCAAGTTGGTGGATGTCGATAGCGACGAACTGGCTCTCGCGGCCCGAATTAATGCCCGTTTCCCAGGTGAAATTATTCTCCTAAAGCAAGTGCAGCAATCACCTATGCGGGAAATAAACTATCGCTCAGTTCGCATCATTCGCGAGGGGTAGAATGGCTCAGTTCGACTATGACTTTGCCTATGACCCGCCTGCACCTGTCGTTCCGATTGGCATTGCCAATCCAGATGACGGCAGACCACCGCTACGTGTACAGGCATTGATCGATTCCGGCTCTGACGCAACGATGATTCCATTGACAATTCTTCAGAAGAGCGGTGTCTACAGCGGGGAGCAGGTGAGCTTTCGTGGCGTAACCGGTAGCCGTATGATAGCCGATGTCTTTCGCGTGGTTATCCACATGCCCACCGGAATCTCGTATGGAATTCGAGCAATCGCAACGCGCGGGAATGTTGAGGTAATTTTGGGCAGAGACGTCCTCAACCAGTGGCGCATCACACTGGACGGGCCGGGCGAAATTGTGGAAATCGAAGCCTGATGGGAACGCCCCTGTGACCTCTGCCCGTCCGCACATCCTCAATCTCCTCAAAATCGTCGTCGGTTTGGGACTGCTCTATTTCCTCTACAGCCGTCTGGAAGACCCGGCGGCGCTCTGGCAGCAGACCCTGGCCGCCAACCGCGGGATGCTGCTGCTGGCCCTGCTCTCCCACGCCTTGGCCGTAGCCCTCAGCGCGTCTAAGTGGTGGCTGCTGTTGCGTGCCCAGCAGATTCCCGTCCCCCTCAGCCGTCTGCTCACTTTCCAGTGGATGGGTATCTTCTTCGACAATTTCTTCCCCGCCCAGGTGGGCGGCGATGTGTTGCGGGGCTACAGTCTGGCCCGGGACACCCAGCGCACCGCCGACGCCGCAGCCAGCGTTCTCATCGACCGCTTCACCGGTCTGACCGCCTTTATGCTGGCCGCAGCGATCTCCTCCACGACGATTCTGCTCACCGGCGGTCTGCCTGCGCCAGCTTCCAGCCAGGAGTTGGCCTTTTTGCGCTTTATCGATCTGCGGCTGATCGCCATCGGCAGTAGCGGCGTTGCAGCAGCGCTGTTGACAGCCCTGGCCCTGCTGATGAGCCGACGCACGAAAGTGCTTGTGGAGCGGATTCTGGTCCGCCTGCCCCTGGGCAACCGGGTGCTGCCCATCTGGCAGAAGCTGGCTGGGGCCATCAATGCCTATCGCCACGCTTACCTGGCGATGGTTATAGCCGGGCTGGTCAGTTTCCTGATCGTCGTCGTCACCAGTGTGACGATTTGGCTGTTGGCCAATGCACTCACACCGGGCAGCATCAATTTTGTACAGGTGCTGGTCATCAATCCGCTGATTGCCTTCCTCTCGGTCATCCCCCTCTCTCCCGGTGGCCTGGGCGTGCGTCAGGTAGCCTTTGCTGCCCTCTTTGTCAGTGTGGGCGTGGCCGCAGAACTGGGCTTCCTCGTCGGCCTGTTGCAGCAGGTCATCACCTATCTGGTCAGCCTGCCGGGGCTGGTGATGTGGGTGCGCGGGCAGAGGAAAACGGAGAAATCGGATTGATCCTCGAATTCGTGACAGCCACTTTTGCGAACCCGCTGACCTTCACAAATTTGTGTTATACTGTCATCTGGTGTGGCGATAAAAGAGGAAGAAACAGGCATGAGCGTCCAGTCTATTTTGGCCCCCCTAATCCAAAACCAGATCTTTACCGACGAAGAAACGGCTGTGCGCGAATTGGTGCACAGCTATATTCAGAGGCAGATCGAGCGGCTCCGGGGTGAAATCCAGACGTTAGAAGATAAATATGGAATGGGATACGAACAGTTCGATGCTTACCTGCGCGAACGCTCCCAGTTACTCGTGAGTGATTTTTTAACCTCAGAAGAGCGGCATTTGCTGGGTCAGGCAGTGATGGAAGGGGAGGAGGATTGGCTGGAATGGAAGGCGCAGCGTGAATTACTCGATAGTTGGTTAGACCTTCTATAGGGAAATTGATCTATGGCGAGGTCAGACGGATCGCTGGAAGAAGAATACCCCCACCTACGCACCTTTCCCCATCACCATCACTTGCCGGACCATTCTATCGTCGAGTCCCCGCTCAGTGGCAGCCCCAGACAAGATATAAGGGTCGTCCTTCACCTTATCGAACATTTTCTAACCGGCAATGAATGACAACAGCGACGTAACCGCAGCAAGTGATTGCTTATCAATTTTCATTGAAACGTTTTTACTCCAACCCCATTCCAACCCCAAAGGAGTATCCCAATGACCGCCAAAGCCTTTCCCGCCCTCGAAGTCTGGTTTGTCACCGGCAGCCAGCATCTCTACGGCCCGGAGGTATTGCAACAGGTGGCCGACGACGCCCGCACGATTGCCAGCGCGCTCGACGCCTCGCCCCAGATTCCCGTCAATGTCGTTTTCAAACCCGTCGTCAAAACGTCTGAGGAGATTCACGCCATCTGCCAGGAAGCCAACGCCGCGGCCAACTGCATCGGGCTGGTGATGTGGATGCACACCTTCTCCCCGGCCAAGATGTGGATCGCCGGTCTGATGGCGCTGCAGAAGCCCTTTGCCCAGTTCCATACCCAATTTGGCCGGGACATCCCCTGGGATTCGATTGATATGGACTTTATGAATCTGAACCAGACCGCGCACGGCGGGCGGGAGTTCGGCTTCATCGGCACGCGTATGCGCCTGCGCCGCAAAGTGGTCGTCGGCCACTGGCAGGACGAAGAAGCCCTGGCCCGGCTGGATGTGTGGAGCCGGGCCGCGGCGGCCTGGCACGACAGCCAGCACGCCAAATTTGCCCGCTTTGGCGACAATATGCGCCAGGTGGCCGTGACCGAAGGGGACAAAGTGGCGGCGCAGATGGCCTTTGGCTACAGCGTCAACGGCTATGGCGTGGGCGATCTGGTGGCGCATGTCAACGGGGCCAGCGACGCCGCAGTCGCCGCGCTGGTAGCGGAGTATGAGAGCCAGTATGTGGTAGCCGAGCCTCTGCGCAAAGGCGGGGCCATGCGTTCCTCTTTGGCAGATGCAGCCCGCATCGAGTTGGGCATCCGCTCCTTTCTCAAAGAGGGTGGCTTTGCGGGCTTCACCACCACCTTCGAAGACCTGCACGGACTGGTCCAACTGCCCGGCATCGCACCCCAGCGGCTGATGGCCGACGGTTACGGATTTGCGGGTGAGGGCGACTGGAAGACGGCAGCCTTAGTGCGGGCGATGAAAGTGATGGGCACGGGGATGAGGGGCGGCACATCGTTTATGGAGGATTACACATACCACCTGCACCCCAACGGCATGTCTGTGCTGGGCGCGCATATGCTGGAAATCTGCCCCTCCATCGCCGCGGCCAAGCCGTCGGTGGAAGTGCATCCCTTGGGCATCGGCGGCAAAGCAGACCCGGTGCGGCTGGTCTTCAATGTGCCGGAAGGCCCGGCCCTCAACGCGTCGCTGATGTATATGGGCAAGCGTTTCCGTCTGCTCATCAACACTGTAGATGTGATTACACCGGAAGCGCCCCTGCCTAAGCTGCCTGTGGCCCGGGCCCTCTGGGTTCCCCATCCCAACCTGAAAATGGCCGCGGCGGCCTGGATTCAGGCGGGCGGCGCGCATCACACAGGCTTCAGCCAGTCTGTCACTGTCGAACATCTGGAAGACTTCGCCGAAATCGCAGGCGTGGAGACGGTGCTCATTGACCAACAGACGCAGATGCGCGAGTTCAAGAAAGAGCTGCGCTGGAACGATCTCTACTACCATCTGGCGCAGGGGTTGTAGGCGAGGATTGGTCTACAGTCGATAACTTCGGGTCTATTGAGGCGTGAATCGTGAATCGTGAGAAAGGTCGGTGATCTCACGATTCACGTTTGGCGATCTGTTCCACCGACGGCGACTACAGCGTAATCACCTGATCCGGCGGGTTGCCAGCCAGGGCGGCGTAGAGGTCGGGGAAGCAGCCCACATGCACACCGGCCACTGTGTTGACCGTGCGACATTCACCCGGCTCTGTGCGGCCCACGCCGTCCGGCGTACACCAGCGGGGTTCGCCTTCGGCCAGATTGCGTTCCAGCGCGCACATATCACACATCATCAGCAGAATGCCCTTCTCCGCCGCCACCTTTGCCAGCCGCTCACCCACCGGGTCGCCAGCACGCAGGACAAAGTTGTTGTCATCGAAAAAGAGGCCTTGGTCATCGTTTCGGCCAACCTGTGCTGATTGGGCTAAATCAGCACGGGTTGGGGTGGCGACGGTGGTCGCTTCTTGGCAGGTCTGCCGGGCAAATCGATATGGGCCAGCAGATAGTCAAACAGGTTGAGCGGCTCTGCATTG
>CAMDQF010000288.1 GCA_945905745.1 Litorilinea aerophila
GCATCTTTGCATCTCTGTGCCTTTGCGTTAAGAATTCCACCATCCGCTTGAATATTGCAGATTTTGTACTGGTCAATCTGATGGTGAAATCGAAACCTGTCCGACTGCAAGTCGGACCTGGTCAGACAGATGGTGGAATTTTCAACGCATAGATTCAAAGGAGCAGAGGCGCAAAGAAAGCGCTTTTCTCTCTGCATCTTTGCATCTCTGTGCCTTTGCGTTAAGAATTCCACCATCCGCTTGAATATTGCAGATTTGCGCAGATTTTACCCTTTCGACAGGCTCAGGACAGCGCCGTGTAAATCCGTCCTTTCCGCGTCATCCGTGTTCCTATTCTGGGGTCACCACCCAGAGCAGCACAATTGTGGAGAACGTGCATGAAAGCAGCTGTACTTACCCAATACGGGCCACCCGAACTATTGCAAATCCAGGAAGTCGCCCGACCCGTCCCCACCGACGACGAGGTGCTGGTCAAAGTCCGCGCCGCCTCGGTCAACGACTGGGACTGGGGAATGGTCAGAGGCACGCCCTTCTATGTGCGCCTCTTTGGCGGTTTGCGCACGCCCAAAGTCACCATTCCCGGCGTGGACGTGGCGGGGACGGTTGAAGCCGTTGGCAGAAATGTGCAGAGCTTGCAGCCCGGCGATGCCATCTACGGCGATCTGTCCGAAAGCGGCTTTGGCGGCTTTGCCGAGTACGTCTGTGCCCCGGCCAAAGCGCTGACCCCCAAGCCGGGTGCTATGTCCTTCGCCGAAGCAGCCGCCCTTCCCCACGCGGCCGCCCTTGCTCTGCAGGGCCTGCGAGATGTGGGCCAGCTTCAGCCGGGGCAAAAACTGCTGATCAACGGCGCAGGGGGAGGTGTGGGGAGTCTGGGCGTACAGATCGCCAGAGCGATGGGTGTGGAAGAAATCACCGGCGTGGACAGCGCGGAGAAAACGGAGATGATGCGGGCAATCGGCTACACACAGACGATTGATTACCGGCGAGAGGATTTTACAAAGAGCGGGCAGGTCTACGATCTGATTCTGGATGCCAAGACAAACCGTTCCCCCTTCGCCTACGCCCGCGCCCTGGCGCCCAACGGAATGTATGTAACTGTCGGCGGGGCCAGCGGTCGGCTCATTCAGGCACTCCTGCTGGGGCCGCTGGTGGAACGCCTCTACCACAAGCGCATCCGCATTGTGGCCCTGAAACCAAACAAAGATATGCTCTACATCAACCAACTTTGCCAGGCGGGGCAGATCAAAACGGTCATCGACGGTCCTTACCCTTTGGCCGCAATCGCCAGCGCACTTCGTCTCTTTGGCGAAGGCCGCCACAAAGGCAAAGTTATCATCACAATGGACGACGCCACAGTCTGAGGCCCCACACACCCACGGAAAGCGCCCCTATGCCACAACCCACACCCCATCCCCTCACTGCCCGCTGGCGCTCCGAATTCCCTGGCCTGGAACGCAGCGTCTATATGAACACCTGCTCCCTGGGCCAGCTCAGCCGCCGCAGTATGGACGGAATGCAGCGCTTTCAGGAGCAGTGGCTGAGCTACGGGGCCAGCGCCTGGTACGAACTCTGGCTGGGCGAGATGGCCGACGCCCGTGCCCGCTTTGCCCGGCTCATCAACGCCCAGCCCCACGAGATCGCCATCCTGCCCAGCGTAGGCGTGGCCCTCAGCGTCATCGGCAGCAGCCTACATTTCTCTTCGCCCCTTCGTCCCTTCGCGCTCCAGCCCGCCCGACCCGAAGTCGTCGTCACCGAACTGGACTTCCCCACCATCCCCTACCAGTGGATGGCGCGCGGCGAAGAGGGCGCGGAACTGCGTCTGCTCGCCTCCCCGGATCGGGTGCAGGTTCCGTTGGAGAGTTTCGCCCAGGCCATCGGCCCCCGCACCGGTCTGGTCGCCACTACCCACGTCCTCTTCACCAGCGGCTGGGTGCAGGATATCGCCGCCATTTCTGCTCTGGCCCACGCCGCGGGCGCGCTCTGTCTGGTGGATGGCTACCAGGCCGCGGGGCAGATTCCGGTGGATGTGGTGGCCGCGGGTGTGGACGTTTACATCAGCGGCGGGCTGAAGTGGCTGCTGGGCGGGCCGGGGATCGTTTTTATGTACGTGCGCGAGGAGCTGATCCCCCAACTCCACCCGACGACGACGGGCTGGTTTGCCGCTAAAGATATGTTCAAGTTCAACCCAGAGCGCTTCGAGATGGCCGAAGATGCCCGCCGCTTTGAGCCGGGCACGCCCGCGGTGGCCGCGGTCTACGCGGCCAACGGGGGGATGGCGATTATCGAGGAGATCGGCGTGCAGGCCATCCGCGCCCGCACCGCCGAACTGGACGTTGACCTGATCCGCCGCCTGCGGGCTGCGGGGCTGGAACCGCGCATCCCCGCCGACCCCGCCCGCCACGCGGGGATTGTCATGCTGCCGGTGGAAAACCCACCGGCGGTTGTCACGGGATTGAAAGAGAGGGGCATCATCATCGACTACCGGCCCGGCGCGCTGCGGCTCAGCCCCTACTTTTACAACACAGAGGCCGAGAATCAGGCGCTGGTGGATGGGATTGTAGAGGTGGTCAATGGCTGAACCAGACGGGCGGCCCAAATGGACACCGCCGTTGAGAATCCGCCCGATTTCATTGGCCCTGATTCAGCGACCATCCGACGGCGGCTGGCTGGCTGTCTACGGCGATGACAGTCGCAAGCGGCAGCCCTTCTATCGTCCCCCCGGCGGCGGCGTGGAGTTTGGCGAAAGCAGCAGCGAAGCTGTGCGCCGGGAGATGCGGGAGGAGTTTGACGCGGCGATTGAAGCGGTGAAACTCCTGGGCGTGACCGAAAATATCTTCACCTACGAAGGCAGCCCCGGCCACGAAATCGTCTTTCTGTGGGAGTGCCGTTTTGTGGACGAGCATTTCTACGCCCTCGACGAAATCGTCATCGCCGATGACGACGGCAACCGCGCCCCGGCCCATTGGATTCATCCCGACGACCTGGCCGCACGGGGCATCGCCCTCTACCCGGACGGTCTGCCGGAAATTTTGCGGAAGTAGACGGGTTCGTCCCTGTTTGGCTTTTTCTCCCACACCGCCTAAAATAGGACTATCCGAAAGATTTTGCGGTTCCCATTTCCACGAAAGGCTGAAGGCGTGAACGACGAACTTGTACAGGCATTGCAGGCAGGCCAGAACGAGACTGACCCCAAATTCAAAGCGCTGAAAGCCGCCAGCAGCGCGCTCGCTACGGCGACCCAACTGGCCGGCCAGGAAAAGCTGGACGCGCTGCCTATGCAAAAGGCGTTGGAAAAATTGCAGGAAGCTGTGGCACTGGTCAAAGCCGCGGGCCTGGAAGACGCTGCCCTGGACAGCGCTACCACCGCCTTTGCTGAAGCCACGCAATCGGCGCTGGACAGCCTGGCCTTTCAGTTTGCGCGCGACCTGAAAGAGAGCTTCGAGGCGCGGGGACAGACGGTGGACGGTCGCCCGCCTACACTGGTCGTAGAGCAGTTGGTGCTGCAAATCGACATTGCGGCGCGCAAAGCCCAGTGGTTTTATGGCAAAGAGGCGCTGACCTCACCCCTGCCCCTTTCGTTGAATGGTATCATCAAAGCCTATGACCAGCAGCGCAAGACGATTCTCGAACGCAAGGACGAGACACCCGTTTTTCTGGCGGATCTTTACAAAGCCTGGAACGATCTGATGACGGAAAAGACCGAAAAATCGGGCCGCCGTCCCGCCCAGAACCGCATCAATCTGGTGGAGACCTACGCCAAACTGGTGCTCAATCGTCAGGTCGCCCGCTTTTGGAATGCACCCTCGCGCAGCACATTCAAGGATTACGAACGCCCCTTCTTTGTGCGCGATCTGGTGTTGGCCAACGAAGCCGGTGCAACCGTCGCGGTAGACGGCAAATCCTATCGCCTGCGCCTGGGCGTTGCCACCAAAAGCCAGGCCGACAGCGCGGCCCGCAGCGTCTGGGTGCCCTCCTCTGCGCTGGGCGGGGATTTTTACGGCGATATTACGTTTGAGTAAAGAAGGGACTGGGGACTGGGGATCGGAGACTGGGGACTGGGAATTCCCAGTCCCCAGTCTCCAGTCCCTAATCCCCCAGTCTCCAATAGGAGCTTTCTATGACAACCCTCTCCCGCCCCCTCGCCCGCCACATTGTGGAGGTTCTGGGCAGCACAGGCACGCCCCCGGCCCGGGGTGTGCAGCATTTCAACGCCGGCAATCTTTCATTGCTCGACGCCCTGGACGAGTATTATCTCTCCTCCTATCTGCAGGACGGGGGCGGCGCGTACAAAATGGTGGTGGGCGACTACGGCAGCGGCAAGTCCCACTTTCTCTACTGTCTGCGCGACCGGGCCTGGAGCCGGGGCTTTGCCGTCGCCAAAGTCGATCTCAGCCCGGTGGAGACGCCCTACAACGACCAGCGGCTGGTCTACGCCGCGGTGGCGCGCAATCTGATCTGGCACGAGGAGAGCGAGGAAATCTCCGACGAGACGGGTCTGCCCCGTTTTCTGGAAGGAACGCTGGAACGGGTGCTGGGCGGCCCGCCCACGCTGGATGCCCTGACCCATCCCAACTACCGGGGGCTGGTGGATACGCTGGAAGCCACGGCCATCGACAGCCTGACCTTCCGGGCCGCGGTGCTGGCCTATTTTGATGCGCTGATCCGGGACTTTGACGAACGGCTGGAGGCGCTGACCCGCTGGCTGCTCGGCTCCAATACGACGCCGGACGACACCAAAATTCTGCGCGAGGTGGGGGTGACGGGTAAAATCAGCCGCACCAACGCCTTTCGGATGCTGCGTTCGTTGGTACAGACGATCCGGGCGCTCTCCTACAGTGGGCTGATTCTGCTCTTTGACGAAGTGGACCGTATGTCCAGCATCGGCGGCAAGGCGGAAAAGCTGGCCACGGACAATCTGCGCGAGGTGATTGACCGCACACGGGATGACCTGCCCGGTGCGATGTTTGTCTATGCGGTGCCGCCCCAGTTTATCAACGACATTGTGCCCCGCTACCCGGCCCTGCAACAGCGGGTGCGTGCGCCGGGCCGCTTCAGCCGGGCCAACCACTTCAGCCCGCAGATCGCGCTGGATCATCTGGATTTGGACGAGAACGATCTGCTCCTGGCGATTGGCGAGAAGCTGATCCCCATCTACGAGATGGCTTTTGACACCACTCTTGACCAGCCCATTCAGCAGGCCAACGCTGCGATTCTGGCCAACGTGGCCCGCGATGTCTTTCTCGATGTGAGCCACCGGCGGCTTTTTGTGAAGGCATTCATCACCGAATTGGCCCGCCAGCATGCGGGCAGCCAGCACCTGCTCACCGAAGACGAGGCCATCGCCATCGTGCGCGGCCAGGTGGACGAGTTGGCCGGGGGCGAGACACCGCCCTATTAACGTAACGCAAGCTGTTAGCTTGCGCCGGCGCAAGCTAACAGCTTGCGTTACAGGGGATAAGATGAAACGACTACCCACTTGGCGCGAAATGCATATGGACACGACGCCGGAGGTGGAAGCGATTCAGTTCGCCTTCTATCGTTCCGCGCCGACGTGGAAGAAGCTGAAAATGATGTCCGATCTCAATCGCAGTATGCGAACCCTGGCAATGTCCGGTATGCGCAAGCGGCATCCCAACGCGACACCAGAAGAGTTGCGCTATCGGTTGGCAGAGTTGCTCTACGGTTCTGAAATCGCCGAGAAGATGTGTTCTGTGGCTGTAGACAAAGGCGGGCAGAAAAGTGAATGATCCGGAATTTCTGCGGGGTGCTCTGCTGGTAGCCGACACGTTGGACGCATTGGGTGTTCCCTATGCGATTGGCGGATCCCTTGCCACTGTCTTGCACGGGATTCCGCGTACGACGATTGACGCCGATCTCGTGGCCGATTTGCAGCCAGAGCACATCAGTCCCTTCGTTCGGGCATTGCGGGATGAATTCCACGTCGATCCGCTTGCAATTGTCGACGCGATGCAGCGCCGCAGTAGTTTCAATCTCATTCACCGGACGTCGATGTTCAAAGTGGATGTCTTCTTGCCCAAAGAGCGAACCTTTGACCGGATGCAATTGCAACGGCGCAGCCGGGAGGTCATTCTGGATGAACCGGAGCGCATGGCCTGGGTGACAAGCGCCGAAGATATTATTCTGGCAAAGCTGGAGTGGTTTCGCATGGGCGGCGAAGTCTCGGAGCGTCAGTGGCGGGATGTGTTGGGCGTGATGAAGACGCAAGGCACGCGGCTGGACGAAGCCTATCTGCGCCACTGGGCCGCGGAATTGGAAATCTCTGATCTGCTGGAACGCGCATTCAGCGAAGTATCTGAAAATGAAACGAAGTGAGTGAGATAAGCTCGATGATCGCCACCCGCGTCGAACACCCAACCTACGGCCCCGGCCAGATCGTCGCCCTCTTCCGCAACGGCGAGGAGTGGATGGTGCGCTTCGACAGTGGCTTACGTTTTCGCCGTCCCCGTCAGGAGTTTATCGGCCAGATGCCCACCAACCCCCCTCCCACCCCAACGACCGCTTTTGCCCCCACGCCGATGACGCCCAGCCAACTGGACGCGCGTACCCTTATTGAGGCGCTGCGCGTGGGCGTGGCCCCGGCCCAACACGCCCGCGAGTTGACAATTGGACTGGAAAACGAACGGGCCAGCTTGAGCAACGCGCTTGTCCAGGCCCACCAGAGCGGCGGCGATGCGCGCGCCATCATCGGCGAATATGGCTACGGCAAGAGCCACATTGTGGAGTTGACCGCCCAGGAAGCCCTGCAACGCAAGTTTCTCGTCGCCGCCGTCAGCCTGGACTTACAGGAATTGCCGCCTCACCGCGCTTTTGACATTTACGGCGCGCTGTTGCGCAGTCTGCGCTACCCGGAGAGCGACGAGCGCGGGCTGGGTCCGCTGTTGGGCGCTGTGGCGGGCGTGCCCCGGCTGCGCGACGAACTGCGCGCATTGGCCCCCACCGAGAACGACCCCTTAACCTTCGCCCTGGACGCGCTGAGCAACATTTCCAGCACCCGCCAGCAGACGGCCTGGGAGAATTGGCTGATGGGCGGGCCGCGGGTGAAGTCAATGAACCGGGCTATGCCTAAACGAGTCAAGTTTCCTTCCATCTACCGCCAGGGCAACAACGCCCGTCAGATCGCCTATCTGCTCAGCGGCGTGAGTGTGCTGGCGCGCCTGGCTGGTTTCAGTGGACTCTGTCTACTGATCGACGAAGCCGAGAGTTATTCCCTGCTCAAGCCCTACCAGCAGCCCAAAGCCAGCCTCTTTTTCAGCGCGCTGATCCACGCCGCGCTGGGCGACGAGCGCTCCCGTATCTCCAATGGCGACCTGCCCCAGCACCACCGCCGGGAATATCCGTCGGCCTACGGCGACCGTCAATCCCTCTTTTTCCTTTTCACAATTACCCGCAGCGACAACCGGCTGCCTCTGGAAGAATGGCTGGACGACGACAAAGTGCTGGCTCTGGACCCACACCACACGCCCCAGGAGATCGGTCAATTCCTGGAGCAGGTGATGGGCTATCACGCCCGCGCCTACGCCTACGAAGTGGGGGAACGCCAGCGGCAGGTGCGCCGGGGCGCGGCCGAACACCTGGCCCAGGGCATGCGCAACGAGCGGCTCAACATCCGCGCGGTGGTGCGCCTGGCCGTCGAGTTATACGATCTGCTCTACCTGCACCCGGAGTACGCAGTGGCCGCGCTGCTGGACGAGTTGCGCGGGCAGATGCGCTAATTAGTAATTTTGCCCGAAGGAGTGAAAACGTGACATCTGGTATATTCGATGAAATTGTAAAGTTTGTCGGCCAAATTGTAGTAGTTGGAGGTGGAGCAGCCACGATCTCATTACTCCTTTTTCAATGGCTGGGAAAACAATGGCTAGAAACTTGGTTTCAGAAAAACCTTGCTACCCATGAGAATGCGCTAGACAGACAATTGGAGGATCACAGATACCAAATCAACTCATTATTCAGTAGAGTTTCCAAAATTCATGAAAAAGAGTTTGATGTACTCCCTACCGCTTGGATTAAGCTGCAAGGAGCTTACGAAAACACTGTTTCTATCCTTCAACCCTTACAAACTTATCCAAACTTAGACCGAATGACTTCGGCGGAGATCGAGGAATTTCTTAACACTTCGTGGTTGAAGTACCTTCAGACCGAGCAATTACGGTCTACGGAGAATAAACTTGAACTCTACAACAATACCTTCGCCAAGTTGATGAAAAAACGGAGCCAAGAAGTAAGATAGATTAGCAACGGACAAGTTGGTTACTCTATCTCTACTCAAAGGCTCCTCATGGACATTATTGCGCTACTTCAGGTATTGAGTCAATGTTTGGATCAGG
>CAMDQF010000289.1 GCA_945905745.1 Litorilinea aerophila
CCGACGTTATGCCGTGGAAGCGTTAAAACTGCTTCCGGATTTGGTTGACCCGATTCTTATCAACCAAGTGATTGAGAATATGCCTTCTCTTGGTTCAATTCATTCTCAACAGTTTCAACCCTTCACTTGATCTCTGGCGAAGGTATTGCAGGTCGATTCCTACAATAAAGTCACGGAGTATGGGGCTGTGCTGGAAAATCATGAAATCGCTAGTTATGCGATCCGTGGGGAGTATACTGCGGGGTACAACAACATCACAGCCCCGTTCGCAGTACATGGGTCCATCACCTTACCGGTCAACGCTGCCCGTATCCACTCACCCGACTCAGGCACTCCATCTCGCCCTTTCAGATGAATTTATCAGGCCAACCTTGCCTCAAAAATCTGGGTTGCCAGTTTGACTTCATTACCATATTCTCGACCAAACGGACAAAATTGCTACGAACAAAACAATTATATAACTTCGCCGATACGTTGTACAGAGATCAATGTTAAGCTCAGATCACGAATTTTGATAAGCACCCCGTGTAATCCTGCCTGATCGATAACAGTGCCAGCTAGGGTCGTGCTGCCATCAATGTCATGGGTCAAGGTCATTTCTTCAAACCATGCCGACCAGGTGGGGTTCAGATGACCTTCGACTTTGATCTGGTAGTGCCAGCCTGAGTCTGGTTGCGGTGAATGGTTCATGCTATTGACCATTTTGTCGCCACCATGCCACTGTTGCCTGGATTGCCACTGGCAGTGGGGTAGTTTGTGGGCCAAAGGTCTGGCTGAATTTGCTACCATCGACAATGAATGGCTCCTCAAATTGGTAGATCATCTCCAACACCTCGCGTAGACCGGCGTTGAAAAGCCCGATCATTTGCAGCAAAACTTTGGGTGTCGTTTGGATACGCAGCGGTTTACCGATGGTCTCGCCCACCATTTGGAGAAATTGGCGAGTCGACACGGTGGCGGCACTGGGGATGTGCCATACCTGACCGAGCGCCTGCTCTGCTTCACCCAAGATGACCAGTGCCTTGCCAATGTCGGGCATGTAGGTGTAGGTGTGTGGCAGGTCCGGGTTACCCAGCACTTGGACGGTTTTGCCCGCCAGCGCCACCGGAAAAACCCGTTCACCCATGGCCGAGACCCGCACCCGTGGCCCAAAGAAGTCCGCTGCCCGACCGATGGCGACGCGCACGTTGCCCTGTTGATGGGCGGTTAGCAACGCTTCAGCCATGGCTGCGCGCACCTTGCCCTTGCGCGTCTGCGCGGCGTAGCGCAAGGATTCGACCAGTGCTTTGCCGCCGGTTGCACCATACATATAGACATTTTCCATGGAAACCAACTTGGCAGCGGCAGCCGCCGCACCGGCCAAGACACCGGCTTGCAGCGGCGGAAAACGCTCTGCCCACTCGGTGTAGGGTGGATTGGAGCATTGATAGACCACCGAGGCACCAGTGCAGACCTGGCGTGTAAAGACCACATCGGTTGCGTCGCCAGCGACCACCTGCACTCCCGTCGGCACCGTGGCCCGCCCACTGCGGTTGACCAAGCGCACCTGTTTGCCACGGCTCAGCAATTCATCCATCACCGCCAGCCCAACGGGGCCAGTGCCAAAAATCACATGCAATTCCTGGTTTGTTTCTGGTTGATTTGTCATGATTTGTCCTCGCAATCGCCATTTTTGACAAGGTGTCAGTCACTTCACAAAGTGATTGGCACCTGTAGTTGTGATTTTAATTCGTCTGCATGCCTACCGCCGTCATCGGGCGGCTCGGTTGATTTGCTTCTGCCGGGCGGGAGCGGAGCAGTGCGACACCCAGCACAATCATCCACAAAAGCCAGAGCAGGCTGCCAATCAACCCGGCGGCGGGTACTTCCGGGAAGCCAGGGATGACCGTGGCTAACAGTTCACTTTGCCCCAGAAAATAGACCAACGCCGCCACCAACCCCAACCAGCCCTGCCAAGCCTGAAAGAGTGCCGAGCGCAACATTATCCCGCTGATCAGCGCCATCCATAGCACGGTCATGAATTGGCTGATGTGTTCACCGATCACCACGCCGCCATACTGGTGAACAACCTGAAAGGTGACAAGTGCCGCCGAACGCAGGGCTTCGCTGCTGCCAGGGTCGGTATAAAGGCGAGCCAGCACAGGCACAACAAAGACCCAACGGGTTAGCCCGATTACTGCCAAGACCAGGCCGACGAGGCCCAGCGTCGTCGCCGTTTCTAACAACGGATGTCCTTCCGCTTCGAGTACCCGCTTGAGCATCACCGTGCCAAACATCAGCGGCAACCCAACCCAGGCAAAGGCCAGCCAGGTGTAAATCAGTGTGGCACCGCCCGCCTGAAATTGGGTGAGCACCGCCGCCGCCGGTTCGCGCAGAATGTCGGGATAGTCGAAGTTTGCGATCAACAGCGCATAGGGGATGTTGACCAAGATAGAACCAACCACAAAAAGCAGTCCGGTCACTTTGCGAAATTGATTGGTGTTCATCTGATTTCTCCTGCGGTATGTAGTTTGAAAAATGTTTGACAATCATCAAGTAGCGGTTTGACTGCGACGCACGCCGATCAGATAGCCGATAAACAGTAAGACAGCGACCCCATCAATCACAATGGCGAGACCAGCTTGGTGACCCAGATAGTGCCGACCATACGTAAGCACGAGACCAATAAAGACCAGCTTGCTGATACCAGCCACGGTCACAATCAATGGGCGGCTCGGCGGGTTGAAGGCAGCGTAGATCAGCAGCACACCCATGAGCGTAATCAGCGCACCCCAGTTACGCACGACGATCTCCATCAGCGGCCCCTCCAGCGACTCGCCAAAGTTGGAAAGCAGTGCCGCTTGGGGGGCAATGGCGGCGTAAAACATGGTACAGGTCAGCAAGCCAGAGGCAAGCAGTATCCACTTTATCTTAACGACAATCCAGTTCATCTTTTCTCCTTGTTGAATGGCTTTTTCGATTGCACTCTTCTGTTTCATAGGCTTGTGTTTCACGGTAATGCCTGCCATCACTATAATTTAGGTTGGCGCAAAAGTGATCTACCCAGGGTCATATCGTGAGGTCATATTGAGCCATAAAAAAGGTCATACTACCCAAGTAGTATGACCTTTTTTATGGAATGACCTGGTAAGGTTTGTGTGTAACGGTTTACGCTAACAATCCTAACGCCTCCGCCTTGCGGATGGCTTCCCAACGGTTGCGCACGCCCAATTTGCCCAGAATGCTGGTCATGTGATTTTTCACCGTACCGACGGTAATGACAAGCTGATCGGCAATTCCCTGGTTGCTGGCAGCGGCGACCACCAAACGAAGCACTTCTAATTCGCGTTCGCTGAGTGGTTCGATTAGGCGTTGGTTTGCTGTGAGGGGGCTGGACACCGGAGGATCGGGCGTGGGTGCTGGGCGATCTCCCCCCAATGCGGCCAATACTTTATCCCGATAGGGCGTGGACGGGAGTTGAGCGAGCAAGGGCAGGAGGGCGATGCCTTCATCCACTAAAAGCCGCAGGTAACCAGCACTTTCGCCGATAACCACCGCCTGTTGGAGGGCTTGCCGCGCTTCAGTTTGTCGCCCCAACTGGTTGAAAGCCAATGCTTGGAGGGCGTAGATTTGCAGGCGGCGACCGGCCCACTCGCTGGCTCCGTCTGCCAGATCGTCGAGCAAGGCCAACGCTTGTGGCGCAGTCTCGGCACCCTGTGCGATGTAGATGGCGGCCAGCGTTAAAGCGCGCAAAGCGACAACGGCAACTGAGGCCGCACTGGGTGTTGTCGCTTGCGCCTGCGCCCATTGGGTCGCCCACTCCCCTTTTCCCTGAACCAGCCAGAGGCGGGCTTGGTGGGCGGCGACCAGTTGCGCGGTGCCTGGGCGCGTCGCCTTGCTCACCAGCGACGTGGCTTGTTCGAGCGCAGTTTGGGCCAAGGTGCTGGCACCCTGAGCTTGATGAAGCCACGTCAGCGTCAGGTAGCCATCGATGATCACGTAGAGATTGTTGCGCCGCTGGGCCAGCGCGATCCCCTCTTGCAGCAAGTGCAGCGCCTGCTCTAGATCATTCCGTTCATAACAGAGGCGACCCCGGCCCACCCAGACAGAATCCACAATCGGCCAGGGCCAGCGATTGGGTTGGCTTTGGGTAAAGGTTGCAGACTCTGTCAACAGCGCATCGGCACCCGCTAGATCGCCATGTTGCCAATGAAACATGGCGAAATTGTAGCGTCCACTGGCAGCAATGATCACGTTGCCGGTGGCCTGCGCCGTTGTGATCGCCCGCTCAAAGATCTGTTGAATCGTCGTCCATTGTCCGCTGCCCCAATCAAAGGCAGCCAATGCATAACTGATGATGCTTTGCACAAAAAGATTATCGGGGCCAGCCAACTGCAAAGCGGCTTGCGCCAGTTGCAGGGCGGCTGGTTTGCCGCTGATCCCAGCCTCGGTCGCACGCAAGGCGGCAATTTCCGCCAACAAGGCAGACGTTGCTGGATCCGGTTGCTCCACTGCTTGAGCCGTTGTCTGCGCTAGGATACTTTCGGCCTGACGCAAAGCGGCTTCGATATTGCCAATGGGGATTTCAAAGAGCCGCAGCCAGGCTTGGGCGATCAAGAGGCGGGGTCGTTGCTGAATCAGGGTTTCGGGCAGCGTCACCAGCCAGCGATTGGCTGTATCAAAAAAGCCACGCATGATCAACGAGCGGATTTCCTGCTCCATCAACCGGGTGACGCGCGGCAGATCGCCGGCGTACCGGGCGTGGGCAACGGCTTCGTCGAGCAACCCCTGCGCTTCAAACCAAAGGCTGGCCCGCCCATGCAGTTCGGCAATGCGCTCTGGCGCGGCTTGGCGCAAGCGTTGCTGCAACATCCCAGCAAAAAGGTGATGATAACGGTACCAATAACGTTCCTCATCCAGTGCAATGATAAACAGGTTTGCCTGGTCGAGTTCTTGTAACAGCAAGCGGGCAGGCGGAGCGCTGCGCTCGCCCAGCAGGGCATCACAAAGCGGACCGCACATCCGCTCTAAAATCGACGTATAAAGCAGAAACGTTTGGTTAGCTGGTGAGTGTTGCGCCAACACTTCTTCCACCAAATAATCAAGGATAAAAACGTTGCTGCCAGAGAAGTTTTGCACAAAACCAGCGACATCAGCGCGTTGATCGAGGCTTAGCGCAGCCAATTGCAGACCGACTATCCAACCTTCCGTGCGTTCGGCCAACAGGGCAAGATCGTCAGGGGACAACACATAATGAGAAAATCCCTGCAAAAAAGCACCTGCCTCTGCCGCGGTAAAACGTAGATCAGCCGCCCGCAGTTCGCTCAATTCGCCCCGCCCGCGCAGGCGCGCCAGCGGCAGGGGCGGATTAGCGCGGCTGGTGATCACCAGATGCAGTTGATGGGGCAACCGTTCCAACAAGAAGGTCAATGCCTGGTGAATGGCTGGTGTTTCGATGACATGATAGTCGTCCAAGACCAGGATCAATTTTTGCGCCATTGCCGCCAGGTCGTTGAGCAAAGCGGTAAGCACCTCATCCACCGGCACCGGTTGCAGCAACTGCAGAAGCGTTACCGCCTCTTGGCCCAGGTTAGGCTGGGCACTTTGCAGGGCACCAATCACATAGCACAAAAAGCGATTCAGATCGTTGTCAGCAATATCCAGCGAGAGCCAAACCGCCGGAACCGTCGTCTGGCGCAGCCAATCACAGACCAGCGTACTCTTGCCAAAGCCAGCCGGTGCCGCCAATAAGGTCAACTTGCCCGTGAGTCCGGCATTCAATTTGGCGAGCAAGCGCGGGCGCACCACCAGCGTTGGACGCAAAGCCGGGATATGGAGTTTGGTTTGCAGCAGTGGTAAGGACATGACAGTCAGCTCTGGGCGCAGAAACAGTGGTGATGCCTTGCTATTATACTGCTTACTTTGTCAACCCTTCCACCACAAAGGCCTCCCCCTCGATTATCACCCGATCCCCCTCGTGGAGTTGGCGACCCCGGCGGGTCTCCACCTCGCCGTTGACCGAAACAGATCCCTCCTGGATCAGATGTTTGGCCTCGCCGCCAGACATTACCGCGCCCGCTCGCTTCAAAAATTGATCCAGTTTGATGGTTGTTTCCATAGCTATCTCTCTTTCCAGGCTATTCCAAAGAAATAAACATTGCGAAGCGTCGGGGACGTTATCACAACGGTCTGCCGTCCGTTGTCTGCGGTCTACTGAGTATACCTTCTCCGTTGGCAAATTAGCAGTTTGCGCGCATTGACGCGCGAAATTCGCTGGTGTATATTGATGCAGACCCAATTGCGAGGTCAAACCCCCTTTTCAATTGAATCAGATGACCGGAGGAACTATGCCTGGAACCGTGCGCAAAATCCGAATGCCCAGATTGTTTGGAATGCTTCTGTTGTGCAGCCTCGTATTGGCTGGATTGGTGCAGGTGGGCCGCATCTATGCGTCGCCCTCTGCTCAAAAATAGCGTAGCTCGTCCCGTAGCCGAGGATCCCCCACCGCTATTGATACCCTCCTCCCAGACTACGCCTATCGTTGATGGCGCGTGTGACGCCAGCGGTGAGTACGAAGACGCACTCGTCCTTAGCTTTCTGGACGCCTGGGAGTTTCAGGGCCAAGTGAGGGTGCAATACAACGGCCAAATGCTCTACGTCTGTATGACTGGTACAGCCGGCACTCTGCAAAATCGCTTCGTCAGCGTCTATCTGGACAGGGACAACGCGGCCGAGAGCGTAGCTGAAGCGGACGACTACTCCCTGCGTGTGGAGGTAGTGTCGGACGATCTGAGCAGTTTGCAGGGCAACGGCAACCCCAATGGCTACCAGCCCAATAGTGTGAGCGGCTGGGATGCGCTGGCCCAGAGCAACCAGACGAACGATGAAGCCGAATTCGCCATCCCCCTGGAAATCGTCGCGCTGGAACTGAACGGCGGTCTCTGCGATGCCCATTTCGGCTTGGCGGTCTACCATCACTGGATCAGCACGCAGGGCGAGGATTACGGGATGCCCTCCAATCAGTTCTTCGATCAGCCCGCTACCTGGCAACCGGTTGTCCTGAGTACAGGCAAGCCATGCGACCAGCCTACCTCGACGCCGACCCCGACGCCAACCCCAACGACCGATCCCAACGCCACGCCCACACCGCCTGGCACGCCTGATCTGGGCGACGCGCCCGACTCCACCAACGGGTCGGAGACCGCTATGTCGGCCTATCCCGGCGTGTCGGCCGATTTTCCGTCGGTCTATCTGGCCGGTTCGCCCCCCTACGGCGACGATCCCGCCACCCCGGTGGACGAGGGGGCCGAAACAGGCGATATGCTGACCTTCCGCATCAACGACCTGCCGGCCGTTGGGGAAGTAATGAGCGTGGACGCGGTGCCCGTGCCCGCGGATAGACCAGTCACCTGGGGGCCACTTTACTCCCTCTGGCAGGTCGCTCTGCGGGTGGTGGCTGCCACACCGACACCGACGGTTACACCGACCCACACACCGACGGTTACACCGACGGTTACACCGACCCACACGCCGACGGTCACACCGACGGTCACACCGACCCACACGCCGACCGCTACTGCCACACCGACACCTGCAAGCAGTGGAAATCTCTTTCTGCCTCTGATTGCAAACTACACCGGGATTGATCTGGTAGTGGAAAGTCTGACAGTTGAGCAGGGAGAAGTGCAGATAGTGCTGCGCAATCTTGGAAACTGGCCTGTGAAGGATGAGTTCTGGGTAGACCTTTACATCGATCCTGCGCCGCCGCCCACAACTGTCAACCAATCCTGGGGTGTTCTGGGCCAGCACGGCGCTGTCTGGGGTGTCACTGTCGATGCCCTGCCCCTTAATCCCGGTCAAACAATGACCCTGCGCTTGAGCAGCCAGGACCCCTATTTCTATCCGTCCTATAGCGTTCTGCCCTCCTCATTGGTGCCGGGGCAGAAGCTCTATGTTCAGGTAGATTCCTACAACGAAGACACCAGCTATGGAGGGGTGTTAGAGAATCACGAAAGCGCAAATCAGAACAGCAGCGGCGGACAAAGCGAGGGATACAACAATATCTGGGATGGATTTGTTTTGACTACACCAATCGATTTGTACACCACTGGCGTACGCCTGAATTCAGAGCAGCCCTATCCCGCCAACCAAAGGGACTTCCGCTAGATTTGCATCGATAGCGACCGTCTGCACCCCGCCGATCCGTGACCGGCGGGGTCTCTTTTTGCGCTGTTGACACAGATTTCCCCCAGACTTCAGTAGACGCCAGTCTGCTTCTCGCGTATAATAGGC
>CAMDQF010000290.1 GCA_945905745.1 Litorilinea aerophila
GAGACGATGGCGAACATCTTGCCCAGCACTTTGAAGACGAGCGCGTCCGGGCCGAAGGGGAGTTCCTCGGTCGTTCCGGATTTGGCGAGCAGATAGGCGCGCAGGGGGTTGAGTTCGGTGATGGGCATAGGCTATTTGTCCGTTTTGGCAGTCTGTCGGTACGAGTGACTGTATTCTACCTGTTTCTCCAAACTCTGTCGCTTGCCATTCTCATTGCCCCCTGTGCTACACTTCCCCCCCGTGCCCAACGCCGACCAGCGGCAAGTTAGTTGCCACCGCGCCCAGGAATTGGATCTGGTAGGGATTCATGGGTAGCGGCTGTTACTCCTCTTCAGCAGGCAGCCAATCGACGCCTTCATACAATTCATCGAACGGGAGTTGTAATTCGAGTGGATCCACGATCAGTGCAGCATCCTTGCCTTCGACCTCGGTCAATAGCCAACCCGCCCCCGTTTTCCGGTGATACTCAACCAGTGGCCGATCCTGGTGAATCAGTAAGTAATGGGTAAAGATTGGGATGCCGCGGTAAAGCGCAAACTTGTCACCGCGGTCGTAGGATTGGGTGGAATCCGATAAGACTTCAACGATCAACAATGGGTTGATGATAATATCTTTTCGTTCCGCTGCAAAGCCGATTTTGCCACAGACTAGCATCGCGTCAGGATAGGTATACAGGCCGTTGGCTTTTACCAGGATTTTCATATTACTTCCATAAGCCGTACATTTTTTGCGACGAGCGTATTGATGCAACGCAGCAAAAACATTCCCAACGATTCTTTCATGATTATGGGTGCCACCCGCCATCATATAAATCTGGCCGTTCAGATATTCATGCCGGTCAGTCGAGGTCTCTTCTTGGGCAAGATACTCTTCCGAACTGATCCAGCGAGGTTTCATCTTCGCTGCAAACATAAATCACTCCTCACCAAATAGGACACCGGTCTTAACTGGTGGCGTTTTTGTCAACCACATAAGATTCCAAAGAACCCGAATTCATTTTGTACCTCCAAGACCTCAACGTATGGCTTTCGTTCACTTTCACTTGGGTCTATTATACACCAGATTTCCAAATGGCGATGACACTAATTTGGGAGCAGTTGATTACCCCAACCCCACTCAGCGTGCTACAATTCCCCCATGCCCAACGACGCCCCCACCCAACCCGACAGCCCCACACCCGCTCCCGGCCTGGCCCGCAGTGCCACCCTCCTCTCTATTGGCAACATCGCCAGCCGGGTGCTGGGACTGCTGCGGGAGATGGTCATCAACGCCATCTTTGGCCCCAGCGGGCTGGTCAGCGCCTTCACCGTCGCCAGCTTTGTGCCCACAATGCTCTACGACTTCCTCATCGGCGGGATGCTGAGCGCGGCGCTGGTGCCGGTGCTCAGCGATTACGCCCGCCCAGAACGGCGCGCTGAACTGGTGCGGCTGGTGGGCGCGCTCGTCAGCCTGCTGGCGGTGACGTTGGCGGCTGTCGTCCTCCTCCTCCAAATCAGCGCGCCGCAAGTGGCCTGGCTGCTGGCCGGGGGCTTCGACGATCTGGACCCCACCCTCCTGCCCCTGACCGTCCAGATGATCCGGCTGATCTCCCCTGCGGTCTGGTTTTTCAGTATGGCCGGGCTGCTCACCGCCATCCTCTACAGCCTGCACCGCTTCACCTTCCCGGCCATCGCCACCGCCGTCTACAACTTGGCGATTGTGCTGGCCGCGCCCTTGCTGGCCGAACGGCTGGGCATCATCAGCCTGGTGATCGGCGTGCTGGCGGGCAGTGCTGTCCAATTCGCCCTGATGGCCTGGGATGTGCGCCGGGCCGGGCTGGGCTTCACAATCCAGTGGAGCCACCCCGCGTTGGGTCGGATTCTGCGCCTCTATCTACCCATCGCCGCCGGGCTGGTGGTGGCTCAATTTCAGGTGGGGCTGGACAGACGGCTGGCCAGCGGAACTGGCGAGCAATCCATCGCCTGGATGCGCAGCGCCACGACGTTGCAGCAGCTTCCTCTGGGGCTGATCAGCGTCGCCATCTCCCTGGCCGCCCTGCCCCGGCTCAGCCAGCACTTCGCCGCCCAGAACGAAGCTGCCTACCGACGCACCCTCAGCCGGGGGCTGCGGATGGTTGTGCTGCTGATTGCGCCCGCTCTGGTTGGCCTGTGGCTGCTGGGCGAACCGACCATCCGCCTGCTCTTTCAGCGGGGGGCCTTCACCCCGGCGGATACGTTGGAGGTAGCCGCCGCGCTGCGGGTCTATCTGCTGGGCGCGCTCTTTGCCGCGGTGGATTTTCCGCTCAACTACGCTTTTTACGCCCGCAACAATACACTGCTGCCTTCGTTGGTGGGGGTGCTGAGTGTGGGGGTCTATGCGGTGGTGGCCTTTGCATTGCTGCCGGGGCTGGGCTATCTGGGGCTGGTCTGGGCAGACACAGCCAAACAGGCCGGCCACAGCCTGGTGATGATTGGGCTGCTCTTTTGGGTGGTGGGGCGGCTGGAAGCGGGGATGGGGCGGGACCTGCTCAAAATGGCTGTGGCCGCGGGCGCGATGGCGGGCAGTGTGTGGGCAGTGACCTACTGGTGGATGGGAAGCGGGCTGGCCCTGTCCGGCTGGCTGGCCGACTTTGTTCTGCTTGCCCTGGCCGGGGGCAGCGGGTTGGCGGTCTACGCGGCTGTACTGCTGCTTTGGCGGCTACCCGAAGCGGAAATGATGAGGAAGAGATTGAGAGATTGAGAGATTGGATCGGGCGTAAGTCAATCTCCCAATCTCTCAATCCCCTCCCGTGTGGGATATCAACTTCCCGTGTTCCAGATAGAGTACCTGATCCGCGTATTGGGCAATCTGGGGGTCGTGGGTCGCCATAATCAGCGTCTTGCCCGCGCCGCGTGTCAATTCCAACAGCAGATTCAGTACCGCATCCCCCGTCCCCTCGTCCAAATTGCCCGTGGGTTCGTCGGCCAGGAGCAAAATCGGATCGTGTACCAGGGCGCGGGCGATGGCGACCCGCTGCTGTTCCCCGCCGCTGAGCCTGTCCGGGTAGGTGTCCATTCGGTCACTCAGCCCCACCCGTTCCAACAACGCCTCCGCCCGGCGATGGCCTTTGCGCTCCTCGCCAGCCAGTTCCACAGGCAGGGCTACATTTTCCAGCACCGTCAGCGTCGGGATTAGATTGAAGAACTGGAAAACAATGCCGATATTGCGCCGACGAAAGAGGGTGCGGTTGTGTTCGCTCAAGCCGGTCAACTCGACAGTATCCCCGTTTTCCTGGATAAAGACCTGCCCACCGCTGGGTTTGTCGATGCCGGAGATGAGATTGAGCAGTGTACTCTTGCCGCTGCCCGAGCGCCCGAAGAGACCGGTGAACTGCCCAGCGGGAAAAGTCCAATCAATGGCTTCCAGCACAGCCCGCTCCTGGCCTGCTTCGCTGTAGGATTTGCTCAAACCGGCCAGACGTACCAGCGGTTGCGTCAATGATTTACCCCCAAATCCGTTCAGAGTCGTAAGCGTCAAACACACCGTCACGGCTCAAAATAGGCATATCTTCAACAATACTTTGAGCGATCAGCAGCCGATCAAAAGGGTCCCGATGATGATAAGGCAGTTGAACAAATCGCTGTAGATGCGGCACAGATATGGGCAGAATGCTCATATCATTCTCAAGCAGATAGTGGGGAGCCAATTCCTTAAAGCCCACTGCCATCGTTAACTTGCCTAGATTTACCTTGATAGCGATCTCCCACAGTGTCGCTATACTGACGAAACGCCGGGTTTTTCTATCTTCAATTAGATTACGAACAGAAAGAGGCAAGGTAGCATCACCCGCCACGAACCAGAGAAGGGTATGCGCATCCAGCAAATACGTCACTGCATATACTCCGCAAAATCATCTAAAGGCTCATCAAAATCCGCAGAGAGGTGAATCCCCAAATGCCGTCCGCTGCCAAAGCGCGGCATCGGTCTTGGTTCAGCGGACTCGTCGATCTCTGCCATCAATCCCAGCATATCCTGCAACTGCTCTTTGCGCAGATATATGCGCACAAGACCGGACATCAGAGAGGTCAACTGCTGTGGAGAAGTAAAGCGACTTTCCAATTCACGCCCGATATCTTCAGATAATTCGATGGTTAATTGATAGGACATATAACCCCCTCATCGCCATAGTGTCGTCGCGCCTTCATTATAGCGCAGACCGGGATACGTATCAAGCAATACCAGATCCGTCTGCTTTTACGAAGATACAGACAGGATTTTTGTACAAATCCGCAATTCTGTAGGGATCAGGATGAACGTGAAATGAAGAAATTCTCATTTGTGCGCGATACCAGAGGCAGCGTTCGAAATAGCGATTTTTTGCGTTTCACCATCATGTTGATCCCTACAAAATCCGCAATTCGATTGCAGATTTGTACACGATTATGCTCTCACGTACCCGCGACCGGGCTGATCTCCAGCGCTGCCCGATTGCTGACCCGCCCGGTCAACTTGCCCATCACCCCAAAGAGGCGGAATAGCAGCCCATACTTGGCGGCCATGCGCTTTTCCGTCGCCTGCACATCCGTCGGCTGCTCCAGCACCCGGGCCTGCGCTTCCACCCACTCGCTCTGCGGCGTGCCCCGTGCGTCGCTGGCGCAGAGCCGCACCCGTCCGTTGTTGCGAATCCGCTTCGCCTTGCCGCTGGTTCCGTCGGTCCACACGTAGAGCCTGCCCCCGTCCGCCGCCATCCAGACCGGGGTGATGACGCCCTGGCCGTTCTTGCGGAAGGTTTCCAGGGCGATGTATTTTGCGTTTTGCACGTCGTTGAGGGTCATGCCTGTCTCCGGTGTTTGAGAAATTTGGAACAATCGCTTGGCAGTATAGCGGGCCGCGGTGCGGGTGTCTGTGGGGTGGATGCCAAAGGGGAGCAGAGACAAAACGGGGACTTTCAATCCTGATAGCTACGGGCTACAATTGGTCAACGGATTATCCCACTACAACCACCCGGAGACCCCCGGCAATGCCCACCCAAACCACCCCTCTGCGCGTCGCCAAAATCGTCACCGCGCTGCGCGAGACGATCCGGCTGATGGGGGAGATTGACGAAGTGATCGACAATTTCAACCGCGATTTTTTTGTGTTGTTTTACGATTGATTTGCTACAACCACCCGGAGACCCCAACCCATGCCCACCCAAACCACCCCCATCCGCGTCGCCATCATCGGCACTGCCCGCCGCTCGGACTATCTCTACGGCCCTATCCTGCACGCCCTGCCCCACGAAGTCGAACTGGTGGCCGTTTGGGGACGCAGCGAAGCCTCCGCCAAACGTCTGGGGGAAAGCCTGGGCGCGCCGTATTACACCGATCTGGACAAGCTGGTGCGCGAGACCGCACCCCAAATCGGCATCGTCTCTGTTACCTACGGGGCTAACGGCGAAGTAGGGCTGATGGCCGTGGAGGCCGGGATGCACGTCCTCTTGGAGACGCCTATCGCCCACAAACTGACAGAGGCCGATGCGATTATCGACGCGGCGACCCAACGGGGGTTGAAAATCGAAGTGGCCGAGCAATTCCACCGCCGCCCGCTGGAAGCCATCAAACTCAAGCTGCTGGCCTCCGGGCTTTTCGGCACAGTCTTCAGCGCATTCAACGATTTTGCCGGTCACGGCTACCACGGCGTCAGCGTCATGCGCAGCTACTTGGGCTTTGACGCCCGCCCCGTGCAAGTTACCGGCGCTGTGAAGGAATACCCCTTGGCGTCTCACTGGTCGCGCCTGCGCAACGAGACCGCGCCGCGCAATGAAAGCCAAGAGCACGGCCTCATCGAATACGACGACGGCCGCCTGGGCATCTTCCACTGGACAAATGTGGGCTACGATTCTCCTCTGCGCTGGTGGCGCAGCAGCCGTTTCCTGGCCGAGAAGGGGATGGGCATTACCGTCGGCGTAGGACTGGAGGTGCAGGAGTGGCTGAGTACCCTGGCGCCGGGCGGGGAAGCGCCCCGCTTTGTGACGCTGGAACGGCGCTGGGAGCGGGTGGACGGCGGCGCGCTCATCGCGATGGTGGCCCACACGGGCGACCCGGAGCTGCCGATTGTCACCTGGGAAAATCCCTTGCGCCCCGTCAAGCAGGGCCACGGCCCGGACTGGCAGGACGATGTGATTGGCGTGGCGGGCTGTCTGATGAGTCTGGTGGAGGCCGTGCGCAGCGGCGGTGAGCCGTCCTACGGCCCGTTGCAGGCCCGGCTGGATCAGGAAATTATTGTGGCGATCCGGGAGTCGTCCAAACAGGGCGGCCAGCCGGTATCCCTGCCGATGGACCCGGCCAGCCAGACGGTGTAGGGTAAGGAGAAGTAGGGCTAGTCGGACAAGGAGAGCCTACGGAAGAATGCCATGGGAGTTAGCACCCGAAAGGTGGTTGTCTCTAATTTAGCGAGAAAGTGCCGGTTTTCTGAAATGAGGCAATCGACCTGCTGCCATTCCGCAAAGGCCCCGATGAAGGCATCGCCTTTTTCACGCAGACCCAGGCCAATGTACTTGAAGACCAATGACTTTGGAACGGGTTCGTCGATAATACGAAACTTCGGTGCTTTGTTCAACAGTGTATAGAGCGCTGTCACCTCACGAGAACGCAAATTGCGGGTGACTTCTGTGAGTACAATACGGGGGACCAGCACTTCTAACTGCGGCAGCAGCAGCAGCAGTCTTTCCGCCGCAGAATCCGTGCCAGTGATTCCAAAGATAAACTGATTGCTATCGATACGGATGCGCATACTCCGCCTCGAAAAGCGCCTGCCGCTGTTCACGCAAATTGGCAATCACTTCCTCTTTGGTTTCGCCCAGGCCAAAGCCGCCGGATGCCCGAACTTGCTTTTGGAGGGCATAAAATTCCTGTTCCCATATCTGCTGTTGGGTTTCGGCCAAATAACGTTGCACTGCTTGCGAAATCAGGTCGCTGAGTTGAGGAAAGGCAAGCTCTTTCTGTGTCTCCACCAATTCTGAATATAAAGGCTCCGGGACCTCCCATACAATTGCAGTCGATGACATTCGCGTTTCTCCTTCTCATACCCGCCTCCAACCCGCACTCGCCTGATCCCAGTATAGCCCAGGCAAAAGCGCAAAGCAACTACTTTTCTGCAAACATACGACGATGTGGACTGCACTGCAGCAATTGCCAGTGCAGCCCACACGGGAAAACAGTCATCCTGTCACCCCTTCTCCCCTCTCACCCAGTCGACCCCTTCACACTCCACACAGAACCCGTCGTATAGGTATTGCGCTCGGAGCAGAGAAATTCGATGACCTCCGCCACCTCCTCCGCGTCGGAGTAGCGCCCGATGGGGTTGCCGGGGTTGGCAAGAAATTCCGGTGTGAAGCGGGGCACCACCATATCGGTCAACGCCCGCCCCGGCTCCACCCCGTTGATAAAGACATTCTCCTTGGGGTAGGCGTTGCCCAGGGCACCGATGAAGGAGTGGACCGCGCCTTTGGAGACGCCGTAGGGAACCTGGTTGGTCGCGCCAAAACGCGCGCCGGAGGTGATGGAGAGGCAGCGCCCCCAGCCACCCTTCAACATATGGGGGATGGCGGCCTGGTGCGCGTAGTAGATGCCGTAGAGATTGATTTTCAGCACTTTGTCGAACTGGGCCGCGGACTGTTCCAAAAAGGTCGCTTCTCTGCCCAGAATCCCCGCGCAGCAGACCAGAATGTCCAGTCGGCCAAAAGTATCTACGGTCTGGGCCACCATTGCATGCACGGCTGCCTCGTCGGTCACATCCGTGCGCAGATAGAGCGCTTTTTGGCCCATCGCTTCAATCTCGGCCACCGCGCTTGCGCCATGCTCGTCCTGTAAATCGGCAATCACAATATCGCGGCCTGCTTCGGCCATGCGCAGGGCAGAAGCCCGGCCAATACCCCGGGCGCCTCCGGTCACAATCGCTACCCGCCGTTCTACCGGCGCAGCAAAACGTAAATTTGGCATTGTTCTACCTTTCTAAGAATTGGAAGATGAATTCACGGGAGAATCAATACCTTCGCCAGAGATCAAGTGAAGGGTTGAAACTGTTGAGAATGAATTGAACCAAGAGAAGGCATATTCTCAATCACTTGGTTGATAAGAATCGGGTCAACCAAATCCGGAAGCAGTTTTAACGCTTCCACGGCATAACGT
>CAMDQF010000291.1 GCA_945905745.1 Litorilinea aerophila
GGTTGTGGTCACGGCCCAAGGCGAGGAGCGCATCCAGAGCAGTTGCGGCGATCTGCTGACCCGGCTGCACAGGCTGGAGGGCCAGAGCAAGCTGCTGACCCCAGCCCAGCGGGAAGAATTGGTCGCGATTCGCCGCCGCATAGACGCCACCACCAAAACGATGGTAGTACGCTACAACGCATTGATGGAACGGGAGGCGCGTGCCCGGCTCAACAGTCTGCAATGGTATCTGGACGACTGCGACGAAGACCCCAAGGCCTGCCGGACTCAGCATCCTTTTGAGATTCGTAACCGCCAACGTATCGCCGAATTGGCAAAAGCCTTGGGTGACAAACTGCCTGCTGACATCCAAAGCGAAACGACCGCGATTGACCGCCGTCTGCTCGAGATGACAGCCAGCGCTGATTTTGTATGGGACAGACGGGTGAAAGATGTCTACCCGCGAGAAGAATACTGGTATTTGTATGTGCTGTCAGGGGCGTAAAGATTTGCCTGTTTTGAAAATCCGTGGGAGGGGTAGGCAGACCAAGAAGAGTGCCTACTCCTCCGTATTCGCTGTTAGCTCCTCTTCCCCATCATCGCCACTGTAATCTCACTCCGGTTATGAAATAGCTGGCGCGCACCTAGAATCTCGTAGCGCTGGCGCAGAATCCCAAAAGCGTGGTCGATGATCTGTTTGCGCTCGGTCCCTGGCAGTTTGAAGGTCATCAGAGCCAGACCGTGCCGGTATAGCTGTCTGGAATAGGCGACCATCAGCCGGGCCGAATCCCTCGCATCCATCCGCATATCGTTGACAATTAAATCAAACTCATCCGGCTCGTCGGCCAGATATTCCTCGGCGGTCATCCGTTTGTGGCGTATGGCTTTGTCGTCGGCCAAGCGGGGATCCAACTCTGCCGGGTCTACTGCGGTCACGTATTGCTCCCGCTGACGCAGCACTCGGGTCCAGCCGCCGGGGGCCGCGCCCAGATCCAGGGCCACTCCACGCGGGGGCAGGTCGATGCGGAAGACTTCCAATGCTTCCAACAGCTTGAACTCAGCCCGGCTGATCTGCCCATCCTCGCGGGCAAAGCGGCGCACGCCCCCGGCCCAGTCGGAGAGGTTGAGATGGGTGGGGGAGAGACCCATAAATGCGTATTGCGTGTTGCGTATTACGTCGGCTGCTGTCGATGAAGCGTGAAAAGTGAGGCGTGAACGGGCATCTTCATCCAGTCGGGCGGCGACGACAGAGAGAACCTGGGCCGGGTCGCGCACATCCACCACAGCGCCGGTGGCTTCGGTCAGACTGCCGGAGAGGGCAATGTTCAGGTCAAAGGGCTTGAAGGGCAGTTCCGTGTCGAGAACGCGACTCTGCACAGAGTAGGCAAGGTCCGGGTCCAGAGCCGCGGCAAACTCGGCTGCGGCCAGCGCGGCCAGGCCGGGGATGTCGTCGGGTGTGCCTGTCAGGGGCAACACCGCATCGACCGGGCAGAGATGGCGTACAAAAATCGGCGGTTTTGCCTGCCAGCTTTCGGCCAGCCCCCAGAAACCGTCGTCGCACTCGGCCAGCCAGACGCCAGGGGCCAGTTCGGCCACAGGCGCGCCGTAGACACTGTCCCGTCGAAATTCGTCCAGGGCCAGATCGTTGAAATCGGGGTCACAGGTGAGGATGATTTGGGGCATCGGTGGTCATGACATTTCTGCGCCACACCAGTGATTATCAAGTTACCTGGGCAGCAGCGGTAGGAGAGATAAAAGGATTGCGGATGGTTAGCCTCTGGGAAATAAACTGCCCATCCTGCAAGTCCTCGGAATAGAGCAACGAGCAACCGCTTTCGATGGCAGCGGCGATAATCAGACTATCCCAATAGGAAAATCGATGCGTCTCCATCAGATCAAGAGCTGCCTCGACTGTTGTTTTGGATAGGGTGGTCACCCGCAGTATATCGAGAAATTCCCTGGCGGCTTTGATTGTGTCGGCCCCGGACAATATCCGTTTGCGCAAACACACAGCGACAAATTCGCTGATAACCTGTGTGCTCACAACAATCTCGTTTTCCGAGAGCAGGGATTGGGCGATCGCACGCTTTGGTTGTGCGTCGGCTACCGCATAGACAAGTACATTCGTATCAACAAAGACTTCACCGTTCATGGAGTTCGTCCCGCTCGAAGGTGTAATCTATCGGGAGCGCGCCCTGAATTTCCTGGAAAAGCCGAGTCAGTCTTTGCTTTTTTTCGCGGTTTTTCCCATTGGCAAAGCTGTTTTCGTACTTAAACAGAAGAAACTCATAGAAGGTAAGAAGCTCCTGTTGAGCGACTTCGGGCAGGGCAAACAGGTCTATGCTTCGAACATTCATGGGCAAGGGCTGCAATTCCGCCATCTATCTTCTCCTTTAGCCACTGTCCCGGCGGAATTCGTCCAAGGCCAGGTCGTTGAAGTCGGGGTCACAAGTGAGGATGAGTTGGGGCATCAGGCAGGAAGTTTCTCCACTTCACGCACAATAAGCTGATTCACGAACTCTTCCACAGACTGCCTGTTCGCCTTTGCCAACGCGCGTGTTTGTGGATAGATGTCCTCCCGAATCTGTACAAGGGAAATATGCCCCTTGACATCAAACTCAAGTTCGACATCTTCCATCAAATCCCAATAATCTGCCACAGAATGTGTATCCCAGAAGTCAACTGCCGCTTCAATACTGCCAAAATCTTCGGAGATTAGATCTCGTTCTATCGTTTTACTCATATTGTCTCCGTTCCGCCGTTGTCATATCACGCGCGCTCAAATGAGTTGGTTGGTATATCCAGGATTATCCCACAACCCGACGATTCATTCAATACCCGTGCGGATCGCCGCGGCCATCTCCCGCGCCCGTTGGGGCGCGTCGCCTACGTAGTCCGACGCGTCCAGCAGGCGCAAACCCGCCTCCCGATCCACCAGATGGCTGATGCGGGGGTCGGCCAGCAGATTGGCCGCCAGGGGATTGGGCTCACCCGCCTGCAAAGCCTGCCAGGCCACCAGACTGTGCTCCCGGATCACCTCGTGGAGTTCTTGACGATCCCCGCCAGCCTTCACGGCTTCCATCAGCAGCCGCTCGGTAGCCGCAAAGACGCCATACTCCCGCAGGTTGCGAGCGGTGGGGCCAGGCCAGATGGACAAACCCTCTACCAGCTTGTGCGCCCGCCCCAGTACCTCGTCCGTGAGCAGGAAGGCTTCGGGCAGAAAGAGACGGCGGTTGGCCGAATCGTCCAGGGTACGCTCCAGCAGACTGAGGCTGGCGTTGTCCCAGGCCGTGCGGGGGAAGGTAGCGACCAGCCGGGTCAGACTGTCTATATTCTCGGCGGCGATGGGGTTGCGCTTGAAGGGCATGGCGCTGGACCCCACCTGTTTGGCCCCAAAGGGTTCGCTCCACTCGCCGAAGGGGGGCGACTGCAGGATGCGCAGGTCGAAGGCGAATTTGTGCAGGCTGGCACCGAGACCGGCCAGGGCGTTGAGAACCAGCCAGTCTTGTTTGCGGGGGTAGGTCTGGGTGGCAGCCAGGAAGGGGCGGATGCTCAGTTTCTCCATCACAGCGTCTTCCAGACGGCGGGCCGTCCAGCTACTCTCGGCCAGAAGTTGGGTGTAGCTGGCGCTTGTGCCAACTGCTCCTTTCAGCCCCTTGCCGCGGATGCCGTCGCGCACCCGGCGCAGTTCCTCCCAATCCCCCAGCAAATCCTGGCCGTATTGGGCCAGCCGGTAGCCCACTGTCGTCGGTTCGGCGGGCTGGATGTGGGTGAAGGCGATGGCCGCGGTGTCAGCTTCGGCGTCGATGCGCACGGCCAGCGCAGCCAACGTCTGCCGCAGCCCGGCCAGGATCAAATCGAGAGCGTCGCGCAGGCGGATGGCGTCCACATTGTCCAGCACGTCCATAGAGGTTGCGCCCAGGTGGATGATGGGGCCTCCCACGGGACACTGCTCGGCGTAGGTGCGGATTTCAGCCATCAGGTCGTGGCGGATCTCCCGCTCGATGGCTTCGGCCCGCTCGATGTCGATGTCGTTCTGATGGGCGCGTAGCTCCGCGGCCTGCTCGGCTGTGACCAGACCGGCCTCGCATTGGGCCTCGGCCAGGGCCACCCAGAAGCGGCGCAGCAGACGGCGTTTCTGCGCTTCGCTCCATACCCGGCGCATTTCGTCGCTGCCGTAGCGCCAGGTGAGGGGGGAGAGGTAGGTTTCGTGGGTGAAGGTTGTCATGGCTCTCTGGTGCGTGGTGCGTGAATAAGGATCGCACCCATTGTATCACAGCGGAGCCGGTAGGTTGGGTTCCCGCCGCCGGGGATCGCCACATGCCCCTTCTGCTCTGCGGCGAGAACCCAACGATTCACCCAACCTGCGCGCCCTCCCCCTGCCAAAGCTGGCGCATCTCTGCGCTGCTTTCCAGCAATTCGGCCAGCGTCCCTTGGGCCTCCACCCGCCCCTCTTTAAGTACCAGAATGCGGTCGGCCCGTTGCAGGGCAGCCCGACGGTGGGAGACAACCAGACAGGTGTATCTTTCGTGGGCAAAGAGCCGATCCCAGAGCAGCCGCTCGGTCTCCCCGTCCAGGGCACTGGAGAGATCGTCGAAGACCAACAGGTCGCTGCCGCGCGCGAACATCCGGGCCGCGGCCACGCGCTGCACCTGCCCGCCGGAAAGTTTGACACCCCGCGGTCCCACCAGTGTATCCACCCCGTTTTCCAGGGTTGCCACGTCCGCTTCCAGCACCGCGGCGTGGAGGGCAGCCCGGAGCGACTCCTCTTGCACCGGCAATCCCATCCGAATGTTGTCGGCCAGGGACTCGGAGTAGAGACGGGGCACCTGGGGAGTGTAGGCGGACCGGGGCGGGGAGAAGAAGCGGGCCGGATCGGTCACAGTTTCCCCATTCCAACGAATTTCACCGGCATCCTTCGGGAGCAGGCCAAGCAGACCGCGCAGAAGTGTCGTCTTGCCAGCACCCACCCGCCCGGTGATGACGACAAAATCCCCCCGTTCCACACGTAAGTCCACACCCTCCACGCCCCGCCCGGAGGAGGGATGGCGAAAGGTCAGCCCCCGGACTTCCAGAGAAGCCAGCGTTTCTCCAGCCAAAGTGACCGGCAAATCGATTGATGGTGGATCTTCCCGCAGATGGACAGCGCGAGCTGCCAACACCGATTCGAGGAGAGGCGCTTCGGTCATCTGTTCCAACCGCTGGATGCGGATGGACTCGCCCTGAATTTCACTGATGAAGCTACCGATATTGCGCACAAAATTGACGATAGACCAGATGTAGGTCATAAAGAGGGCAAAATCGCCAACGCTGAAGCTACCGTCACGAATTCCGCCCCCGGCCAGCAAGAGGAGCAGACCGACACCAATCAGCGCAGTCTGCCCAGTGGTGGTGAAGGTTGTATTCCAAAGCAGCGCGACTTTTACTTCGGCCCGTCGCCGGGTCTCGTTGAGCGTGCGGAAGTGCGCGATGGCGTCTTCCTCAGCGTCAGCCACTTTCAATGCCTGGGCCGCGCCAAAGGCTTCGCCCAGAAAACCGATGACGCTATCCCGCGCCCGTTCATTGGCCTCCATCGAACGCAGAAAATGGGGCCAGATCGCTTTGTTCAGCCAGAGACCGAGGAGACCAGGCGCTATGGCAACTACAGTCAGCAAGGGGTCGATGCCCAGCATAATCACCAGCGCCACGACGGCGAAGATGCCCTGGCCGAGCATATCAGGCAGCCAGGTGGGGAAATCTTTGGGATCGTCGATGTCGTCATCAAAGCGGCTGATAGCCTCGCCTGTAGAGACAGGCAGAGGCTGAGCGCCAGGCCGCCGCAGCACCCACTCCATCAGATTGAGTTGCATCAGAGCGCGCAGGGGTTCCTGGAAGAAGATGTCGCCCACGCGGGCCGCAAAGAAGGCGGCGACGCCGATCAGGCCCACACCTGCCAGGAGTGCGAGCAGGCTCCACAGGCTCTGGGCTGCGGTCGCGCCGCCGCTGAGACTATCAAAGATGCGCTGCTGGATCAGCCCCTGGGCCAGGGGAAGGATGTGAAAAAGCATCTGGCCGCAGGCATGGACTGCGAAGGGGCCGGGACGCAGACGGATCATCTCCCATGTCATACGCGGCGTAGAGGTAAGCGGTGGATTCAGTGATTGAGTCATAGATTTCTCCTATGGATAAACATCGGGACGCAGAAACCACAGAAACAACAGATTTACGCAGATTTTTTATCCGCGCATATCAGCCCTTTCAGCGTCATCCGCGTTCTATCATTTCAGGCCAGCGTCTCGTGCAGACCGCCACGCAGAAGGTGGGCGAAGCGGGAGTCGGGATTGTCCCGCAGCGCTATCCGCTCGCCATGTTCCAGCAGCCGGCCATTTTCCAGAATCAGAATCTCGTCGGCTCGCTCCACCGTTTCCAGGCGGTGGGCAATGACAATGGCTGTGCGCCCACGCAGCAGACGGTCGATGGCCCGTTCCAGCAGTTGCTCTGTCACCGGGTCCAGCCGGGACGAGGCTTCGTCCAGAATCACCAGGCCGGGGTCTTTGAGGAAGATACGCACAAAAGCCAGGAGTTGGGCCTCCCCCGCGGAGAGGCCGCCGCTGCCTGCCTGCAAAAGCGTATCCAGCCCGTCGGGTTGGGCTGTGTACCAACTCCACAAACCCAGCTCCTGCAACGCGTCCAGAATCGTGGCGTCCTTGATGGAGCGGTTAAAGAGGGTGACGTTGTCTCGTAGGGATCCCTGAAAGAGCTGCACTTCTTGGGTAACCATCCCGACCCGCATACGCAGTTCACCCAGAGCGACGCCCTGCAATTGCGCGCCGCCCAGCCGAATGGTACCGCCAGTCGGGTCGTAGAGACGGACGAGCAGACGGGTGAGGGTCGTCTTGCCGCTGCCTGTGCGCCCCAGTAACCCCAGCACCCGGTTGGGCGCAAGGCTGAAGGAGATGTCATCCAGCACGGACGGCGGCGCGGCAAGCACTTCGTCCCCATCACCGGTTGCACCATCAGCGCTTGCACCGTTACGGTTCGCGCTGTGGGAGCCATAGTGGAAGGAGACGCCAGAGAAATCCACTGGCAGCGCGTTGGGGGGGAGTGATCCCTGGGTCCCACCCGGCTGTTGAGGAATAGCGGACTGGCGGGCAAAGAGTTCGCCCACCCGCTGAATGCTGGCCGAAGCAGCCTGCATCTCGTGCATCAGACGACGGAAGTCATTGAGCGGCTCTTGCAGCAGCGTGATGTAATAGGTGATGAGATAGATTGTGCCGATAGTGATCTGGCCGCTACGGTAGAGCAGAATACCGATGCCCAGAGCCAGAACCGTCGCCACAGCCAGGAGCAGTTGCGTACCGGAGAAGGTAATCACATCGGCCATTCGTGCCGGATAGTAGGCCCGAAAGCGTGCGCCCTGGGCCTGGGCCAGACGGCGCAGAACATGGCCCTCGCCGCCGTTGGCCCGCATATCCTCCCGCCCGCTGAGCCGTTCCTCCAGCAGGCTGCTGAGGTCGGCTTCGGTCGTGCGCGCCCGCTGCCAGAGGGGAATGGCCCGGCCCTGGATGATCTGCAAGAAGATCAAAACCACCCCAGCGTAAAGAGCCGCGGCCAGCCCCATCCGCCAGTCCTCCCGGAAGAGGAGAAGGATGACACCGACGACCAGAAGCAGACTAGCGATCATCTGGATAACCAGTTGGGAGAAGAATCCGGAGAGTCCGTTGACATCCCCGTCCACTCGTTCCAGCAATTCGCCGGGGGTGTGGCTGTTGTGAAAGCCCATATCCAGACGCAGACAGTGCAGGGCCAGATCGGCGCGCAGATTGTTCATAACCGACCAGCTCAGATCTGTGCCCAGCCAGGCAGAGGCTAGTGTTACACCCGCCTGTAGCAATCCGAAGGCGATGAAAAGGGAAGCAGCCAGGAGAAGTTGGCGTTGGGTCGCGCCACGTTCCGCCTGATCCAAGACGTAGCGGATGATCTGGGGATTGATCAGTTGCAGGGTGATCCCACCCAAAACGAGAAGCGCCAGCAGAAACGCCCGTCCCCGGTGGGGTGCGAGGTAGGTAGAGAAAAGTTTGAAGTGAGAAGGCATAGGGTCTCCACAGAGGGAAAGATTGAAGTCCAGACGCGACAAAGCCACGAAGTTCGTGGCTTTGTCGCG
>CAMDQF010000292.1 GCA_945905745.1 Litorilinea aerophila
TGCCTTTGGCGGCCTCCATCGCCACCCGAAATTTGTACTGCCCGTCGTGCTGTCTTCGTTTCGTTCCCATCTGTCTTTCCTCCACGTGTGTGTTTTTACTGCGTTCCTCTACTTTAGCACGTGGTCCAGTTTCTGGGGTCAATTATAGAAACAACTGATCTGCGCAGATTTTATCAGCGTCAATCATCTTTTTCAGCGCCATCAGCGTCCTATTTTCAGGTTAGTGTTCATCAGTGGCTATTTTCAAAGCAGATGATGTGTAAACACAGGACGCAGATAGGGAACTAATCGGGCAAAGGCTGCCCGTAGAGCGACGTTTGGGTCAGGATAAAGAGCGTGCCGCTCACTTCGTCCAGGTATAGCCCCCGCAATCCCCGCAGCGCGTCGCTTTCGGCTGCCTGCAATTGTTCGATGTAATTGCCCAGTTTGTCAAAAACAAGGATGCGGTCCTGGCTGCCATCGGCCAGATATACCCGCCCTTCCGGCGCGCTGCTCAAGGCCATATCCGCCAGCCGACCTGTCAACCCGGCGCTGTTGTCCAGGCTGAAAGGAAGCTGGCGTCCCCCGCTGTAGCGCAGGAGTGTATTGTTTTCCTGCAGCAGCCAGATGTCAGTGTCAATTCCCATAGCGACTGTGCCCGCCAGATTGGCCTGAATCTGGGGATCAAACCACCCGTCTGGCGGCTCGTCGTAGCCCAGGCCCGCAGGCGCATAACGCAAAATCTGGTTGCGCTGTTCGTCGACCAGATAGAGACGGCCATTGTAGGTCTCCAATTGGCTGATGCTCTGCAATTGGCCTGCATCGGCCAGACGAAGAACAGTTGCTTCGTCCACCCGGTTATAGCGGAAAACATTGTTGTTGCGGTCCAGAATCAGCAAGCTGGCTTTGTCGGCAAAACCAGGGATGCGGGGCTGCCAGGTAATATCCACCAGCCGCCCGACCGTCACGCCTTCCACCACATCCCCCTCCTGCAATACCGGGCCGCTGCGTTCTTCCACAAAAACCCGGCTGGGGTCCGTGCGAAAGTGTTCGATCAACTGCCGCCCGATGTCGAGGACATAGACGTCCTGATCAAAGACGACTACCCGATGGGGGGAGGCGTCTGCCGGGAATTCGGCCAGGGGAAAGTCCAGGGAATAGAGGGAACGGACGTTCATCAGCTTTTGCAGCTCCGTGCCGATGCGCTGGGAGAGTTCCCGGCTACGTTCGTTCAGCCCGATCAGATTGGTCGCCTCGTTCAGGTAGCGCTGGGCATCGTTGAGCGCGGAGCGGGCTGCTGCCTTGTCGTTCAGGTTGAGTGCCTGCTCTGCTTTGGCAAGCTGGGCTTCGGCCTGATCCACCAGCTTCAACCCTTCGGCCTGGCTCACCGCACCTTCCCGCAATTTGAGAATCCCCACCGTGGCAAAGGCCAATACCGGAATCAGAACCGCCAACAGAATGAAGAGCCTGGCCCGGCTGCCCTGTGTGGGAGGAGGGGGCTGATAGGCGGGCGCAGGCGGGCGGCTCTCCAGTACTGGTTCGGGCGCGCTGCCCACCCAACCATCCGCTGCACGGGGCTGGGCAGTTGCTCCCCGATCAGGCAATATCTTACCCACAAAATCCTTGGTCCATCGAGTTGTACTTGCTAACCCATCGGAGATCTGTTGCCCAATCGCTTTGGGTGAAATCCTTTTGATCGGCAGATCTGATATGCCCGCGCTCTGCGCTTGCGGAACAGGCTGCGCAACGACCGGATCGGGTTGGTTTGGGGCCGGGGTCCGGGCGACGGCTTGGGCGGATGACCGCATCGGGGGGGGAGCGTCGCCGGCTGGTGGCAGGCTGTGGACAGGGGGTGGCGCGCTGACCGATGTGGGCAACCCACTGGGAAAGCTGGCGGGTGATGGGCTGGCTGGCTGGTGCTTGGCGTGAAAGACAATGAAAAGCCCCGGAATCCGGGCCTGGTTGCTCTGCTGGCGCAGGTACTCGACCACATCAAAGCGGTTGACCCGGCTTGTGTTTGCCACCGCGCCGCCCAATGTTTTGACGTTCGTGACCAGAATCCAGTCACTTTCGCCCAGAAAGAGAACATCCCCATCCGATAGTTGATGGCGATAGACTGTCACCTGGGGCAGATTGTTGCCGCCGATAGGGTTGGTGAAGTGGCTGGGGTCCGGGGGGAACTGGTCCAGACGGTCAATGGTTGCTAACAGGGCCAGACCCGGCCCGGCAGAGGCCATGACCAGATGGTTTTGCACCACCGCTACGCAGAGAATCCCGGCGCGCAGATCTGTGGCTGGGCTGCGTCGATTGAGCGCGGCCAGGGACGCGTGGGCAGCCAGAATTGCCTGTTCCAAAATCGCGCTGACCGAGCCCCCCGCGCTGTAATAGGTCTGCTGGAGAATCGACTGAACATCGTCCAGCGACTGATCCCTGACCGGGCTTTCCCCCATCAATTCCACAAGCGTATAAAGACTGCCCCGCTGGGCCTGGGAATCGGCGGGTGTTGGCTCTACAACCCGAATCCCTTGGGCGCTGCTTTCGTCGTCATCCAGAAAGGGGGCCAGGTAGCTGTCAAATTGAAGGGAGTCGCTATTGCTCATAGGTATATTCTAAATTGAAAATAGCTTTGTATACAGGGATGAAAAGAACACGGATCGGTAAGACATCTGTGTTCCTTTCATCCCTGTATACACAATTTTTATCCTTCATTATGACCCGTAGGATGGGCAGCCAGTGACATTTTTGCCTTGTCACTCGGTCAGCTTGTCCCTGTCAAGTCTATAGCCCGTAAAGCTCGCCATATTTGTGGCGTAGATAAGCCATGTAGGGTTCGATGGTCAGGGGACTGCCAGTGGCCCGTTCCACCAGTTCCCTGGCCGTAAATTTCATGCCGTGGCGGTAGATATTCTCTGTCAGCCAGCCGCGCAAAGTGTCGAAAGACCCACCACGAATCTGGTCAGGAATCTCCGGGTGGGCTGTCTGGGCTGCCGCGAAGAATTGGGCGCTCATCACATTGCCCAGGGTATAGCCCTGGAATCCACCGCCCAGCAGACCGTCGAACCAATGGACATCCTGCAACACCCCGTGCCGATCATCCGGCGGGGTCAATCCTAAGTCGGACTCCATCCGGCCATTCCACGCAGCAGGCAGGTCGGCCACGGCCAACTCGCCTTTGAGCAGAGCACGCTCCAGATCAAAGCGCAACATTACGTGCAGGTTATAGGTCACTTCGTCGGCCTCCACCCGGATCAGAGATGGCTCCACCCGATTGATGGCCCGGTAGAAGGTATCCAGCGATACATCGTTCAGTTGGGTGGGGAAGGCGGCTTGCAGGACGGGGAAGAAGTGTTCCCAGAAGCGGCGGCTGCGGCCCACCAGATTTTCCCAGAGCCGGGACTGGCTTTCGTGGACCCCCGCGGATGTACCCGAGGCCAAAGGTGTGGCTTCCAGGGCCTGGGCCACGCCCTGCTCGTACATCGCGTGCCCCACCTCGTGGATGGTGCCGAACAGCCCTTCGTTCAGGAAATGCTCGTCCAGTCGGGTGGTGATGCGCACGTCGTTGATGGAGAATTTGGTGGCAAAGGGATGATAAGTCTTGTCCTGGCGACCCCGGCTGAAGTCATAGCCAAGTTGACGGGCCATTTCCTCGCCAAAGGCAATCTGGGCTGCTTCGGGATAGCCCCGGCGCAACACCTCGTCGTCGGCCAAGGGCTGTGCCCCAATCGCCTGTACCAGAGGAACCAATGCTGCGCGCAACTGGTCAAAAAGCGCGCCGACGGTGGCCGCGTTCATCCCGTGGTCGGCATTGTCGATAAAGGGGTCAATCGGCTCGGCGTGGCCGGGAAAGTAGCTGGCATAGCGCAGGCTCAGTTCCAGTGTCTTCTCCAGCAGAGGGCGTACCGCCGCGAAATCGTTGGCTGGCCGCGCCGTAGTCCAGGCGTTGAAGGCTGCCGCGCCGTGGCTGGCAACCTCGGCCACAAAGTCGCTGGGAATCCGGATGGCCTGGGTATACTGGCGCTGGGTCACCCGGAGCAGGGCTGCCTCATCCGAATCGTAGGCCCAATCGGCCCCGGCCTGCTGGAGTTCTTCGAGCAGATAGCCGATCTGTTCGTCGGTGAATTTTTCGTGGGCCAGCCGTTGCAGGGTTGCCATCTGGCGGCCCCGGGCTTCGGCACCGCCGGCGGGCATATAGGTCTGCTGATCCCATCCTAGCACTGCGGCTGCAGAGGAGAGATCGTCCACTTCGGCCAGGCGGATTTTGAGTTCGTTGAGTTTGTCGCTCATAAGGCTCTCGCATAGGGTTGGATGGAATCTATTCTTCCATTGTACACCGGAGGCCGCGACCAGACAAACGGTGAGGGGAAATTGGGGATCAGGGACTGGGGAGTCTGGGCTGAAGAGCAGTGCGGATGCGGTGGATGTCGTCAGGCCCTGTGCGGCAGCAGCCACCGAGCATCTGCGCGCCCGCATCCCGCCAGAGCAGGGCGGGCGGGCCAAAGTCGGTGACGCCGCTGCCTGTGACCCAGCAGCGAGACGAGGCATCCCAGCCTTCGCCGCTGTTGGGGTAGCAGAGCAGGGGTTTGTCGGTCACTCGCTGGGCCGCGCAAAGGAGCGATTCCACAAAACGGGGCGGTGTGCAGTTGACACCCACGGCCACCACCTGGGGTGAAGTTGCGATAACCGCCACACAATCGGCAAACTCTTCGCCGTGGCAGACCTGACTCTCATTGGCGCCGCTAAAGCTAATCCAGGCAGGTGTCTGGGGGAACTCTGCCAACAGCATCATCAGCGCCTCGGCTTCGAGCTGACAGGGGATCGTCTCGCAGGCCAGCAGGTCCGGGCTGCTCGCCACCAGCGCAGCCATGCGTGGCCGATGCCAGTCCATCAGTTCCTGTTTCGAGAGTCCGTAATCGCCCCGATATTCTGAGCCGTCGGCCAGGAACGCGCCGTAGCAGCCGATGGACGCGGCCACCAGCGGGCGCAGCCGTCCGACCCGGTTGGCTGGATCTGCCCAGAAGTCATCGCGGGCTACCTGGGCCAGTTCCACGCTGAGAGCCATCAGCCGGGTGGCTTCGGTCTGTCCCAGGCCGCGGCGGGCAAAGCCGGGGAAGCTGGCTTGGTAGCTGGCGCTGATCGCTATATCCGCGCCAGCCGCGAAATAGTCATAGTGGAGTTGGCGGATCATCGCCGGCGCGTCCAGCAGCAGCCGGGCCGACCAGAGCGCGTCGCTGATATTTGCGCCTCGGGTTTCCAGTTCGGTGGCCAGGCCGCCGTCCAGAACGGCGTAGCCCTGCTGCGTGAGAAATGGGGTGAGAGGATTGTGGATCGCCATTGAGGAAGTATATCACGTGGATTTGCAGTCCGGGAAGGCTGTCATTCCCTGTGGGTGCATTCCCGCGCGGCCACCCGCTGCTAAAGACGCCACTACTTTGTAGCCCAGCTACCGAGCTACGCCCCCTAAAGGAGGCTTTCGGAGGGATGAACAGACCCTCCTTTAGCTGGATTTATCCGGCGTAGCTCGTTAGGTGTAGGCTTACAGCCATTGCCCACATCGGCCAGGAGACCTAACGTCTTCCAATCAAAAGGCCCCGTCACCTGTTCCACATCACTCCCCAGCCGGGGAACGCGAGCGCAGAACAGGCGAACGGGGCCGCCATCCACGCATCGGCGTTGATGCGTATTGTGATTGTGGACTGGGATCTGGAGACTGGGTGTCAGTCAGTTCCCAGTCCCTGCTCCCCGATCCCCACTCTCTATTTCACCTGAATGTTGTGGTGAGCCGTAGCCAACTGGTCGATCTTTTTCCAGCGCTCGGCCGCGCCTTTGCGGAAGAGGGCCGGGTTGAAGTCGGCCAGAAACTCCCAGCCTTCCAAAGACAACCCTTCCTGCAACTCGTCGGTCAGCTCAAAGTGCAGGGTGCGGCCATCCGTTCGCACAAAAAATTCCAACACATCTTCCTTGCCGTCGTCGATGACATTGACTATGCAGGGGCGGTCTGTGCCCATCGGTTTCTGAAAATAGGTAGCCGAGCAGCGGGCACAGAAGCTCAACGCGGCGTCGCACAATCCTCGATCCATGACGATTTTCATCGTAGGTTCCTCCCGGATGATTCGGGCGCTGTCTGCGCCAATGCAGACAGATCGCACCCTTAGTCTACCATCTGGGCCGGGTTGGTAGACTAGCCATCTGGGGAGGATTGCTAGTGCAGTCTGGTGGAAATAACGAGGCTGTTGCGGACGTGGTGCGTGGTTCGTAAACTGGTACACGAGCCACGCACCATGCACTACACATCAGTTGTACATGAGGGGACACACCCATAATCAATGAAAATCAGAACGCAGATTTCGCAGAGGACGCAGATTGCACAGATTCAATCCGTGTGAATCCGTCCTTTCCGTGTTATCCGTGTTCTATTTTCAGAACAGGACAAACGTTGGCCAATTTACGCCCTCGTCTACTGGTTGGGCTGCACAATCTGTTCCATGTAACAGCCATCCCGCATAATCGGCGTCTGGCTGCCGTCGGCATAAATGGCGGTGACGTTCATTGTCTCGGTGCCGATCATTGTGTCCAGGTGCAGGGTGGATAGATTCAGCCCCAGGGCGTCCAGTTCTTTGGGTTTCATTGCGCCGCCGTCACGGATGCCGATGGGATAGCCCCGGCCAAAGGCCATGTGAATGGCCGCGTTTTCGTCGAAAAGGGTATTGTAGAAGAGCAACCCACTCTGGAAAATGGGCGAACCCGAATCGACCAGGGCCACTTCGCCCAGACGACGGCTACCCTCCACACCAAAGAATTGGTCGAGCAATGGCTGGCCCTTTTCCGCACCGTACTCCACCACTTGACCCTCGGCAAAGCGAAACCAGGCTCCGGTCACTTCCTGATCAAAGGGGAAGAAGGGTTTGGAGGAGCGGGTCCAGCCCTCGGCCCGTCCGCGATGGGGGGTGACAAAGGCCTCTTCCGTGGGAATGTTGGGCGAGAAGACCAGGCCTTCGTCGGTGGGGGATGAGCCGCTGACCCAATAAGGTTGGGTGGTTAGGCCGATGGTCAGGTCTGTGCTGGGTTTGCCGTCTGGCCCCGGAGCCGGATCGTAGAAGTGGAGGGAGTCGATGGGGCGGCGGTTGAGGAAAGCGGCCACCCGTTCCAGTTGGCGCACGTGATCCTGCCAGTGGCTGCTGCCATCGGGCGCAACGTGGGCTGAGGCCAGGATGGCCTGCCAGAGTGCCTGGATCGCTTCCTCCTCCGTCATCTGCGGAAAGACCTGTCTGGCCCAGGCCGGCGTAGGCACGGCGCAGACACACCAGGCCATCTGGTTGCGCATGAGCGCGGCCCGCCAGGCTTCCAGTTTGCCTAGCTGGACAGTCTGCACAAGGCGTACCTTCTCGACATCCGCATCTTCCAGCAGGTTGGGGTATTCTTTGCCCACGACGCTGATGTTCGACCAGCCCTCCCGGATGCGTTCATCTGCCTGGGAGACCAGCGCATCGGGGAGATAGTCCAGGTATTCCGAGCGGCTCTGGGTGAGGCGCTCTTTGAGAAGCAGCGGATCGATCCAATCCACTTCGACGAATTTGGCTCCGGCGCGGTAGGCCGCTGTGACCAATTCGCGCACAAAGGCCCGGTTGCCGACTTCAGCTTTGATGACGAGGGAGCGGCCTGCTTGCAGGTTGATGCCCTGGGTGACGACCAATTCTGCGTAGCTGGCGATCTGATTTGGAAGGGTTTGCATTTGTGTTTGCCTTTGCTGAAGATAGGGCGCAGATCTCGCCAAAAAGGTAACTACTCAGCCACCCCACCCTAACCCTCCCCAGATTGGGGAGGGAACTGTCACGACTCCTCCCCCAATCTGGGGGAGGTTGGGAGGGGGTGAGCAGTTACCCAAAAAGGATGATTGCGGCTGCTGTGTCCTGGGCTTGTCGAGAGGACAAAATCTGCATCCCGTTTTGTACTGGACTTTTGACAACGACGAATCGACTCAACGAATGGTGAGTCGAGAAAAGCATCTTTACAACTGAGCCATTGAGCCAAAATCAGGCTGTTTTGGCGGCTTTTTTGCCCTTGACGACCACTTTCTGGTAAGGTCGTTTGGGTAAT
>CAMDQF010000293.1 GCA_945905745.1 Litorilinea aerophila
CCCGCTGCTGCTGGCCGCCGCTCAGTTCGTGGGGCAGCCGATCTTCCACTCCGGACAGCCCTACCAATTCCAGCACCTCCCTGGCACGGCGGGCCCGGTCCCCGCTGTAGAGATGCAGACCAAAGCGCACATTGTCCAGCACGCTGAGATGGGGGAAGAGGGCGTACTCCTGGAAGACCATCCCCACCCGGCGGCGCTCCGGGGGCAGGTGCAGCCGGGACGAGGCCACCACCTGGCCGCCGATCTCGATCTCTCCGGCGTCCACCTCCTCGAAGCCGGCGATCAGACGCAGGGTCGTGGTCTTGCCGCAGCCGCTGGGGCCGAGCAGGGCCATCAATTGCCCCTTTTCCAGGCTCAAACTCACCCCATTGGCCGCGCCCACCCTGCCAAAACGCTTCACCACCCCTTCCAAGCGGATTTCTGGAGTCGGGGCGAATTGAGAATCGCGAATGATGGGTTGCGGGTTGCGGGTTGCGCTCTCAGTCACGATTCACCGTAGCCCCATTGTGCATTGTTCATTTCTGCTCTTGCCCCAAAATAATCACAATACTCGTGGCCGACACGATGAGGAGGAGGAGGGCGGGGGCTGCGGCCCGCGCGAAGAATGCCTCGTCCGTGGCCGACCAAATCTGTGTAGCCAGGGTCGTGAAGCCGGTCGGCCCCAGGAGCAGGGTGGCGGGCAGCTCTTTGATGGTGGTCAGAAAGACCAGCGCGGCCCCGGCCAGGATGCCCGGACGCAGCAGGGGGAGAGTGACCCGGCCCAGAACTTGCCACCGGTTCAGCCCCAGGCCCCGGGCGGCCTCCTCCAGCCGGGGGCTGGTCTGCAACAGGTTCGTGCGTAGTACGCCCATGGCCTCGGGCATATAGCGTACCACATAGGCAAAGATCAGCATCCCCAGGGTCTGATAGAAAATGGTGGCGTAGTTGGCCCCAAAGAAGACCAGGCTGAGGGCCACCACAATTCCCGGCAGGCCATAGCCGATATAGGCGGCCTGGCTGATCAGGGCGGCGTAGGGGCTGGGAAAGCGGGCGCTGAGATAGGCCACGGGTAGGGCCAGCAGACTGGCGACCAGCGCGGCCAGCATCCCGGCTTGCACGGTGTTGAGGGTGGCCTGCCACATAGGCGCAAAGCTCTCCCCCGCCCAGATGCCCTGGATCAGCCAATAGGTCACCACACCCACTGGCAGCAAAAGGGCAGCGGTCACCACCCCCATCACCAGCAGCAGGGCAGGGATGCGCCAGCGGCCCAGGCGCATCTCTCTGCTCTGGCGGCTGGCGCCGGCGCTGGATCGGTAATATCTGGCCCGGCCCTGAACAGCCCGCTCGGAATAGAGCAGGGCCACGGTCATCAGCACCAGAATCAGCGAGAGCAGGGCGGCCAGGCTGCGGTCAAAGCTGCTCAGATATTGGACGTAGATGGCTCGCGTAAAGCTGTTAAAGCGTAGCAGCGAGACCGCGCCAAAGTCGCTCAAAGTGTAGAGGGCCACCAGCAGCGCGCCGGAGGTGATGGCCGGGCGCAGGGTGGGCAGTGTCACCCGCCAAAAGGTGATCCAGCGGCTGTGGCCCAGGCTGTTCGACGCCTCTTCCAGGGCCGGGTCCTGGTTGCGCAGCCCGGCCCGGATGCTCAAAAAGAGATAGGGATAGGTAAAGATGGTGAGTGCCCACAAGGCCCCCGGCAGTCCATAGATGGAGGGCAACCGCTCCACGCCCAGGGGGGCCAGCCAGGATTGCAGAATCCCTGCCGGCCCCATCATCGCCACCAGGGCAAAGCCGCCCACATAGCTGGGGATAACCAGCGGCAGGGTGAGCAGGATGGTCCATAGCTTGCGCCCCGGCAGGTCTGTGCGCACGGTCAGCCAGGCCAGGGGCAGGGCGATGAGCAGGGAGAGCGCAGTCACCCCGACGGTGAGCAGGCTGCTGTTCCAGATCACCTGTCCCGTGCGGGGGTGCAGGATCAGTTCCAGTGCCGCGGGGCCAACCCCGGCAGCCCGCATGAGCAGATAGAGCAGGGGCAGCAACATCAGCGCCGTGATCACCCCGGCGCTGATGTGCAACAAGAGACGCGCCCGAGAGGGAAAATGGCTCCCACCGGGCGCGTCCACACGATTCGGTTTTGCAGCAGAAAGGACAAGACGCATGGGGTCAGTTTAGTGCATTCCCACTACCTTTGGCAACAATTCCACCGGCCCGCAGGGTAGCAGACCAGATAAACCAGAGCAGTTCTCCATGCGCTTACGTGCGCCACGGGGGATGAAAAGCGCACGGCAGACGGCACTTCCCAGTCCCCGATCCCCAGTCCCTTTTTTCAGAGCAGTCCGCTCTATTCCAGCGCGCCCACATCCTGCAACAGTTCCAGCGTGCCTTGCAGGTCTTCCAGATCCGCCAGGTCAAGAGCGGGGGTGACCAATTCTTCCAAAGGCGGCAGGACGGGGTTGAGGCTGATGCCGGGGATCAACGGATATTCGTTGGTCTGGTCGGCGAAGTATTGTTGGGCGCTGGACGAAAGCAGATAGGCCAGGAATGTCTGGGCGGCCTCGGGATGGGCAGCGCTGTTGACGACCCCGGCCCCGGCTACATTGATCATCGCCCCAGCCGTGGCCGTGGGGAAGAAATAGTTGCGGGCCGGAAAATTTTCGCCCTGTTCTGCCAGGAATTGGAGCAGGTAGTAGTGGTTGACCAGTCCGACCTCAATCTCGCCCCGGCCTATGGCCTCAACGACAGAAGTGTTGTTGGCAAAGGACTGCACTCCGTTGGCGATCATCGCTTCCAGCCAGGCTTTGGCCTGCTCTTCGCCTTCCAACACCCGCAGGGCTGTGACAAAAGCCTGGAAGCTGCCGTTGGTGGGCGCCCAGCCGATCTTGCCCTGCCAGCGGGCTTCGGTTAAGCCCCAAATATCCGCGGGCAGATCCGCCTCGCTCACCAAATCGGTGTTGTAGACCAGAACCCTGGCCCGACCGCTGGACCCGATCCAATCTCCCTGGGTGTTGCGGAAGCGGCTGTCCACCAGTTCCAGCACATCCGCGGGCAGGGGAGCCAGCCGCCCGGCCTGGGAGAGCGAACCCAAGGCCCCGGCGTCCTGGCCGTAGAAGAGGTCGGCGGGGGAATTGTTCCCCTCCTCCAGAATAGTGGCGGCCATCTCGGAGGTGCCGCCATAGCGCACCTCCACCTGAATGCCTGTATCGGTTTTGAACTGCTCGATCAGCGGGCCAACCAGATTTTCGTTGCGCCCGGAGTAGATGACCAGCGGGCCGTCGGCGTCCACTGGCTCTGTGACTGCGGGCGATTCGGTGGGTGCGGTGGCGGGGGCCGCCGGTGCTGCCGGGGCCGCCACAGGAGAGCAGGCCGCCAGCAGCAGGGCCAGGCAAAGGGTCCACAGAAAAACAGGCAGAGTCGGCACGGTCGCCCGGCTGGGAGTAGCGGATTCAGAAAAAGTCATGGGGGAAAGCTCCTTTGATAGGTAGCGGTTGAACAATTTGCCCACTCTTGGGCCGAGGGTAACAATAGCACGTCCACCCACCCATTTCAAGGAGCAATTTGCGATTTTTCGCCGTGTTTTGGCCCCACAGCCCATCGGCAACTGCGAAGCCATCGGTTAACCCCGCTTAATACGGGCCTTCACTCTCTCTTGACTCGTTCCCAGCGCTCCGCGTGGGAACCCTCCCCGGACGCTCCGCGTCCCCCCCGGCAACACCGACAAACCGCCACCACCGGACGCGGAGCGTCCCAAAAGACGTGCCCACGCGGGAGCGCTGGGCACGAGTGTGACAACGAATGGGAGGAGTGCGCGAATAGACCGCTTGTACGTCGAAAATTTCCCACCGATCAACAAACAGTCATCGCCACTGCCCCGCCAACTATTCGCGCCATCCTCCCCATGCGCGGTAACCCTTTCCGCCGACTTGCCAACCCTGCCAAAACCCCTATACTAATCCCCAGACAATCGAAGGGTAAGAACGACGCTCCGTCGATGTGATATACTTGCAAGGAACCGATAATGCCCCTGTACGTCTATCCGAATGTGCAAGCATCAGGCTCTGTCCCGGCAGAATGGGAAGCGGAGCGCGCGGGTACAATCAAATATCCCGTGCGCAATCCCGCGGTCGAGCGCTACCTGCGCGAACTACTACTGGGCCGCTGGCGCAAAGTGATCAAACAGGGCAACATCGGAGAAGTCCACTATTTCGAACACAGTTCCGGGCAGGTGGCCGGCGTAAAATTTCTGCGCCGCTAGGCCGAAAAGGGAAATCCTATGCAACAAAGAATCGAACTACGTACATTACTTGCTCCCACAAATGATTCCACCCAACAGAGCGCTGCCTTCGCTCTGCTTGGGTTGGGCGTCACCGAATCCCTCATCAGTGGGGCACGCGGTGCATCCGAGGCGTTGGATGAGTTTTTCCACGCGCAGAATTGTCTCTTTGTGAAACAGTCGTTAGATAGCCGCGCTGCCGATGAATTTATGAGCCGCGGGGTGCAGTTGGCCGATCTCTACGACGCCCTGCCCGTGGCCGAAGCCCAGCGGGAGTATCAGCGGGAACTGGCGCTGATGCGCGCCCTCTGCCTGAAACTTCTGGAAAAAGAGCGCATCGCAGCCTGATGTTGACCTGCTGATTTCCTGCATCGGGCGTCCCCCAATCGTCCCTATTCGCGCCATCCTCCCCATTCGCGGTAACCCTTTCCGCCGACTTGCCAACCCCGCCAAAACCCCTATACTGACAACCAGACGGCTATGCTTCTGGTACGGGCATGAGGTGGGGCGGCAGACGTTTTCCTGTATAGGCCAATGTTCTCCCGTCCCACTTCGTGCCCCTACGTTGATCGCACCCAGCAGCCTACCACCCACAACCGGGACCAAACCCAATGACCACAGAACTCCAATCCCCCATCTACCACCAGCCCAACTGGCAGGTCGAAAACGTCTACCAGACCATCAACAATTACATCCTCCCCGCGGAACGTCCACCCCTCTGGGTAGGTGTACCGGGTCTGCCAGCCCACTTTGTCGGCCGCGACGCTCTGCTGGACAATCTGGTAAACCGTCTTCTCCAGGACGGCGCGCCGTCCGTCGCTATCCACGGCCTGCCCGGTGTAGGCAAGAGTACCGTCGCCGTAATGGTGGCCCATCACAAGCGTCTTCTGGCCCATTTTAGCGACGGTGTGCTTTGGGCGGGATTAGGCATCAATGCAGACCTGCCTTCGATTCTTAACCGTTGGGCAACCGCGCTGGAAATAGACATAACCGAACTGCGCACCGATGCCGAGAAAACCCAGGCCATCCGCGACGCAATCGGCCACAAACGGCTATTATTGGTTATTGATGACGCTTGGCAGAGTGATCCAGCGATTGCTCTGCACTGTGGCGGAGACAACTGCGCCTATCTACTCACGACACGAGATAAGGGAGTAGCTCGCAAGTTCGCGAGCGCTGAGCAGACAGTGGAAATCCCCGTGCTGGCAGAGGAATCGGCCCACCTTCTCCTCAGTATTCTCGCTCCCGAAGCTTGGGTTGCTAATACTGCCGCAGCCGCAGGACTGGCTGATGCTGTGGGCCGTCTTCCTTTGGCACTGGAACTATTGGGCGGGTATCTGGCCGCGCCAGAAAATACGGCTTTTGCCGAACTCATCAGTGAGAGCCTAGAAGAGATGGCGGATCCCGAACGTCGGTTGGAACTCGCCAGCCGACGGCTAGGGGACCTCAGCGGTGAATTCGTGACCCTTCAGGCAACGATCGCCCTGAGCTTGGAAAGCCTGCCTCCTCCCGCTTTGTCTGGTTTTTATTCATTGGGTGCATTCGCGCCTAAGCCTGCCAAGTTCGATAGTATAGCTGCCCAGACTGTAGCTGGAGTCAATTTGCGTATTCTGGCCCTTCTGTCTGCTCGAAATCTTATGGAGATTGACCCAGACGAATCTCTGCTTTTGCACCAGACTATCGCCGATGTGGCCCGCACCCGTACACCGTCCGAGGCCATCACCAGCCACCGTGAGCACTACTTGGTGCGGGTCAAAGACGATCGGGAGGATTGGCAGGTGATTGAGGCGGTTTATCCTCAAATCCAGTGGGCGTGGCAGCAGACCCCCCCCGGCGATCCGGCGACTGTCGAATTTGTGGACATTCTTTCTACCTATCAGACCCGCCGAGGGCTGTGGGCTGACCGACTAACCTGGCTGGAAGTGGCTGTAAGTGCTGCCGAAAGCAATGCGGATGCGAAAAGCCAGGCGCGAATGTTGCACGAATTCGGCTATGTCTATTCCGCCTTGGGGGAGAAGGAGAAGGCGTTGGGGTATTACGAGGAGGCGCTGCCCCTTTCCCGCCAAGTGGGAGACCGCCGTGGGGAGGCAACGACAATGGGTAATATTGGCTCTATTTACTCGGTGTTGGGGGAGAAGGAGAAGGCGTTGGTGTATTTCTTGCTGGTGCTGCCCCTGTTTAGCCAGATGAGAGACCACCGTGGGGAGGCTGTTACGCTTCACAACGTTGGAGGTATCTACGCTGATTTGGGAGAGAATGAGAAGGCGTTGGAATATTTCTCGGAGGTGCTGCCCCTGTTCCGCCAGATGGAAGACCGACGTGGGGAGGCGATGACGCTAAATAACATCGGACTGGCCTACAGGAGTCTGGACGAAATGGAGAAGGCGTTGAGGTATTACGAGCAAGTGCTGCCCCTGTTCCGCCAGATGGGAGACCGCAGTGGGGAGGCAATGGTGCTGAATAATATTGGTGGTGTCTACGACGCGCTGGGGGAGGCGAAGGAAGCATTAGGGTATTATGGGGACGCCCTGCCCCTTATTCGCCAGATGAGAGACCGCCATGGGGAGGCGACGACGTTGAACAACATCGGTGGTGTCTACTCTGGATTGGGTGAGAAAGAGAAGGCGCTTCAAACTTTCGAGAAAGCACTTGAGTTGCGGATAGAGATTGGTGATAAGTTTGGCGAGATTGTCACCCGTTGGTGGCTTGCCACTCTCTACCAAAGCGATGGCGATTTTGCCGCCGCCGTTGCTGAATTGGAAAAGGCGTTGTCTATTGCTACCGAAGTCCATAGCCCGAATGCGGCTGCCATTAATCGGTTGCTGACACAACTGAACGCCACCCAGTAACGTAAGTTGCCAGCCTGCACAGTTGATGTCGCCAACCTTCCGGGATGCGGCCAAAACTACTTCACTATCCCCACAATTCTGTGGCCGTATCCCGGAAGATCGTGTCTACACAGAGCACTGGGCACGAGAGACCGAATCGCCGTCCTTCCCCCACCTCTCCCAGCCCACCCAACACCACAAACGAACCATCACCGCGGCTGGGAGAGGCGGGGGCGACCCTCCAACAACCGACCTTTCCGCCAATAAGTAGGGGGCGGTGAGGGCGCAGCCGCCAACGGGCGCCACCTACACCTGACAGGTGCGCAAACAGAGACCACTTGCCCGGAGAATTGTGATACTTTGCGCACCTGTCAGGTGTGGCATCCACCTCCGGCGCAAAGGCCAAGGCCAGCGTGGCCCCACTCACCGCTTATATTGGTATCCAGCACAACCAGCCTGCTCATAGCGACTGCTCTTGCTGCCGTTCAGCCTGAAACTCCGCTACAATCGCATCCGCATCCACACCGCTGGCTTCCAGTATCCCGGCCAGCTTTTCCACTGCCTGCCTCAAAGCCAAAAATTCCTGTGCCTGGGGTGTGGGTCGTGCGGGAATATAATACCCAATCGTCTCCCCGTGGGAAGTAACCGCGATGGGGTCGTCTCCCTGCCGGGTATATTTGTGCAGATGGGTGCGAAATTCACGCAGACCCACGGATTGCAATTCCATTGCTGTCACCTCCCGAATCATATCCTGCCAAAAAGTACACATATGTACACAATAGCATAAAAGCATTGACTTTGCAATACGCGCAGCCAATTTTCGCTCTCGCTCGTTCCCAGCGCTGCGCGTGGGCACGCTCCCCGGACGCTCTGCGTCCCCAGCAGCACAAGCCGACTGCCATCACCGGACGCGGAGCGTCAAAAAAACGTGCCCACGCGGGGCGATGGGCACGAGTGTGACAGCGAATGGGAGGAGTAGGCGAATAGACCTCTG
>CAMDQF010000294.1 GCA_945905745.1 Litorilinea aerophila
CCTGATCCAAACATTGACTCAATACCTGAAGTAGCGCAATAATGTCCATGAGGAGCCTTTGAGTAGAGATAGAGTAACCAACTTGTCCGTTGCTAATCTATCTTACTTCTTGGCTCCGTTTTTTCATCAACTTGGCGAAGGTATTGTGATAACTGATAACTTCAGCCCCTCAAACACCCCAACGAAATACCCAATACCCAATACCCTACACCCGCTCCAGCGCCTGGGCCAAATCCGCAATCAGATCGCCCGTATCTTCCACGCCCAGGGCCAGGCGCACCAGTTCGTCCCGGATGCCCAGGGCCAGGCGGTCTTCGGGCGCGGTGTCGTAGTAGCTGACGATGTACACCTGCTCGATCAGACTCTCCACCCCGCCCAGGCTAGGCGCGATGTGGGGGATGCGACAGGCGTCAATGAAGCGACTGGCCCCCGGGCCGTCGCTCTCCACCTCGAAGCTGACCACCCCGCCAAAGCCGGTCATCGAAGCCGCGGCCAGGCTGTGATCCGGGTGGCTCACCAAGCCGGGATACCAGACTTTGCGAATTTTGGGGTGATCTTCCAGAAAACGGGCGATGGCCAGACCGTTGGCGTTGTGCTGGGCCATACGCAACCCCAGTGTCTTCAGCCCGCGCAGGATGAGAAAGGCAGTGTGGGGGTCTACCACCGCGCCGATGACGCCCTGGGCCTGGCGCAGGGCGGTGGTCGTCTCAAAGCTGCCCACCACACAGCCCGCCAGCAGATCGTTATGGCCGGCCAGATATTTGGTGACGCTGTGGACGACCAGATCGATGCCGAATTCCAGGGGGCGGATGTTGACCGGCGTGCCAAAAGTGCCGTCGATGACCGTTTTCAGGTTGTGGCGCTGGGCGATATCCACCAGACGGGGGTAGTCCAGGCAGCGCAGGAAGGGATTGGTGGGGGATTCGGAAAAGATCAGTTTTGTGTTGGGGCGGATGGCCGCTTCCATTGCGTCGTAGTCGCCCGGCTTGACAGTCGTACAGTCGATGCCGTAGCGGGCCAGGAATGAGTTACAGAAGATACGGGTGCGTCGATAACAATCTTCGGTGATGATGAAGTGGTCGCCCTGGGAGAGCAGAATCAGCAGCGTCGTCGTAATCGCCGCCATACCGCTGGAAACGAGAATCGCATCCTCCGCCCCTTCCAGCGCGGCCAGTTTGGCCTCGGCTGCATAGACAGTCGGGTTGCCATAGCGCCCGTACTCCACCCGCTCCGGCACGTCCCAGAACATCTTGTCTTCCTGATAGGCAATCAGCGCGTCGGTATTCTCAAAAGTATAGGTGGCCGTCTGCACAATCGGCACAGTCAGGCTGTGATACGCTACATAGCGCGCCTCCCCGGCGTGGACGGCTGCGGTTTGGGGAGAAACGCCGGTAGGAAGTCTGGTGGTCATAGATGATTCTCCGTGAATGAAAACGTATTGCGTATTGCATAAGGTGGCGAAGCCACAGCGTTGCGTGCAAACCAGGCCAGTGAGCGCTGATTGAGTAGCCGAGTCTTCGAGGCGTATCGAAATCAAGCGAACGGGTCTACCGAATTGTCTCATTCTACCCGCTTGGGTTTCGATACGGCTGGAAAAAGCCCCAGCCTACTCAACCGGCGCTAGTCCAGAGGGTAAGTGGGAAACACAAAAAACCCCTCTGCCAGTGGATACGGGCAAGAGGGGTGCGGCGACATTCGGCGCGCATCTCATCTTTCGGTGTATCCCACCGACGGAATTGGCACCTGACACAGCGGGAATCGTCGCCGATAAAAATCGTCTGCGATTTCTGCTGCCGGTTGCCGAGGCTTCTCTGGGCCGTTCCCTCCACCTCTCATGATAAGAGCAACTGGTCTATGCGGTTGTGGGCGCTATGATACCACAGCGCGGGGGGAAGTCAAAGAAGGATGGGGAATGGGGATTGGGGATTGGGGAATGGGGATTGGGGATTGGAAATTTGGCGTATCCTATCGTCAATCTCCATTCGTTACCGATAAGCGTCCATACCCAGTGCGAATTGGATAGCGCGTTGTACATCCTGCATCCGACGCAAGGAAAGGGTCGTGATGAGCGAGCCAAGCTGTCGTTTCTGCACGGTTTGCAGGGTATCCAGATTGATCACACACAGTTCAGCTACGCCGTCTTCTTCCGGCGTTAACAATACTTCCGTTGGGATATCGCGGATTTGGGTCGTGAGGGGCGCAACGATAATACCGGTGAGAAAACCGATAGCCGATGAACGGGTTAGTAGAAGCACGGGGCGGCGCTTGTCCGGTGCGGAAAAGGTGTACCAACGCACTTCACCCTGTCTCATACGGCGTCCCACACCTGTTCCGACTCCCAGCCGTCGAATTCGCCAGGGGTGACGGGATGCAGTGCATAGCCTGCCGCGTGCTGCTGCTCCAATCTGAAAATCTGGATACGCTTCAGGGCCAGCTGCAGGGCCTGACGGATAAAGGCGGAGCGGTTGGTGTTCATCTCAGAGACTGTCTTGTCCACCACCTGAAGAAGATCGTCGTCAATTGTGATTTGCACGGTTCGTGTCGTCATTGGATTGGTGCTTTTCCTCGTCGAATTGAATAGCTATCCACAGTGTTACCCACATTGTACTATGGATTATCAGCCCACTCAAGTTGGGGGCGTTTTTGTGAGCTGACAGCAGATGGGCAAATGAAAGCAGATGCAAGATAAGTTTCTACACTCTTCTTCTTTAGATTGAATTTTCGGCGATTGCGTGCTAAAATCTCCTCTATCCTCAAAATGGATTTATACACGGCACACTGGCGTGCAACTTCGCATATCTTGCCGGTCCGATTGCTTCTGCATTGCTTTGCTACACAGAAGCCTATAGCACCAGGAGACATTCAATGACAGACGTTAAACAGCAGCCGACGTCGCTGGATCACCAGAACGGGCGGGCCAAGAGCTTTCCCTATCCAGGCATTCCCACCACTGCCGACGGTTCTGACACAGTGGTTTGGGTGGAAACGGCCATCACCCAGGGGGCGTGCGCTTATCCCATCACCTCGTCCACCAGTATGGGCGGCGGTTATGGCGCGGCGGTGTCCAATGGCAAGCAGAATCTGTGGGGCGAAACCCTCAGCTTTATGGAGCCGGAATCCGAGCACAGCGCGGCCACGGCCTGCGAAGGTTTCGCTCTCACCGGCGGGCGGGTGAGCAACTTCACCTCCGGCCAGGGGCTGATTTTGATGCACGAGGTGTTGTACACGATTTCCGGCAAGCGGCTGCCCATGGTTTTCCACATCGGCTCCCGCGCCCTCACCAGCCAGAGTCTGAATGTCCACGCCGGCCACGACGACGTAATGTCCGTGCGCGAATCGGGCTGGGGCATCCTCTTTGGGCGCACGGCCCAGGAATCGGGCGATCTGGCCCTCATCTGTCGCCGCGCCGCCGAGGAGAGCAAGACGCCGTTTATGAACGTGCAGGACGGCTTCCTGACCACCCACACCGTCGAGGATGTGCTGCTGATCGAGCCGGAGATGATGAAGGATTTTGTCGGCGCTCCCTCGGAAAAGTTGGTCAACCTTTTTGACCCCTACAACCCGGTGATGACAGGTGTAGTCCAAAACCAGGACAGCTATATGAAGGGCAAAATCGCCCAGCGCCACTATTACGATCGGGTGCCGGCCGCCATTCAGAGCGCGATGGACGAGTTCTATCGGCAGACGGGGCGTCTCTATCAGATGGTGGACACCTACCGGATGGAGGACGCCGAGTACGCGATTGTGGGTATGGGTTCTCTGGTGGAGACAGCCAAAGCCACTGTGGATTGGATCCGCACAAACACAGGCATCAAACTGGGCGTCGTACACGTCACCTGCTTCCGTCCCTTCCCCGGTGCGCAGATTGTTGAAACGCTCCGCCACCTGAAGGGCTTCACCGTCGTCGAACGCATGGACGATCCCCTGGCGGCCAACAACCCGCTGACCAACGACATCAAAGCCGCCTTCACGGATGCGTATATCGGCGCGGCCGGCTACCCCAGCATTGACCACATCCCGACGATTTACAGCGCGGCCGCGGGCCTGGGCAGCCGAGACGTGCGCCCCGGCCACTTTGTCTCGATGGCGCGCAATATGACGGGCGAGGGTGGGCGGCGCTTCTTTGTGGTGGGCATTGACCACGAACTGGCCCTGCCTATGCCGGTTGACCCGGACGTGCGTCCCAAGGGTGGCTTCTCTATGCGCGGCCATTCGGTGGGCGGCTACGGCTCCGTCACCACCAACAAAGTTATCGCCACGATTGCCGGTGATGTCTTTGGCAAGAAGGTGCAGGCTTACCCCAAATATGGCTCGGAAAAGAAGGGGCTGCCCACTACCTATTATTTGACCGTGGCCGACGAGCAGATTATGACCCACTGCGAGTTGAATCAGGTGGAGTTTGTGCCGATGAACGACATCAACGCCTTTTTCAGCAGTTCGCCCCTGGCCGGCCTGACGCAGGGTGGGACGCTCTTTGTGCAGACGCCCAAGTCCACGCCGGAAGATGTCTGGTCGATTATTCCGCCCAAAGCCAAAAAGACAATTCGGGAGAAGCAGCTGCGCGTGGTGGTGGCGGACGGGGCCAAAATCGCCAAAGAAGAAGCCCCTGTGGCTGACCTGGAAGTGCGTATGCAGGGCATTGTGCTGCTCGGCATCTTCCTGAAAGTGACGCCCTTTGCCAAGGACGCGGGCATTGAGGATGCGGAAGTGCTGGCTCGCTCGGAGAAGGCGCTGCGCAAATACTTTGGCAAGCGCGGCGAGAAGGTAGTGCAGGCCAACGTGCGCTGTGTGCAGCGGGGCTACGACGAATGTTTCGAGATTCCCCCCAGCGTCATCGCCCAGGATATCAACGCGCCGATCTACAACCCGAGCGTGAAGATTGAGCTATTCGCCTAATTCAACGAGTCAGCAGTTATCAGTAAACAGTCATCAGTGGGCGAATCGACACTTCTGACTGATTACTGGTAACTGTTTACTGATTACTTCTTAGAAAGGTAGACTACACGTGGCAGTCACAACCAACACCATCGACATTACCAAATTGAGCAAGACCGCCAACGGCAACGGGCATGGCGGCTATGACTCTTCGATTATTGACGTGCAGGATTTCTTCGACCGGGTGCTCAGCGGCTACAACGAGGGCACGGGCGAGGAAGAACTGACCGCAGATGTGGGGCTGGCCCGCTCGATCATCCCGGCGGGCACGGGCGCGTTCCGCGACTTCAGCTACATTGCACCGGAGATCCCCGAATTCATCCAGGAGAACTGCACAGGCTGTATGACCTGTGTCACCCAATGCCCGGACACGGCGATTTTGGGCAAGGCGATTTATGTAGAAGAGTTGGACAACCACTTGGCCGCCATCGAAAACGACGACGAGCGGCTGTATATGGCCGACCAGTTCGCCATCACCAACAAATTCTTCAAAGTGCCCGAACGCCAGAAAAAAATGCCGGGCAAGTTTGGCATCTTCATTGACCCCACCAAATGCAAGGGCTGCGCCGAGTGTGTGGAAGCCTGTGACGACCTGGGCTACAACGCGCTGAAGATGATTACGAAAGAAGACACGACGGTTCCCAAATACCAGAAGAGCATCAATTTCTTCCGCTCTTTGCCCGCCACGCCCGCCGAATTTATCAACGACCGGGTGGCGGTGGATATGATGCTGGCCGAGCAGTCTATGCTCTACGTGGGCGGCGCGGGTTCGTGCGCCGGCTGCGGCGAAGCGACGGTTATCCGCATGTGGCTGGCCGCGCTGGGCTACAAATATGGCGCAGAGAATGTGGGCATCGCCGCCAGCACGGGCTGCAATACCGTCTATGGCAGCACCTACCCCTACAATCCCTATATCGTGCCGTGGAGCAACAGCCTCTTCGAGAATGGCCCCGCCTTTGCCATGGGTATCCGTATGCGCTGGGATCAGCTTGGCTGGCAGGACAAGCAGTTGTGGGTGATGGGCGGCGACGGCGCGATGCTCGACATCGGCTTCCAGTCGCTCAGCCGCATGATGGCCAGCGGCATGAATATCAAAGTGCTGATTCTGGACACGCAGGTCTACTCCAACACCGGCGGCCAGACCAGCACCGGCTCCTTCACCGGCCAGGAAGCCAAGATGTACGCCTTTGGCACGGCCCATCCCGGCAAGGAAGAGATGCGCAAGGAGATCGGGCGCATTGCGATGATGCACCCCAATACGTTTGTGGCGCAGACGGTGGCCGCGGTGCCCAACCACTTCTACCAATCGATTCTGGACGCGGCTTCGTTCGACGGCCCCGCCATTGTCAGCACCTATACCACCTGCCAGCCGGAACACGGGGTGGCCGACAATATGGCCCGCTACCAGTCCAAGCTGGCCGTTGACAGCCGGGCCTTCCCGATGTTTGTCTATGACCCGCGCAAGGGCGAGACGATCAAAGAGCGGCTGAGTCTGAAGGGCAATCCAGCCGCGGACGAGGATTGGTACACGATCAAGAAGACGGGCGAAGTGATCGACTTCATCACCTTTGCCCGCTCGGAAGGGCGCTTCGCCAAGCAGTTCGACCGCGAGGGCAACCCCTCCCCCACGCTGCTGGCCGCCAAGGCGGATCGGCTGGCCAACTGGCATATGTTGCAGGAGATGGCGGGGGTGCGGTAGGGGGTTGGTTGAGTTGTTGATTGGATGACAAATTGGGGCGTTTGTGCGATAATTTGCGCATGGACGCCCCAATTTTTGTTTCGGGGGAAATCGTTCTCTGGTGTGATTTTTTTGGGAAAGGAAGATCGTATGAATCAGCTTGTTAGCGAAATGATAAACGGTGAATCCTATCAATACTACCCGCTTGGTGAGCATATCGTCCGGGCATCGGGCGTATGCGGGGGACGGCCCACTTTCAAATATACGCGCATCGAAATCGTCGGGACAATGGACCGTTTGGCCGCGGGCGAGAGTCTGGACGAAGTGGTTGCTGGCTATCGAGGACGGGTCTCGCGGGAGGCGGTGATGGAAGCGGTGCGGGTAGCAGAAGTGTGGCGAATTTGCCAATCCGCTATCAGAAGTCAACCATGACTTCAAGTTACAGCGTCGTTAGGATAATTGAATGTTGTTGGTAGGAGGTTTCGAATGATATCATCGGATAAAAGGCCTGCGATTGGTTCCATCCTTTTCCTTACGGGGGCGTATCTTTTTACGGTTTTATTGTTTCTTGGTGTATGGGTTCAATCTCCACCATGTAAAGACTGTTTCTTTAATTTTTACACAAATGTCTTCACGTCTACAATTCCACTATTGGGCTCTGTACTCGGTTTTCTGCGATTTCGGCATTTTCGACAGCCGCTATTACATCCTCAGCGGCTCGCGCCAACGCTATTTTTCACAGGGCTTTTCATGTGGTCAATGGGTGGTGTTGTTTGGAGCTATTACAATTTCGTCTTGAAAACAGAAGTCCCGTATCCTTCCTTAGCTGATGTAGGATACTTTTCGCACACTGTGCTTTGGACCGTTGGGATTTTCACTTTGTATTGGATTTCAGATACAAATCCTTTGCAAGAAATTGCCAACACGCCTTTGACATTGATGACATTAGCAGTTGGTGCCATTGTCTGGATTATGCTCTCCGTTCGTGGAGGAGTCCTTGATCTATCGGGAAACATTATCAAGTTTCTCTTGGATGTTGGCTACCCAATGCTCGGAACATTCAATTTTGCACTGTTGGTAGCTTTTGTTTTTGGGCCTTCGGTTTCTGTTAGGAAATGCAGCCGTAATGTGCAGATAGCAATCTATGGCATATGTGTTGGAGTATTCGCTAATTTTGTAACGGATTTTGTTTTCAACTTCACTACTTCCCTTCCCGCAAGCAATCCTCTTGCTTATTACAATGGGAACTTCACAGACTTCATGTATCAATACCTTCGCCAAGTTGATGAAAAAACGGAGCCAAGAAGTAAGATAGATTAGCAACGGACAAGTTGGTTACTCTATCTCTACTCAAAGGCTCCTCATGGACATTATTGCGCTACTTCAGGTATTGAGTCAATGTTTGGATCAGG
>CAMDQF010000295.1 GCA_945905745.1 Litorilinea aerophila
GACGACCCAAAACGTGCGGTTAGAAACCGCACCTACAAAATCTAACCGCCGTAGCGCCCTACCGCGCCCGCTTCTTCTTCCGCATCCAACAGCACAGCGCCCACAATGCGGGCCTGCACCTTTTCCAACACTGCTTTGGCCCGCTGGGCGTGTTCCCGACTGGTGCGCCCGGCGTGGATTGCCAGCAGAACCCCGTCCACTTTGCCGGCCCAGAGCGCGGCGTCGGTCACGGCCAGCACAGGCGGGGCATCCACTAGAATGTAGTCGGCGTCCACCGACAATTGGGTGAGCAGTTCAGCCAGCCGATTGCCACTGAGCAGGGCCACCGGATTGGGCGGCAGGGGGCCAGCAGGCAGCAGGCGCAGATTGGGCACACCGGTCTCGATCAGCGCGGGTGTGCCGCTCTCTTTCAGCCAGTCGGTCAGTCCCCGGCTATTGGCCGCGCTGAAGATTTCGTGCTGGCGGGGACGGCGCAAGTCCCCATCCACCACCACCACCCGGTCGCCGGCCTGGGCCATCACTACGGCCAGATTTGCCAGCGCGTTGCTCTTGTCCGTCTCCGCATCGGCGCAGGTGACGAGAAGTGAGCGCAGGGTTGTCTCTAGCCGGGAGAATTCGATATTCGTGCGCAGACTCTGAAACGCCTCGGCAGCCGGGCTGCGGGGATCCGAGAGTGTGATGAGTGAGGACATCGAACGGTACTCCATTCAGTATTTGAGTTCGTATTGCGTATTTCGTAGGTGCCCAGTGATGACGGTGAAGCGCTTTCAGATGCGAACTGCTACGCAATACGGAATACGCAATAGCTCCTACGCCGCGCCGCCCCGCTCCCCCGCCGCCACAGGAATCGCGCCGAGGACAGGCACGGCCAAACTGCGCTCCACTGATTCAGGCGTGCGCAGATAGCTGGACTCCATCCAAGTGAGCAGGAGGACAACGGCGATGCCAAAGAGCAGGCCCAGGACTGTTCCGGCCACCGCGTTGAGCAGAGGCTGGGGCTGATACATATCAGCGCCGATGGCCCGGCTGACGATCTTGACCTCGATGCGGTTCTGCTTGTCCTGCTGGGCATAGTAGGCCGTGCGCTCGTCCACAAATTCGTCGGCCAGGGTAATCGCCATCAATTTGGCAACTTCCGGGTCCCGATCCCGGGCCTCGATTTTGATCATAAAGGTGCTGGAATCGGGCGTGACTTTGACCAGACTGAGAAATGTATAGGGGTTCTGGTCGAGCTGTGCCCGCTCGATCACCCGCTGGGCCACTTCGGGCGTCTGAATGTTGATGGCGAAATTGCGCATCAGGTCTTTGGCTGTGTTGCCCAGCCCCCAATCCGGGCGCGCCGGCACAGTGCTGACTTGCACTGTGGCTCGGTACATCTCCTCTTGCAGGCTGCTGACACCAAAGGCAGCGGCCCCAGCCAGCACCACCGCCAGAATCACAATCCAGCCCCGGTGGCGCAAAATGCGCAAATAGTCTTGAATGCTCATAGCAAATGCTCCAACGAAAACAGCCTTTTCGGGCAGTGCGTATTGCGCAGCAATTCGCATCCTAACGCGCGTTACTTTCATTACTGCCAACCGACGAAGTAACACCCGCCAATCGTCACTACCTACGAAACACGCAGTACGCAGTACGTTTTATGCCTTCGGTATCGTCCCCATCACCGGCAAGCCTATCTCTTCCAATTCGTCGCTGCGCCGCACTGATGTGTCCAAATAGTCCAGCACAAAGAGCAATCCAACACCGGCAATCAGCGCCAGAATGACCCGCAGGGGCCATTCCAGCCGTTGGCGGATGCCCACACCCACAGGCGAGACTGACGGACTGTCGATTAGCGTCACCTGTACGTCCGGTGTGCCCAATTGCTGAAAATAGACCGGCGTATTTTCCGTCAATTCGGCCACGGCTGCCGCGGCAATCGCAGTCAGCTGATCCGGATCACCCCAAACGAGGCTGAGACGGATCATCCGGTGCTGCTTGCCAGTGGCCGCGCTGCCCTGGATCAGCCCCGGATGGATCGCAATCCCCTGCAATACCAGGCGGCGGTTGATGGCCTGGGCAAAGAGTTCGCTGCCCACCACTTCGGTGAAATCGTCCACCAGATACTCGCTGGTGAGCCAGGCGTAGTAGCGCGGATCGTAGAGGCTGGCGTCCGATTGGGTGGCGGGCAACACGCTGATGAGCAGGCGCAGGGATGCGCTGTAGCTGGGCGGCGTCGTTTGCCAAGGACGCAACTGGGCCGCGCTGATCCCCGCCACCAGAAGGGTCAGCGCGACAGGTATCCACCAGCGGCGGCGCACAATGCGCCAGTAGTCACGAAGTTCCATTGGTTAGGGTCGAACCTGGATTTGCTGGCGAGGACCGTCCAGAATAAGACGCAACCGATTGAGAACATCGCGGCCAATGAGTATTTCATCTACCAGATCCCCTACAACCTCGATGCCTGGTAATGTAATGTCATCAATTACCACATCCACCAAATAGGAATGCACTTTCCTGGCTTCTCCGAAATAGCTGCGCACCCGGTGTTCCGTGACATATCGCGCACCGATCCGATCTAGCAAATATAAGGGCACAATCGAAGCATCAGCGCCGGTGTCTACAAAGCCTGCAACAGCGTCTATGCGCGTGCCATCTGGCTGCGCAACAAAGACCACATCGAGGATCGGTGCTGGCGGAAAATAGGAGGATGTATATCCAGTGTAGCTCATTCTCTCCGCTCCAAACGTGGACTGCGTATGACGATCTCTCGTTTGGGTTCAGTAGTTACCCGTTCATAGAGAACAGGTGTTGAACCCATATCGTAGTAGATTCGATTGTGCAACGTCGAAAGATCGTCATCAACTCCAATGACCTTTCCGTGGTGAATCGCCACGTATTTGCCTTCATACTCTACGAGCAATTCATCAAGCATTGACTGGAAAGCTTTCATCTCCTGGGAAAGTTTTTCCCATTCAATTTTCTTAATGTAATCATCGAGAGCGCGCGTCAACAGATCGGTTGTCGGCTGCTGATTCCATTTTGAGACTTCTGCCACCTTTTGGAGAAAAGCAGAATCAACTGTAAGGACTGGCATAGTTGCCTCTCACTTTCTTGAGCGCTGCTTACTTTCGTTGCTTGTCGTTGCAAATAAATTCTACAAGGAAATCTCACCTTCAAGGCAGAGTTCAATTGCTTCCTGCACACGCTCCATCAATAAATCCAACGATTTGGCCTGGGTATGGCAGCCGCGCAGAGCCGGAACGGAGGCCACGTAATAGCTATCTTCATCCTTCTCAATAACAACACTGAATTCCAGATTTATTTTCCTCTACCTCTTTTATTGCTGCAGAACAATTGCGGTCAAAAAATCTAACAGCTTTTCTCTGAAGGCACCCTTCCCAAACTTCTCGGCCTGTTGACGACACGCAGCCGAATTGTAGGACGCCGGATCGAAACTGCTCAGCACCCGGAGCAGACTTTCGACGGTCTGTTCGGCGAAATGCTCACCCGTCGCGCCGGGAATGACCGTATCCAGCGCGCCGCCACCTGCGTAGGCGATGACCGGGCGGCCGGCCGCCAGCGCCTCCACCGGGGCAATGCCAAAATCCTCCAGGCCGGGAAAGAGAAACGCTTGGCAGCCCCGCATCAGTTCCAATAGCTTTTCCTGGGACTGGCGGCCCAGAAATGTCACATTGGGGCTGGCCCCGGCTTGCAGAGCGGCCCTGTCTCGCCCATCGCCCACAATCACCAACTTCTCAGCAGGCAAGTGACGAAAAGCCTCCACCGCCAGGTCGATCCGCTTGTAGGGAATCAGCCGACTGACGATCAGATAGTAGTCACCTACCGGCGCAGAAGGGTCCGGCGTGTAGCGTTCGGTGTCCACCGGCGGGTGGATGACGACGCTCTCCCGCCCGTAAATCGTTCGGATGCGCTCCTGCACCGCTGTGCTGATGGCGACGAAGTGATCCACCCGCTGGGCCGCGGCCCAATCCCAGCGACGCAGCAGCGCCAGGGCCGGTTGCAGCGCGGCATTGACCAGCCCGCCGATCTGCTCCCGCTCCCGATACTGCTCGTACAACCAGAGAAAGCGGGTGGGCGTCAGACAGTAGCAGACGTGGATGGCTTTGCGTCTCCCGTTTTGCGTGCGCACCCCGTGACAAAAGCCGCTCTTGTTGCTCAACACCAGATCGTAACCGCTCAGGTCTGTGCGGGCAAAGGCCAATGGGTAGACGGGCAGCCAGGCCTGGTGGTGGTCACTATAGCCGGGCAGATGCTGCATAAAAGTCGTGCGAATGTCCCAGCCCCGGTAGGTGTCGGGCATCTTGGCCGGATCGTACATACTGGTGTAGAGGGGTGCGGCGGGGAAGAGTTCGACCAGTTCTTCCAGCACATTCTCCGCGCCGCCCATCTGATTCAGCCAGTCGTGGACCAGTGCCAGTCGGACGCCATTCAGTGGCTCACTCATTCAACCCCGTTCCGTTCGGCCAGAATCGCCAGCTCCTCAGCGATGAAATGGTCCACCATCGACCGAAAGAGTCCCTCCACCAGTGCGGGGGAAAGCCCCTGCTCGGCGGCCCATTCCCGGCGTACAGCAAGCATCTGACGTTGGCGCTCGTGGGCGTGTACGTCATCCGCGCTGCGCTTGAACTGCATCACCGCGTGGACGTAGGCCCGACGTTGGGCGATAGTTTCGATAATAGCCCGATCGATGCGGTCGATTTCGGATCGCACCTCCTCGATTGTCCTACACTCGTCTGGCATCTTCATCGGCGATCCTCGCAAGAAGGAGGCGGATTTGTACGGATTATGAAAATGCGGTACGGGCACGAGATGGGGCGGAAAATGTATGTTCTGCAGAAAGAATGACCGCTGCCCCACCTCGTGCCCCTACTGGCGCATCGAGTATTGTACCGTAGCCAGGAAGTGCAACCAAATGCAGGCAAATCAGGTGGGCAAACAGACCGGCAACCGGCAGAAAACACGCCTGCCCTATTGTACCCTACACCGCATACCTGCACACGAACCACTCACGCACTACTCGTTTACGAACCAGGACTAGGCACCCACAGGAGAATCGCAGCCAAATGTATTCCTTCGATATGACATCCGAGCAAAAGATGCTTGTGGACACAGTTCACCGCTACGCCGAGAAACAGTTGCGTAGTGTCTATCGGGAGGCGGAAGAGAAGGCCGCCGCGCCGGCCAACGTCATCCGTACAGGCTGGGAGTTGGGCCTGTTGCCCGCCGCCATTGACGCCGAATACGGCGGCTTCGGCGAATACTCGGCCCTGACCAGCGCGCTCTATCTGGAGGAATTGGGCTGGGGCGATGTGGGATTGGGTCTCCATCTACTGGCCCCCAATCTTTTTGCCCTGCCTGTGATCCTCTTCGGCGACAACGAACAGAAGGCGGCCTGGCTGCCCCATTTCACCGAAGCTGACTTTCCAGCAGCCACAGCCGCACTGGTCGAACCGGTCTACCAGTTTGATCCCAATGTCCTGGCGACGACCGCCGAGCGGGAGGGCGACAACTACACGATTCAGGGCGTCAAAACCTATGTGCCTCTGGCAAAAGAAGCCGAAGTATTCCTTGTCTATGCCCAGGAGAAGAACCGCACCCAGGCCTTTATTGTGCCAGCCAACACCCCTGGCGTGCGGGTGGCCGAGCGGGTTGTGCTGATGGGGGCGCGCGCGCTGCCGATGTACACTGTCAATTTTACAAATGTTAGCGTGCCCGCGGCCAATCGGCTGGGCGGGGCGCGCGGTATCCGCATGAACCGGCTGCTCACCGTCAGCCGGATCAGCGCGGCGGCGTTGGCAGTAGGGCAGGCGAAGGCCGCCTACGAATATGCGCTTCAATATGCCAAAGAGCGGGAAGCCTTTGGCGAACCCATCGCCCATCGTCAGAGCATTGCTTTTATGCTCGCCAATATGGCAATCGAAATCGAGGCTGTGCGTCTGCAAGTCTGGGAAGCCGCCTGGCGCTACGACAACCGGGAGGACGCCTCCAAACTGGCGGCCCTGACCAAACAGGCCGCGGACAAAATGGTGATGGAAGTGACCGACAACGCGGTCCAGGTTCTCGGCGGCCACGGCTACATCCGGGAGCATCCGGTGGAATTGTGGTTCCGCAATGGGCGGGGATTTGCTATGTGGGATGGGATAATTATCGGATAGGACGCCTAATCTCCTAATCTCTGGTTAGAAAGAGATTAGGAGATTATATCAGTGTGCGAGAGGGTTATTATGACAATCGAATTCAAGACGCCGGATGAAATCGAAAAACAACTGCGCCAGGTGCAGATTGTGGCCGAAAATGTGATGCGCCCGGAGAGCCGGGTGCTGGACGATGGCGAGCACACCCGACCGCTCAATTTTGTGCATATGATGTGGCCCCAGATGAAGGAGATGGAGCGGGCCAATCTGGAGGCTTCCCTGCGCCGGGCGCACAATGGGGGGAATGGGGAAAGCCCCAAAAGCGACGAACCCAAGAAACCCCGCACGGGCAATCTGGCCCTCGTCCATATGATTGAAATGCTCAGCTGGGGGGACGCGGGTGTCTATCTCTGCATCCCCGGCGGCGGGCTGGGCGGCGCGGCCATCCAGGCCGTAGGCACGCCAGAGCAGAAGGAGCGCTTCCTGCGCCGCTTTACCGAAGGCGACCCCAAGTGGGGCGCGATGGCGATGACCGAACCTCAGGCTGGCTCCGACACCAGCAACATCCAGACGACGGCCGTCTTCGACGAGGCGACGAACGAGTGGATTCTCAACGGCCAAAAAATCTTCTGTACTGGCGGCAAACTGGCCTACGCCGAATCCGATGGACTGATCGTCGTCTGGGCCACAGTGGACAAGAGCGCCGGCCGGGCCGGAATGAAACCCTTTGTGGTGGAAGCAGGCACGCCGGGACTGAAAATTGTCAAAGTGGAGGAGAAGCTGGGCATCCGGGCCAGCGACACCGCCTCTTTTGTGCTGGACAACTGCCGCATCCCCGCCGACAATCTGCTGGGCGAGAGCAGAGAGAAAAAGGATGGCGAGACCAAAGGCTTCAAAGGGGCTATGCGTACCTTCGACGCCACGCGACCGATTGTAGCCGCCAGCGCCATCGGCATTGGCCGGGCTGCCTTTGAATTTGCTCGCGACACCCTTGCCAAACAGGGCGTGCGGATGGACTATGAATCCCCCCGCTGGAAGCTGACCACTGCCCAGGCCGATCTGCTGGATATGGAAATCCAACTGCGCCAGGCTTGGCTGTTGACGCTCAAAGCCACGTCCCTGCTGGACAGCGGCGGCGACAACAAATTGCCTGCTTCTATGTGCAAAGTGAAGGCGGGCAAAGCGGTGACGGTTATCACCCAAAAAGCTGTCGAGCTTCTCGGCCCGCTGGGCTACAGCACTCAAACCCTGGCCGAAAAGTGGATGCGGGATGCCAAGATCAACGACATCTACGAAGGCACCGGGCAGATCAACACACTGATTGTGGCGCGAGAGATTTTGGGGTATACTCGGAAAGAATTGAAATAGGCTTTTTGCGAGCGGCTCGCCTGCTCCGCTCTCCTATTCTGACGACAAGCGAAACGTGAGACGTGAGATCAGTGCTACAATTCACGTTTCACGTTTCACTTTTTCAGGGCATACACGAGGTTTTGATGGATACCACCGCTTACGGCTTCGAGACATTGCACGTCGATCCAGACACCCTGGATGCCACCTTCACCGCCCGCTATGGAGCGACAATTCGCTGTCGTTTGATCCAACCCGACGACACCTCCTACCTTATCGATCTCTTTTCTCACCTTTCGCCCGAAAGCCGTCGCCGCCGCTTCAACGTACCCCTGGAACACATCGATCAATCCCGCATCGAACAGGAAGCCCAACGTCTGACCGCGGTGGAGTTAGTGTCACGAAGTATTCGCCACGGGCAGCCGGTGGTGTTTAGCGTGTTCCCGCTGCAGGACGAGGAAGAAAAGGGTCAGGCAACTGTTTTCGTTAGGGAAAGCACCGATTTCATCCGACTTAGTGCGAAATTCCCGAAAGAAGCG
>CAMDQF010000296.1 GCA_945905745.1 Litorilinea aerophila
ACGACCATCATCCGTGATTTCGATCGACAAAACATCAACGTTCCTTATATCCAATGGGATTCTCAGCTCGGCTGACATGCGATTGGCCCTTTCTGAGTGCTTGATGAAAGACCCTATTCTATGTCAACCCCCTGAATTCCGAAAGAGCCGCCGAGGTCTCTCCATCGGCCTGAAAAACGATCTGGACCAGATTCCCGACCTGGTGGGGGATTTTGACTGGGCGCTCAATGAGCAGTGCTTCGAGTTCGATGAATGCGACACGCTCTTGCCCTTTATCCAGGCGGGCAAAGCGGTCTTTGGGGTGGAATACAGCGGCGATCCTGGGGTCTTCTGCCCCGATGCCAATAGGGCAGGCTATAGCTGGCTGAAGAAAAATCTGGAGCTGGACGCGCAACGATTGGGCTGCCTGGATCAACCAGCCGCAACTTCCCTATACTTACCGAGCATACTGCGCCCATGAAAGCCCATCGTATTGTCGCTGCCCTACTCCTGCTGATCAGTATGTCCAGCGTCTACACGCTGATCGCGGGCACGCCTCGCTATCGCCTGCGCCCTGTGCCGGTCGTCACGCCCAAAGGCCCGGCAGCCGAAGGAACTCTGCGCTTCGCAGCCATCGGCGACTTTGGAATGGGCAATCAGGCCGAAAGCGATGTGGCGACCAAAGGTAAATCGTTAGACGTGCGTAGATCAAATGGACATTTTGCACTGGTCAACCCGCTCCAAGGGCAAGCGTAAAAGGTGGCGGAAGGGGAACTTGCGGCTGGAAAGTTGCGTTCATCCATCGAAGAAGAAACGAGTGGGGGCCGATTTATGTGTGAAGTCATGGCTGTTTTTGCATGAGACCCATTGGGTCTGGTATGCTCCCCTATAGAGTGCGTTTATGCACAGAGGAAGGAACCATGCAACTATTCCGACGAGACAAACGAGACGAAGATACAAAGCCGGAACGCGGCCAGGCAGCTCCCCCAGCCAACTGGTACGAAAATGGGGCTGAACGCGGTTATGAACGCCGCCCGGTGACTGTAAGCGAACCGATACAGTCTATGCAGCCTGTGCAGCCGATGACGAGCTACGATCAGTCAGCTTTGCGTCCCCAACCAACCGTACTACCTCCCGTGTCTCGGGACGTGACGAGCGAACCAATGAGGAGTCAACCAGCAATGAGCAACATTCCGCGCGAGAACCTACCCTATCCCGATCTGGCCATGCAGGCCAGCAGCCGTCAGGCCCGGTCAATCGGTCAGGCCACTGTGATTGACGCCCAATCCCATTTCACCGGCAACTATCGCTCGGACTCGGACCTGATTATTGAAGGCCATTTCGAGGGTCAGATCGAATGTAACGGTACGGTGACTGTGGCGGAAAACGCTACCCTATCGGCCACTGTGAAGGCACGCAATGTGATCATCGCTGGTTCGGCCAATGGCGAAGTGACCTGCGACGAACGCTTTACCGTGCGCGCCACTGGAGAAATGCGGGGCAAAGCCCAGGCAGCCACACTGGTTGTGGAAGAAGGTGCTTTCTTTGAGGGCGAATTCCGCATGGGGAGCAGCTACACCGCCACCAGCTCTTCCGCCTATGGTGGCTGGGAGTCTGCCCGCAAGGCCCCTGCAGCCAGCAGTTCCACCTATAGTATGAGCGTGGACGCCAGTGATCTGGGTCTTGCCGATGAGGACGACGCGGTAGCCGCGGATCCGTTCTCGGTGGATGACCTCTGGGACGAAGATGGCAAGGATAAAGAGAAGTAAGCAGTAAGCAGTCAGCAGTTAGACACGAAAGGCCGAAGTTCCCACGGAACCTCGGCCTTTTTTCATCCTGTCGCCCTCTCATCCTTTTTCAACGCCACCACAAAGAGGGCCGCTGTCGCAGAAAATAGCAGGAAAATCCCCAGGAAAGCGTACTGGATCGCCACAGATGTGGAGGTGCGGATCGGATTCTGGGGATGCAGCAGTAGAGGTGTCGTCAGGTTGGACCAGACGAAAATTGCCACCAGCGCAACCCGCGCCAATCCTTTGAGCCGGAGCCAGACCGGCCAGCTTCCCCAAATCTGCACCATCAACGCCACAGCCAGCACCATCAGCGCCGAGAGATTGCGGGGTTCGGCCAGAAAAACGCCGCCCCAATTGATGGCCGATGCCAGCATACTGGAGAGAAAACCCGCTGCGAAGAAGCCGCAGGCGACCCAACCCACAGTCTGCGCCCAGCTATCCAGCCGGGTGTCATCCCGCCACAGGACGAGCAAGCCCAACAGCCCAGCCACTGTGAAGCCTGCAATCCCCGTCCAGATCAATCCCACATGCAGATAGACCGAGCGCATACCCGTGCCCAGTGTCTTCTCGGCAGGGGCCAGCCAGAGCAGCAGAGCGATGGCAAGCGCCAGAAAGGTAAATCCCCGCACCAGCCCCGCCGGCGAACGCAATACAGCAATCATCTTTCTTCCTCTCCTGAGATTTCGATAACCCTATGCCAGCTTGGTGGAAATGACCAACGATTCCCCTCTGTCGCTGTAACTGACCGGAGGGCGGGCAGCATCCAGTGCTTCCGGTGCATAGAGCTGGGACGGAGAAGGTGTGGGGACAGGCATAGGGCATCTCCATCAATGACGGTTGGCACAGATGTCATTCTACGCTACACTTAACCGCGCATGGCGTCAAATTCGACGCGGAACGCAGATTACGCAGAGGACGCAGATATTCGCTGAAACAACTGATCTGCACAGATTTTATCAGCGGCTATCATTCTTTTCAGCGTCATCAGCGTCCTATATTCAACCAGGAGATTTCCCATGCAGATTCGTGAAGTGGTGGTGACGGGCAAAGAGCAGGTGGTGTGGCAGTCAGGCGAGTTGGATGAGCGTCCCGGCCCGGGTGAATTGTTGATTAAGAGTGAAGCGACTTTCATCAGTTCGGGGACGGAGCTGGCAAACTATACGGCCAAAGACCCGGATGTCTATCTGCCTGGCAAGTGGTGCAGCTACCCCTGGCGCTCTGGCTATGCCAATGTGGGCGTTGTGCGGGCCGTGGGCGATGGGGTCAGCCGGGCGCAGGTAGGGCAACGGGTCTTCAGCTACGGCCCCCACGCCTCGGCCTTTCGCTATCCCCAATCCCGGCTGCTAGTACCTGTGCCGGAGCGGCTGGACTCGATGACAGCGGCGGCTTCCCGTATGGCTGGGGTGGCGGCTTCGTCGATTCTGCTGGCCGAGATTCGGGAGAACCCGTGGGTGGTCGTCTTTGGGTTGGGGCTGGTGGGCAATCTGGCGGCGCAATTGTTCCGCATTCGGGGCTGCCGGGTGATCGGCGTGGACCCGGTGGCAGCCCGCCGGGATTTGGCCGAAGAGTGTGGCGTGGAGTGGACGATTGGGGGCACGTCCGGCGAGGCGCTGGATGGCGTGCGTTCCCTGACCGGCGCGGGCGGCGCGCATATCAGTGTGGACGCGGTGGGCCACAGCGGCGTGCTGATGGACTGTCTGAACATCACCGGGACAGAAGGACAAGTCATCAGCCTGGGCACGCCCCGGGTCTCTGTGCCCGGCGATCTGACCGCAGCCTTCAACCGTATCCACCGGGGGCGGCTGACTGTACGGGGCGCGCACGAGTGGTTTCTGCCCATGTACCCGGACATCGGCAACCGCACCAGCCAATTCAGCAAACAGCAGATGCTATTAGAGTGGATGGATCGTCGTCTGCTGCGGGTGGAGCCTCTCATCTCCCACCGGATGCGGCCGGCAGAGATCAAAGCCGCCTATGACGGGCTGCTCCACCAGCCAGATCTCTATACAGGGGTGGGGCTGGTGTGGGGGTGACTGTCTGCCAATGCGGGACGCAGATGACGCTGAAAAGAGTGATTGACGCGGATAGAATTCGCTGGCGTAGTGGGAAGAGCGGCGATAGTTGTTGCCCGCGGGTTCGGAGCGGGTCAAAGCGGCCTGTGGCGTTGCAGAGGGTTGAAGCCATCCAAGTAAGTCATAGGCTCCCATTCTATCACACGCCCGACACCATTCCCCTCCCTTGACACCCCATCCCCCTACCGTGATACAATCTTCTTACCTCTATACCGTCCACCCACCACCCCACCCACGCAAAGGAAACCACTATGTTCGCCAATGAACGCACCGTTACGCGCCCCTACATTATGGACAAAAACATGGGCGCGGCCGTCGATCTCGACGCCATTGATCTGCCCAGCACCAATGCCGACGGCCTGCCTGTCATCGATCTGACCCAGGAGCAAAAGTATCTTTTTGACCTGCGCGGCTGGCTGCTGATTCCCGGCGTGCTGAGCGCCGACGAGGCCGCCGAAATGCGCGACTTCGCGCTGCGCCTGCACAATCAGCCCGAATCGCTGCCAGAACATGAGCGCAATGCCCTGGGCGGCCCGCTGCAAAAGCTGGCCGATCATCCCCAGGTGGTTGGCTTTATGAATGAGTTTGTGGCCTACCCCGGCCTCTCCAGCCAGGAGTGCTATGGCTTCCGCCAGGAATCGTGCCATCTCTTCCATCGCTCAATGGGCCAGGGCAAGTTTGGACCACACAACGGCTCCGGAATGTTGCGCTTCCCCGGCGATTCCCACACATACCACTGCATTCCGGGCAAAGCCAACGCCGGGCTGACCCGTGTAGTCTGGGAGCTAAACCCGGTGCGCAAAGGCGAAGGCGGCACGCTTCTGGTCAGCGGCACGCACAAAGGGGTCTATCAGGCACCCACCAGCATCAACGATCCCGCCTCACCCATCTGGGAGACCTATGAATGTCCTCCCGGTTCGCTGCTCTTCTTTACCGAAGCGCTTACCCACAGCGCCACGCCCTGGACCAACAGCCACGATGACCGGGTGGCTATCTTTAGCTGCTACAACACGGTCAACAGCAAGTGGCACAACTGGAACCCGCCCGCCGAACTGCTTGCGACCATGCCGGCCAAGCGACAGACGCTCTATCGCGGCGTCCATGCCCAAGACAACCTGTTGGGGCGCACCTATCACGGTTAGGGTGGGGAGTTGTGGGCCAATGTTGTACTGCACACAGAAAACGGGTAAACTTGCAGGACAACCATTCAGTTTTTTCACATGGACAAAGGAGAACCATTTTCGATGAGCACAAACAGACACATATCTCCCGTGGCTCCGTTGAACAGCGCGTATGACCGCGAGCGTCTTGAAGATATTGGATTCATGACCTGCATGACGCTAACTATGCTCGGCAACTATGCCCAAACCGGCCACTTTGGCGGACCGCTGGCCTACACCCCCTACAATGTGGCGCTGCATCTGGTCGGGCCTCAATTGGGCGGTCTGCGCTATGACTATCGCCGCCCCAAACATCCCTTCTGCGACAAATTTCTGTTGGCTGGCGGTCACAACATTCCCACCGGCTATGCACTCTGGATGATCATGGGCGAGGCGCTGGCGCGCAAATATGCCGCCACGGGTGATAAGCGCTACTATGTGGACCCCGATGTGGCAATGTTGGGGATTGATGCGCTGGGCTTCCGGCGCGGTGCCGGCGCGCTGAAAACACTGCTGAGTGAAAACGATCTGAGTGACCACCCGCGCTTTGCGCAGGCCAAGCTACGCGGCATCCGCGCCCTTTCCGGCCACGCCGAATCGATCGATGTGACCAATGATGTCAATGGCGGTCCTTCCGGTGTGGGCATTGCCTCTGCTGCCGGCAAAGCGGCCTTTTGGGATTTTATTGGCGCGCCCAGCGACCTTAAAGTGATTGGATTGGAGGGCGAATTCGCCATGACCGCCGGTCACGCCCAGGAGCTAAAAACCCAGGCACTGGCTTTGCAAAATGGCAAGCGTTTGCGTGTGCTGCTCTCCATCAACAACGCCGGTATCGATGACGCACTGCTGGGCGGCGTCATCGATGAAAAATATGCCGCTGGATACAATCTGGTGGAACAATGGACTTCGTATGGCTGGAATGTCTTTCAAATTGAGGACGGCAACGATTACGACCAGGTGGTCGCGGCCCTCAAAACCATGGAAGATTGGGATGCCGCCGACCGCCGCCCAATGGTGCTCTTTGGCAACACCACCAAAGGCTATTGGCCCGGCGCCGTCGATGGCAAGATCCCCGGCTATGGCGATCAACTGGTCAGCTACGCCAGCCATCCCTATGCCATGAGCATGAATTCAGCCTACTTTGTGGCGCTGGCCCAAACCTTTGAGCAGCGCTTCGAGGTCGAATTTGAGGGTATCCGCAACGGCGCCGTCAAAGACGAACGGGCCCGGCTGCTGCAATTCAAAACCAATATTGATGTGGTGATGTCGCTGCTGGAACAGAATGGCCTAGGCGATTGGCTGGCCGACCGGCTGGTTGGGATTGGCGACACCCTGCGCGATGATGTGCCGCTGCGCATCGACAACCGCCGTGACCCCTTCCTGGACGAGCGACTACTGGTGCAAAATCTGCCGGTTGAACCGCAGCGCGTCACTATCGCCAACTCCGTGTCGGGCGCGACCAAAGAGGTGGGCATTACCCTCTTCCGCAAGCCGGGCGAAGTGGCCGGTACTCGCCGCGCCATCTCCGAGATCATCAAGTGGATGAACTATGTCACCGAAAACCGCTTTATCACCTTTGCCGCCGACCTCTCCGGCTCGATCAACGTAGAGGCCGGCAGTCTGTGGGGCCACTATCACCCCGAAAAGAATCCGCTGGGTACGCGCTTCAAAGCGCCAATCCAGGAAGCGGGCAATGCCTCCTCGGCCATTGGGCTGATCAGCCAAAGCGCGGCCCTGGATCCGCAACAGTTTGCCGGCGTCTGGGCGTTGAGCGGCACCTATGGCGCGTTCACGCCGCTCATGTATTTGCCTGCGCGCGTCTGGAGCCAGCAGAGTCAAGACAGCCGTTTCCGCATGGGCGTGCTACACATTCTGGCCGGCCACTCTGGCCCGGAGACCGCAGCCGATGCGCGCACCCACTTTGGCATCTTTGCCCCCCAGGTGTGGAAGCTCTTCCCGCGCGGCCAGGCCATCCACCTGAGCTTTTGGGATTACAACGACGTGGCGCCCGCCTATTTTGCCGCGGCCGCCATCGCCGCCCGTGAAGCCAAAGTGAGTATTATTGTGCTCGAAGTGGCGCGGCCCGATTTCCCGGTGGCCGACCGCAACACCTTCGCCGATAGCGACCTGATGGCGGCGGCCAAAGGGCTTTATGTGATTCGCGATTTTGCACCAGGCCAGCCGCGGCATGGCCATGTGATTGTGCAGGGTTCCAGTTCCACGGTCAACCTGCTGCGCACGCTGCCCAAATTGGAGGCTGCCGGCATCAATGTGAAGATCATCGCCGCCATCAGCGAAGATCTGTTCGACCGCCAGCCAGAAGCCTATCGCAACCGCGTACTGCCGCCAGAGGCGCGCTACGACCTGATGGTGATCAGCACCGGCACGCGGCGCTCCATGCCGGTCCGCGATTTGGGGCCGCTGACCGATGCCTACTCGCTCACTTCGGATTGGGATAATCAATGGCTCACCGGCGGTCTGGAGCCGGATGTGATTGCCGAAGCGCATCTGGATCCCGACTCGATCTTTGCCGGGATTCAGCGGTTTGCCCAAGCGCGGGGAGAGCGGTTGTCCCAGCAACGCGGCCTCCTGGCCGCGTTGGAATAATCGCTCTGTTTGCGCTGGCCGCATGAACACGTGGATGCCCAGATAAATTCTATCAGGGAGAGATGCTCAGGTGACAGTCACTTTTGAAAGTGACTGTCACCTTTTTTCAGGGGGTGGGTGCGTGGCGCAGAATAGGCGTGGGGCTGTTGGGGCAGGTCAACTATAAAGGGACTTTTGGCTCATTGATAAGGGTAGTAATTTTGATAACCCATATACTTGGCTATAAACGCCACGCAAGCAACAATACCTTCGCCAGAGATCAAGTGAAGGGTTGAAACTGTTGAGAATGAATTGAACCAAGAGAAGGCATATTCTCAATCACTTGGTTGATAAGAATCGGGTCAACCAAATCCGGAAGCAGTTTTAACGCTTCCACGGCATAACGTCG
>CAMDQF010000297.1 GCA_945905745.1 Litorilinea aerophila
GCCCACCCCACCCACCCTGGCTGGAGAGGCTGCGTCTGCAAAGCAATCGGATGTGCCACCTAAGGAACAGAAGGTGGCCGCTGGCATAGCCGAGAGCACGCCTGTCCCCTTGGACAGCGGTGCAGTAAGCAGGTTGCGCGCCCAATGGAATGATGTATTGGCCGCCGTGCGCGGGCAATTGGGATTGAAGCAGCAGGCGGCCCTGCGCTCTGTGCGGGATATTGCCATCGGCGAAAATGCCATTGCCCTGGCCTTTGGCAACAACAAATTCACCAAAGATGTGATTTCCGAAGCAGAGACACTGGCTGCGGTCAGCACAATTCTGGCCCAATTTGTCGGGCGGCAGGTGACAGTGGAGTGTCAGGAGGGCGAGACAGCTACCCTTTCTGCGGCCGCGGGTCGGGTGGTTCGGGATGAGGGCAGGGCAGACGGTCCCGATCCCCTGCTCGAATTTGCCGTCAGCGAGCTGGGCGCACAGGTGAAGGACGAGAAGGAAGGGAAGCGCAAGAAGTAGATTGAACAGGAAACAAACCACTGGTGCATATTTGCTGCGTAGTGCGAGGTGCGTGAACCCACATCACTACCAGTTCACGCGCTACACACTACGTGGATTTAGACTATAAACAGTCATAATCACAATAGGGAGCGATAAATATGGCGAAGAAATCAAAGAATATCCGTCAGCGCCGCTTTGGAGCAGGTGAAGGTTTTGCCGGCGGTGGCGGTGGTGCGGCGTCGGCCCTGGGTGGCGGGTTGCCCGGTAGTATGGGTGGCGGTAATCTGATGGCTCAGGTGCGCAAGATGCAGGAAGAGATGGAGAAGACCCAAGAAGAATTGGGTCAGGTAGACGTAACCGGCACGGCTGGTGGCGGGATGGTGGAGATTGTGATGGACGGTCACCAGATTGTGAAGGCTGTGCGTCTGAAACCCGAAGTAGTAGACCCGGACGATGTGGAGATGCTGCAAGACCTGCTGCTGGCCGCGCTCAACGACGCCACGGACAAGGCCAAAGCCCTGGCCGAGGAACGGATGGGCGATGTGACCGGCGGCGTGAATATCCCCGGATTGGGATTTTAGGGATCGGGGACTGGGGATCGGGGATTGGGAAGGACGGCTCCCAGTCCCCGATCCCCAGTCCCCAGTCCCCTACTGGAGCTTCCTATGCAACCCCTTGCCCAGCCCGTCTCGAATCTGATTGATGCCTTCAGCCGCCTGCCCGGCATTGGCCCCAAGAGTGCCAGCCGTCTGGCCTATTTCCTGTTGCGGGCAGACAGTGAAATCGGCCTTAATCTGGCTGCGGCATTGACCGAACTGAAGGAGAAGACCGTCTTCTGCGCGGTCTGCCACAACATCGCCGACCGCCAGCCCTGCGCCATCTGCGACAATCAACAGCGGGATCAGTCGATTATTTGTGTGGTGGAAGAACCGCTGGACGTGCAGGCCATCGAGCGCACGGGGGTCTTCCACGGCGTCTATCACGTCCTGCACGGGGCCATCTCCCCGGTGGAAGGCATCGGTCCGGACGATTTGAAGATCCGGGAGTTGCTCAAACGGGTGCAGGCCAGCGAAAAGGCCGGGGAAGATGCGGTCATAAAAGAGTTGCTGCTGGCAACCAATCCCAACCTGGAAGGAGAGGCGACGGCGATGTACATCTCCCGTCTATTCAAACCGTTGGGCCTGAAAGTCACCCGGCTGGCCCGGGGACTGCCCACCGGCGGCGATCTGGAATACGCCGACGAGTCCACATTGAGCAACGCGTTGGCCGGGCGGTTGGAGATGTAATTTCGTAGGTCGGAATGGTATTCCGTCCGAAGGCGGATTGCCAATCCGTCCTACAATCTATCGCAAGAACGGGGCTTTTTGGATGGCTGAGAGTGCGCAAACCCACAACAAACTGGCTGGGCTCAAACGGGCGTGGCAAGATGAAACCCTGGCTCCGGTGACGAAGCGCTTCCCTGAACGGCGCAAACGCTTCACTACCAGCGGCGACACTATCGAAGTCGAGACCGTCTACACGCCTGCCGAATGGCCTGGCGATCCCGACGCCGCCCAGGCCGCGGCCTATACGGAAAAACTCGGTTTCCCTGGCGATTATCCCTTCACCCGGGGCGTGCAACCGAATATGTACCGGGGCCGCCTGTGGACAATGCGCCAGTATGCCGGCTTTGGCTCGGCCCAGGAGAGCAACCAGCGCTATCACTACCTTATCGCCCAGGGGCAGACCGGTCTTTCCGTGGCCTTCGACCTGCCCACCCAGATCGGTTACGACGCGGATCACGACTTTGCTTTGGGCGAAGTGGGCAAAGTCGGCGTCTCCATCAGCAGCCTGCGGGATATGCGCACGCTGCTGGCTGGCATCCCCCTGGACAAAGTGAGCATCAGTATGACCATCAACGCGCCGGCCGCGGTGCTGCTGGCGATGGTCATTGCGGTTGCCAAAGAGACCGGCGTGCCTGTCTCCCAACTGCGGGGGACGGTGCAGAACGACATCCTCAAAGAGTATATCGCCCGAGGCACTTACATCTTCCCTCCCGCTCCGTCCATGCGGCTGATTACGGATATGTTCCGCTTCTGCGCGGCGGAGGTGCCCAAATGGAATACAATTTCCATCAGTGGCTATCACATCCGGGAGGCAGGCAGCACTGCCGTCCAGGAAGTCGCCTTCACCCTCGCCAACGCCATCGAATATGTCCAGCAGGCCATCAACGCCGGGCTGGATGTGGACCGCTTCGCCGACCAACTCAGCTTCTTCTTCAACGCCCACAATAATTTCCTGGAAGAGGTGGCGAAGTTCCGGGCCGCCCGCCGTCTGTGGGCCAAAATTATGCGGGAACGTTTCGGCGCACAAAAGACCGAAAGCTGGCGGCTGCGCTTCCACACCCAGACCGGCGGAAGCACCCTTACCGCGCACCAGCCCGATAATAACATCGTGCGGGTGACCGTGCAGGCTCTGGCGGCTGTGTTGGGCGGAACCCAAAGCCTGCACACCAATTCCCGTGACGAAGCCCTGGCCCTGCCCACGGAAAAGGCTGTGGAGATCGCTCTGCGTACCCAGCAGATTCTGGCCTATGAAAATGGCGTGGGCGATCTGGTGGACCCACTGGGCGGCAGCTACTACATCGAATGGTTGACCGACGAAATCGAGCGCCAGGCCCAGGCGTACATCGCGGCCATCGACGGGATGGGCGGCGCGCTGCGGGCTGTGGAAGAGGGCTTTGTCCAGCGGGAGATTCAGGAAGCGGCCTATCGTACCCAACGGGCCATCGAATCAAGCGAGCAGGTGGTGGTGGGCGTCAACCGTTTCCAGAGCGACGAGACCACCATCCCGGATCTGCTGCGGGTGGACGAACGGGTGCAGACCGCGCAAGTGGAAGCACTGGCCCGTCTGCGCGCCGAGCGGGACAACGGGGCGGTGCAAGCCATTCTCGCCCGCATTCGCGCAGCCGTGGCCCAGCCCGACGCCGCGCTGATGCCCCTTTTCGTCGAAGCGGTCGAGGCCGAAGCCACCCTCGGCGAAATCTGCGACACACTGCGCGGCGTCTTTGGCGAATACGAGCCGGGGAATTGGGTGTAAAACCAGTAACGTAAGCTGTTAGCTTGCGCTGGTAAGGGCGTTCTTCCTCCGAGAAAAGCTATGAACGAACACAAATACGAAGTAATTATTTACTGGAGCGCCGACGATCAGGCATTCGTCGCCGACGTGTCTGAGTTGTCTGGCTGTATGGCACACGGCGAGTCACAGGAGTCGGCGTTGGCAAATGCCAAAGAAGCGATGCAGTTATGGCTGGATACTGCTACTGAGTTCGGCGATCCGATTCCCGCGCCCAAAGGCCGCCGTCTTCTGTTTGCCTGAAAGAATCGTCCCGTGAACAAACAGCCCAACAGCCATTTCTGCTTCATCTGCGGCGTGAAGAATGTGGCCGGCGTGCAGGTGCGCTTCTACGAAAGCCGTGCCGACGACGGCAGCCGGGAAATCCTCGCCCGTTTCTGCGGTCAGCCCATCCACCAGGGCTATCCGGGGCGGATGCACGGCGGCGTCCTTACCGGCATTCTGGACGAGACGATGGGCCGGGCGGTCAATTACGGCGCGGGGGAGTCGGTGGATACCTGGGGCGTCACCGCCAATCTGGATCTGCGCTTTCTGCTGCCCGTGCCGTTGGATGTGGAGCTGACCGCGCGCGGACGCATCACCAGCGAAAACCGCCGCCTCTTTCAGGGCAGCGGCGAAGTCTATCTGCCCGACGGACGGGTGGCGGTCTCCGCCACCGGCAAGTTTTTCAAAATGGGTCTGGACGAAATCTCCGATGCCGACCCGACCGCACTGGGCTGGCACATCTATCCCGACGAAGAAAAAGAGTAACACAGATTTCGCAGAGGCCGCAGATTACGCAGAATAGTCTGTGCCCATGTGTTTGCCTGCGCGATATACAAATCCGCGCAAATCTGTCCTTTCCGCGTTATCCGCGTTCTATTTTTATGCAGAAGGGGAATCAGGTGTTTACGAAAATTGATCACATCGGCGTCGTCGTCAACAGCATCGACGACGCGCTGGCAACCTGGCAGGATACCCTGGGCTTTGCCCTGCTGGAGCGCAAAGCCGTGCCCGAACACGGGGTGGAAGTCGCCTTTGTGGACGCAGGCAACGGCACTATCGAATTCCTGGCCCCCACGGACCCGGCCAGCGGCACTGCCCGTTTTCTCGCCAGCCGGGGCGAAGGCACCCACCACATCTGTTTTGCCGTCGCCGATATTGAAGCAGCACTGGTCGAACTCAAAGCCCAGGGCGTGCGCCTGATCGACGAGAGACCCCGCCAGGGCGTCCACGGACTGGTAGCCTTTGTCCACCCCAAAGTGGCCAACGGTGTGATGATCGAACTGATCCAAAAGGCTCCCCATCACTGATGACCGTTCAGACCCGCACCTCTCGTTCCAACTCCATTCCCCTGGCGGAATGGAACCAGGCCATCGACGATCTAATCCAGCGTCGGCGGGCCGAAGAAGCCATCCCCCGCATCCGCACGGTTTTGAAGAATCTGCCCCGCCACCTGCCCTCCTATTTCCGTCTGCTGCAGGCCATCTGGATTCTGCGCCGTTGGGACGAGGGGCAGGATTGGGCGCTGCGCCTGTTGCGGGCCGACCCCTGCAACGAACTGGCCTGGGCTGTGTTAGCCAACGGCGCAGAAGAGCGGGGCGCGCTGGGGGAGGCCAGAGGGTTTTGGAAGCGCGCCTTCGAGCAAGCGCCGTATAGTCAACACATCCGGGCAGGGATGGTGCGCACTTCCCCGGGCAAAGTCGATCCCCTGCATCTGACATCGACTACTTTCGCTGCCCTCTGCCGTATGGATGGTCGCTGGGAGCGGGCTGCTGAGCAGTACACCGCTTTGCAGCAAGAGTTTCCCCGGCGTATGGACATTCAGTGCGCGCTGTTGGAATCTTTGTGGCGGGCAGAACGGCAACCGGAGGCGTTGCATTTGGCTGCTCTACTATCGCGCCGGGAGCCAAATCTGCTCATCAGTTGGCTTGTCTCTGCCCGGTTGGGCGATGAGACGGATCAGGCCCTGGCTCAGGCGCCCCTGGCCAGTCTGGACATAGATGGGGAGTATATGGCCGTGCGCTTTGGGGCTGAAGTCCCGCAGGGCAGAGCCGCAACGATCAGCGTTTCCCGCGAGGAAGCGGCTTGGCTCAGTGATATAGATAGTCTGCTACCGCGTCCAAATTCGGCAAAATGGGGCGGGATCGGGTAAAGTGGTGTATTGGTTTTCAATTACAAATTATGGAGGGAGAACGATATGGAACGAACATTTGTCATCATCAAGCCGGACGGCGTGCAGCGGGGACTGATCGGGGAGATTGTCGGACGCTTTGAGCGGCGCGGGCTGAAGATTGCCGCCATGCGCTTCTTGCAGGTGAGCGACGAGCTGGCCCGCACCCACTATGCCGTCCACGCCGGCAGGCCCTTTTATGCCGGGCTGATCGGATATATCGTCAGCGGGCCGGTGGTGGCGCTTGTGCTGGAAGGCACCAACGCGATTACCGTTGTACGCAAGATGCTGGGCGCAACCAAACCCGGCGAGGCTGAATTAGGCTCCATCCGCGCCGACTTTGGGCTGGAAATCGGGCGCAATCTGGTCCACGGCAGTGACGGGCCAGAGACCGCTGCCAGTGAAATTGCCCTCTGGTTTGGCGACGATCTGGTCGAGTGGAGTCGGGCAACGGATCCCTGGATTTTCGAGTAGAGATTCGACCGGGGCGGGCAAACTGCCCTGAAAAATAGAACGCGGATAACGCGGATTGGGCTGATAAGCGCGGATTAAAAATCTGCGTAAATCTGTGGTTTCTGCGCAAATCTGCGTCCCGCTTTTCATCCCCCGTGGCGCAGGACAGTGCATGGGAAACTGTCCTGGTGAAACGAGAAACGTGAGATCGTTGTCTGATCTCACGTTTCTCGTTTCACGCCTCTTTTGTGTTGCTCTGGTTCACGCACCACGCACTACGCTACAGAATCTTCATCACCACATTGCCCTTCTGCCACAGCTCTTCCAGCTTATAAAACTCTCTGGATTCTTCTGTGAAAAGGTGCAGAATCACATCCCCGTAGTCCAACAGCACCCAACCGCCGCCGCTCTCCTGCATCCCCTCGTGGTTGAGGGGACGCACCCGCTGCTGGATGTGCAGCTTTTCGTGCAGGTCTTCGCGGATAGCGTTGCCTTGACGCTCGTTGTCCATCGTGGCAATCACAAAATAGTCGGCGATGGATGTCTGCTCCCGTACATCCAACATCACAATCGCCTCGGCCTGCTTTTCTTCGATCAATTCTACAATTTGTCGTGCCAACTCGTTGCTGTTCAGGGGTCCCTCCTTGGGGTGAAACATTGCCTATCACTGCACGTAGTGTAGCACAGGTGGGCCTTCTGCTCAACCAGCCATTGTTGTGCTATGCTAAATTGATCGTCAGTCAAATAGTTGATAGAATGTCAGAGAGAATCCTACATCTGATGGTATTGTAATAGCCACCGGTTTTTGTAGGATGCAACCAACGCCAACCTGGTAGACAGGAGAACCGATGTTCCCCCACATCCGTCGTCTACAATCGATTACTCTGCTGGTCTTGCTACTCAGCTTTTTGCTTGCGCCCACCATCGCCTGGGCCCAGGAGAAGTCGCTGGTCTGGGATCGCTTTGACGTGGATATCCTCGTCAAAACCGACGGCACTTTCGACGTAGCCGAACATCAGCGTATCCGCTTTACCGCGGGCACGTTCACCTTTGGCTATCGGGAAATCCCGATCAATAAGTTTGACTTCATCGACAACTGGGCGATGACCGACAGCAGCGGCAACCGCTATGAGTTGGCCTCCGGGGATTCCCAGCCCTACACATTCACAGTAGACGACAACGTGAGCGCCTACGTAGTCCGCTGGTATTTTCCCCCCACTGCCGACACCAGCGAAACCTACTCCCTCAGCTATACAGTTCACAACGGCCTGCGCCTTTACGAGGGCGGTGATCAGCTCTGGTGGAAGGCCATCTACAGCGACCGCAGCTTTCCTGTGCTGGATGGACGGGTGAATGTCTCTGTCCCTGCCGAGATTCAGGAGTGGGGGGCCTATATCAAGGCGCGGGACGCCCAAGATTCGGCCTCGGCCACTGTCCTGGAAGGGCGCAAAACGGTTGTCTTTGACCTGGACCGGCGGCTGAACAGCGGCGAGGATTTTGAGGTGCGAGTGCAATTCCCCCACGGAGTTGTGGCCGGGACTGTGCAGCCCTGGCAGGCCCTTGCGGATGAAGAAGTGGCGGCACGGGGTTAGTGTCACGAAGTATTCGCCACGGGCAGCCGGTGGTGTTTAGCGTGTTCCCGCTGCAGGACGAGGAAGAAAAGGGTCAGGCAACTGTTTTCGTTAGGGAAAGCACCGATTTCATCCGACTTAGTGCGAAATTCCCGAAAGAA
>CAMDQF010000298.1 GCA_945905745.1 Litorilinea aerophila
TAACAGCAACAACAGGGGCGACAACAGGAGGTACAGGAGGGGGCGACAGGGGAAACCAGACCAGCAAACAGCGTGGAACGGGAAGCTTGATAGGATGTGCGCCTCACAGAGGCATGTCTCAAACTTTCTGGGATTATCATCTTGCCCTCGCCTGCGATTACAAATTTTGATCAATTAAAAGGAACGCCATCGTTGTAATACCGGGCGTCCCTGCCACAACGGTCTATGTGGTTGGTTTGGATTATAACAGAGTTGCCGGACTTGTCAAACACGAAAATGGCTGGGGTGCATTTTGCTATTTGGGCAGGGTGAAATCGTGTGTGCCGCCCGGCGCTAAAGATGTAGGGCTACCGAGCCACGCCGGACAAATCCGGCTAATTGTCGATCTTGCCGATGCTTCCCAAAGCCCCCTTCAGGGGGCGTAGCCCAGTAGCACCGGGTCTTTAGCTCCGTGGCAATGACGGCAACTGCCGGTTTGCCCGAAAGGCGACCTGCACCTTACTTGGTCATCAGAGATTCTCCGGGTCAATGCCCGCGGCGCGCAATTTCGCCAGAAGCTCTTCCCGCTGGCGGCGTTCTTCGGCGGCAGCTTTCACGGCCTCAGCGGCGCGATGATTGGCTTCGGCTTGGGCCTCCACACTCGTCGGGATGAGATTCCCTTCCCGATTCACCCAGCGCAGCCATTGCTGGGGCGGCCACTCCTCCCAGGCACCGGTCCAGAGTCGAATGCCCAGATCGATCTCGGGAAACCAGTGCTCGGTGGTTTCCCGGAAGCTGTTGCCGTGGCGGGTAAAGATGCGCAGAAAATCTTCGCCCAGTGCTTGCATGGGGTCGAAGACGATATAATAGCCTACACCGACCAACGCGTAGTCCAGAAGCTTGCCTCTCAGTTCGCCCCCCTTACGGTTGGAGACAATCTCCACTACCAGGTCTGGCGGCTTGCCATATTCCCAGACAAAATAGGAGCGGTGCTCTTTGGGGTAAGTGTGAGTCCTCGGGTCGATAGGTTCGGCGGGTGGGGTGACGCCCAGGCTCAATAGAAAATCTGGAACCAGTGGCGGGGATTGCAGGCCGTAATAGAGGGCCACATTTGTCATCAACACATACGGGCGGCCATCGCTGGGGCCGGTCCAACCGCTGTAGAGGCTGCTCGCCAGCAGGCGCATCTGCTTCTCCGAAAAGATATTGTCCACAGGCGTATCATCCTCCGTCACCAAATGGGAGATGTCTGGCCGAGGGATTTCGTCTATCCCCGGCTCCCGAATGAATGTCATACTCTCCTGGCTCATTGATTTGACCTCGCGTGTCACAAAACGCTACCAATTGAACGTCACTTCTGGGCGTTGCTCTACCAAAGTATAAAACCTGGCAAGCGCGTTGTCAATACAACCGGAAACCCTATTCCCCTAGCAGATTGTCAAATTCCGCCGCTCGTACTACAATCTTTATAGGCAATTGCCACTGGAGAAAGGCAAAAGGCAAAAGGGGAAGGCAAAAGTGGGGCGAGTTGCGAATTGCGAGTTGCGAGTTGCGACTGACACCCGACACTTCTTACCTGCCACTTTCCACCCGCCACCTGCCACTTTCCACCTGCCACTTTCCACCTGCCATCTGCCACCTGCGAGGATCCGCATGACCGACATACAAACAATCCTAAACATTTTACAGCGGGGCGGCGTCGTTCCCGTCGTCCGTCTGCCCAGCTTGGAGCAGGCCGTGCCGCTGGTGCGGGCGCTGCTGGCCGGTGGTATCACTGCCATCGAACCCACAATGACCTCCCCCGGCGCGCTGGATGTGCTGCCCCGGCTCCTGGCCGAGATTCCCGCCTTTGGCGCGGGCGAGGCTGTGCTGGGCATGGGCAGTGTGACCAACCCGGAGCAGGCCGCCGCAGCCATCGACGCTGGCGCACATTTTATCGTCGCCCCGGTGCTGGACCTGCCCACCGTCGCCTATTGCGTGGCGCGGGGTGTGCCAGTGATGCCCGGCGCGCTCACCCCTTCGGAAATCCAGACAGCCTGGACAGCCGGCGCGTCAGTGGTAAAGGTCTTCCCTGCCCGGGTCTTTGGCCCTGGCTATTTCAAAGATGTGCTGGCCCCCCTGCCCCATCTGCGCCTGATGCCCACTGGTGGTGTGGACCTCTCCAACGTGGCCGATTTTGTGAAGGCAGGCGCGGTGGCTGTGGGTGTGGGCAGCGCACTGGTGGACAAGAAACTGATCGACGCAGGCGACTGGGCTGAGATTACCCGGCGCTCCGCGGAATATGTTCAAACCGTACACAAAGCACGAGGAAAGTAATGGCTACCTACGACGTAGTAACTCTGGGCGAGACAATGCTGCGCTTTACGCCCCCCGGTGTCCAGCGCATCGATCAGGCCCCCCACTTTGAACTGGAAGTGGGCGGAACCGAATCCAACACATCTGTCGGGCTGGCCCGGCTGGGGCTGAATGTGGCCTGGCTCTCCCGTCTGCCAGCCAACCCCCTGGGCAGACGCATCGCCCGCACACTGGCCGGGCAAGGGGTGGACACCTCCCACATTGTCTGGTCGGCCACAGACCGGCTGGGACTCTATTTTGTGGAATTTGGCGACGGCCCCCGGCCCACACAGGTGACCTATGACCGGGCAGACTCGGCCATGAGCCGGATGCAGCCGGAGGAGCTACCCGTCGAATTGTTCGAGCCGGGGCGAGCGCGCCATCTGCATCTGACCGGAATCACCGTCGCCATCAGCCAAAGCGCGGCGGCTACGGCCCGGCGCGCGGTGGAGATGGCAAAGGCCGCGGGGATGAGTTTCAGCTTTGATGTGAACTACCGGGCCAAACTCTGGTCGCCAGCCCAGGCCAAGGCGGGCTGCCACGAATTCGCATCTGCGGCCAACATTTTCTTCACGCCGATTCGGGATGCTGAGTCCATCTACGGTGTCTCTGGTGACCCGGACACTGCCCTGGCCCAGTTGCAGGCCCAATATCCTCAGGCCACAATTATTCTTACACTGGGGGCGGAGGGGGCCATCGGCGCGGAGCCGGGCAGAGCAGCCATCAGCCAGTCGGTCTTCCCCGCGGGGACAGTCGGGCGCATCGGTGGCGGCGATGCCTTTACCGCGGGCGTACTCTACGGCTATCTCACGGACTCGAACCTGGACACCCGCCTGGCAACCGCTCTCCGTTGGGGTGCGGCCGCGGCGGCCTATAAATATACGATCCCCGGTGATATGCCCCTCTTCGAGAAGGAAGAAGTCGAGGGGCTGCTACACAGCGGCAACCAGGCTCCCCAAGTGAGGAGGTAATCAGTGATCAGTTATCAGTTATCAGTTATCAGTTATCAGTTATCAGTAGACGTCGGCAGTTACTGATTACTGGTTACTGTTCACTGCTCACTGCTGTATGAGCGACGAAACCCACTACCAAATCCTCGGCATACACCGGCGCGCGCCCATCGAAGTGATCGATGCGGCCTATCAGCGTCTGCAACGGCTGCACCAGGGCGAATATATGCCTGTGCTGCCGGGGGTAACAGTGGAAGAGACGCCTAGTCAGGCCCAGTGGCGGCGCATCCAACTGGCCTATGACATTCTGAGCAGTCCCATCCACCGGCCCATCTACGACGACAAACTGTGGAACGAAGCACGGTTTGCACCCCAGCCAGCGAAGATGCCATCCGGCAAGAACATCCTGAAACCCCAGGGCGCATGGCTTTCGTCCCAGAAACGGGCAGACGGTTTTCTCTTCTTCCGGGTCGGCTGGTCGGCTGATTTCGGCGAAACCCAGGCCCAGTTAGAACAGGCCATCCCCGCCGCGGATCGACTCTACAGTCCGGAGACGGGACAGTGGCGGGTGGTGGATGGCTACGACGATCTGCTGGCCGAACTCTTCGACAACTTCGAGCGGGCCGACCAGCCGCCACCCAAAGAGTTGCCCCGCCCCATCTACCAACGCAGCACACGGACGCCCACCATTCGCCATACCTGGCAACCCTGGACGGGCTGGCCTCTGGTGCTGATCGGCGGGCTGGTTGTGGCGATTGGGGCCACCCTCTTTTTCCCAGCCAACCGCCAGGCCGAGCTGGCGGCTCAAGCCACGGCGACTGCGGTGGTGGCGGCCAACGCGGCCCGGGGCTTTGTCAATGAAGGAGCAGCGCCCACGCCCACGCCTACACCGGTTCCGGTGGTTGTGGTGCGGGCTGTTCTCGTCTATACATCTGTCCATCTGCGCGGTGGGCCAGGCACAGATTTTCCGTCCTTGGCTCTGTTGGACAACCAGCGGGAGTACATTGTGTTGGGGCGCACCATCGACAACGCCTGGTTGGTGCTCTCGAACGGGGAAAAGACGGGCTGGGTTGCGGCCTTGACAGTCACCCCGCTTGATCCCCTCGATGGGCTGGCGGTCTTTTCCGCAGTGGATACGCTGCCCGCGCCTCTCCCCCTCCCCACGCCGGAACCAACCGCCACGCGGGAACCAACGCCCACGCCCTGACGTTTGCGGCTCGGTTTCTGTCAGAAGTCGGCCTGCGTTGCTATTTAGCGGCTCCCGGCGCGGACGTGCTATACTGTTACACTGCTGTTGCCAGACAATCTGGTTCTTTCCCCAGTCCAGAATTCAGGACCCTGCACTGTATGACGCGTCTGTTTGTGATTTTCTTATTGGCCATTTTATCTTTGTGCGCGTGTATTCCTGCCACTGTGGACATGCCCGCGGTGATGACAGGTGTGGCCGTGGCACCAACGGTGATTGCTCGACTTTCAACGCCTACGGCCCTACAGGCTTCGGCTGAACGGATGGATGAGGGGCTGCGCATCTACCGCAACCAATATTGTGGTGTCTGTCATCAGTTGACCGTAGGTGGAACCACAGGCCAATTTGGCCCCAGCCAGGACGGGATGGCCTGGACCGCACAACGCAGGCTTCTGGACCTGACTTATATGGGCCAGGCAACCACCCCCCAGGAGTATCTGCGGGAGAGCATCTTATCACCCGAAATCTATATTGTGGATGGCTACGCGGATTCGTCCCACCACATGCCATCTTTCGTCCATCTGAGCAGCCAGGAGATCGATGCGCTGGTTTATCTGCTGGAACATCAGCGATAGCAAACATCAAAAACAGTGTGCGTTTTGGCTTGTCCGGTTTTAGCTTTTTAGAGGAGGAGAAAATGAAAATGAATCGTTCGTCAAATTTGAATCGCCGGTTGATCATCCTGGCGTTGGTCGTGGTTCTGGGGGTGGCGGGGCTGGTCGGTTCGGCCATCGCCCAGGAGAGCAGCCCAGCCGCGGGGGTAGTTGTGGCCGAGGGCTTCAATGGCCCCCAGGGGATTCTCGTCACCCGCAACGGTAGCCTATGGGTCATCGATTCCGGTGTGGGCGGTATCAACGAGGCCAGCGCCATGGACCCCAACACGGGCGAAGTGGTCACGGCCAAAGTGGGCAATACTTCCCGTGTGATGCAGGTGCAGCCCAACGGCACTCAGACCGAAATCAGCAAACTGCCCTCCGTCGTGGCGGGCACGGACACCACCGGCGGCGCACGTCTGGTCATTTTGAATGGCGTGCTATATGCCTCCAGCGGCGTCTGGGTGGAAGCAGCCCGGGACGAACCCCTGCCCAACACGGCTGCGATTCTGGAAGTGCGCCAGGGCGATGTGAAAGAAGTAGCCCAGACCTGGCAGGTGGAAAAAGCGGAGAACCCGGATGGTTTTGTGATTGAGTCCCATCCCTTTGGCATGGCCGCTGGTCCCGATGGCCTGTTGTACGTGGCCGATGCCGGGGCTAACACCCTTTTGCAGGTGAACCCGAAGAATGGTGCGGTCGAAGTATTGGCCGTCTTCGAGGGCGTCGCCAGCCCCCTGCCCAATCCAGGGCGGGGCGGCGCGCTGGAATCGGACCCGGTTCCCACGGGCGTCGCCTTTGGCGAAGATGGGACGATCTACGTCTCTTTGCTGCCCGGCTTCCCCTTCCTGCCCGGCGCGGCCAAAGTCGTGACAGTGGACCCAGCCACCGGTGAAGTCAGTGACTACGCCACCGGCCTGACGATGCTGACCGACCTGCGCGCCGGCCCGGACGGCGAACTCTATGCGGTTCAATTGGGCGTCTTTACGGATCAGGGACCCGTGCCCGACAGCGGCGCAATTTTGCGTATCGGCGAAGGCGCAGACTCGAAAGTACTTGTCTCCGGTCTGGCTTTCCCCACTTCCGTTGACTTCGATGCAGAAGGCAACGGCTATGTGACAGTCAACGGCGTAGGCGCACCGGGCAGCGGCAAAGTCATGCGCTTTGACGGTCTGACCGAGATCGAAGGCGAGCCAGTGGCCGTGGCGGATGCTTCGGCTCCGACCACAGCCGCCCGCCCTGTCCCTGTGGCCGAAGAGGCCGCGCCAGCCGCGACAGACGAAACAGCGGCGGAAACGGAAGCGGAAGAACCGGAAAACGCTTGTGCGCTTCTGCCCGCCCACGACAGCCTGACTGAAGTGCTGGCGGCTGTCGTGGAAGGCGCGGACAACGGCGGTTTTGGCTTTCATATGTGGGCCACACTGGTAGATCGGGATGGCGTCGTCTGCGCCATCACCTTCTCCGGCGAAGACCGGGGCGACCAGTGGCCGGGCAGCCGGATTATCTCCGGCCAGAAGGCCAACACGGCCAATGCCTTCAGCCTGCCCGCTCTGGCCCTGAGCACCGGCAATCTCTACAGCGCTGTGCAGCCCGGCGGCAGCCTCTTCGGCTTGCAGGAGAGCAACCCGGTGGATACCTCCGTGGCCTATTTCGGCTCGGCCAAAAACTTTGGCACAGAGAACGACCCGATGATCGGTCTGCGTCTGGGTGGTGTGAATGTCTTTGGCGGCGGTCTGGCTCTTTATGACGCAGAGGGCGCGCTGTTGGGCGGCGTCGGTGTCAGCGGGGACAGCTCCTGCACAGACCACATCATCGCCTGGAAGGTGCGGGACGCGCTGGGTCTGGACAACGTGCCCGGCGGTGTCAGCCCCACCGGCGACGACAATATCGTCTTTGACATCGAAGATGGCGTGAGCGCGGGCGGCTGGGGTCAGCCCGCCTGTGGTCTGGGCGAAGTCGAAATCGCTGCAGACCTGCCCGATTCCTTCCCTATCGGAGCAAATGAATAGGGAATTGGCGACTGGCGACTGGAGATTGGGGGCGTGGCATCCGCCACGCCCCTTTTTCGTAAGTCGGACTGGTAGTCCGACCTGAAGAGGTGGAGTTCCGCAAAGCACGCATTGTTTGTGGATTCGGCTGTTGGGTATGCACAGGCCATTAGAATCACAGAATAACATCTTTTCTTACAGCAACCAACAGGAAATATGCGTATGCTTCGCCTACTTGGTGGTTTCTTGTCTCGCCAATGTCAGCCATATGGCTCTTGTGTGTGCTAGACTTACTTTGCATTTTCGCCAATCAACTTTCCATCTTCTGAAAAATGACAAATAAGGAGCTTCTATGAGTACACTTTCCAATCGTCGCAATCCCCTCTCCGGTTCACCTATCGTAATCGCGGTAATCGTCGTCGTCATCGGCTTTTTTCTGCTCGTTTTCGCCGGCCAGTTCTACTACGCCTTCGAGCGGGTGAACGAGCAGGAGGTCGGTGTCAAGTTTCAGGGGGGCAAAATCAAAGATATCGTTGGTCCTGGCGTCTACTCGGACGTGGGTCTCTATGTGGACATCCAGCGGGTCTCTAGCCAGGGCATCCCCTTCAGCGTTGAAGACCAGGAGATTATCACCAAAGACAAGCAGCGCATTGGCCTAAGGGTCACCGGCGACATCTTCCGCCCGGGCGTCAATAACAAAGACACATTGCGCACCCTCTGGGCACAATACCGGGGCATCTATCTGGACGATGACTTAGCCAGCTCCCGTGTGCAGGACCTGGCCCGTCAGGCCATGAAAGTCTGTGTGGGTGACCGCACCTTTGACGACAATGTGGTGGGCGC
>CAMDQF010000299.1 GCA_945905745.1 Litorilinea aerophila
GCGTGGGCCACCCGGTCATCCCGCAGCGCGTTGCGCAGGGTCTGGGTCACGTGCTCCTGACCCACAACCTCATCAAATGTTCGACTGCGCCACTTTCGGTAGAGTGCCTGTGCCATTGGATTGAACGGTTCCGTCTGTAGGAAGTGAACAGTAATCGGCGACCAGTAGGCGTGTCATCACTTATGACTGTTCACTGGTGACTGATTACTTCCTCGTAGTGTACCACCTTGCCAACAGGCTGGCAAAAAGAAACGATTTTCCCGCTCCTTCTGGTATACTACTGGCTATGAGCGATAAAATTGTCAACACCTTCCAGGCCCGCCGCCAACTCACTGAAGATATGAACGCACTCTCGGCTACCCAATCCGAGGCCGAGGTGCTCTCCCGTGTGCGCGCCATCGCCCAGAATTACGAACCCCTCCTCATCCTCTCTACCCTTTCCAAATATCTGGACAACTCCAGCAGTCAGTTGCGGGGCGGATTGGGGCGGCTGGCGACGCTGCTGCCCTATGACGAGACGGTGACTGTTCTGCGCAAAGAGGCGGCCAATCGGGGCAATCCCACCCAGACCCGAATCACGGCGGCGATGATTTTGGAACGTTTTTTGGAAGCCGAGATTGCACCGGGGCTGATGAGCGATCTGAAAGACCCGGAAACGGTCGTGATGCAGAGTTTGCAGGAAGCCCTGGCCGAAAGCCACGAAAACCACTACATTCTGCTGGAATATGTGCGCCAGATGCGCCAGGAAAATGAGCAGGTGGCCCTTCAGGTGATGGAACTGCTGGGGCGGCTGAACGAGGCGGATCGGCCCGAATTGCTGCGGCTGATTGCCTACGACGGGCGGGATGGGGTGGCGTTGGCCGCGCTGGAACGGCTGGGGGCCATCCGTCAGGGCGAGGCGGCCCAAGCCGCGGCCCGGTCGTTGTACACCCTGCAACACAATTTGAAGCCCGAATTGGCCCAGGTGGCCGAGCGAACCCTGCGCAAGCTGCGTTTTCTCGGTGTCCACTTCCAGCCTGCTCCATTGGAAGGCTGGCGCGGCCTGATTACGCCCAGCACCCTGGACGGAACCCAGGACCTCTGGTTTCTGCGCCGGGGAGTGAACGCCAGCCAGAATGTGCTGCTAGGATTGCGCATCAACGCCCGTGGCGGTCTGCTGGACACTTTTGGCAGCGAAGCCATCGAGTCCCAATATCTGCCCGCCCAGCGTTCTGTCGGGGAGATGGTGAGCATTGCCTTGACCAACGGCACGCCCACCGTCTTTCTGGAAGTGCCCTTGGGCTATGCCGGTTGGCGGTTGAAACAAGCAGTGGCAGCCCACTGGCGACAATCCAAGCCCCGACCTTTGCCGGAAGAGTATACCTTCTACAATCCGTATGTGGCAGGCGCAGAATCCGCCGAATTGCCCGGCGAACTGGCCGAACTGCTGGCGTCAGGTCCGACACTTTGGCAGAAGAACAACTCCCAATTGGAGGAAATCGCGGCGACGCTTTTGCGCCATCCGGCTATGGCGGGCTGGTTTTTCCAGAACAGCCGGATGCTGGCTGCAGCGGCGCGCCTCTCGGCCAAGGACGAACCGGCCTTTCGTAGTACGCTTACCGCCCTAAAACAGGAATTTCTCACTGCACAAGTCGAGCAGGCATTGGGCCTAGAAACCCAGGCCGGGTTGCTGGCCCAGGCGGGCTGGCTGGCGATTGCTGGGCATCCCCAGCACGCTCAGCACGCAGTGCTGCTGGCCGAAGGTTTCAAGCAGATGGCAGCGGCTAACCATCCGCTGGTCGAAATGATGCTGGAGATTGGGCTGCTGTTGTTGATGAAGCGGAGAGCCAGTGGGCAGGGCTAAACAACGCTTGTCCCAGAAAAAAGTGAGGCGTGAAACGTGAGATATGTCAGTGATCGCACGTTTCACGCCTCACTTTTTTGCACCACTCACCGGTTCAACCAGTCAACAAACCCTAAAAAATCCCCAACTCATCCTTGGCATCGTCCGACATCATATCGGGATTCCAGAAGGGGGTCCAGACCAGATGGACATTCACCTCTTCCAGGTTGGGAAAGGCGTTGTGGGTGGTGCGTTGGACGTCGGTGATGATCTGGGGACCCGCAGGACAGCCGGGGCTGGTCAGGGTCATTGTGATCTCGGCGTGCTTCTCAGCATTGACTTCAATGTCGTAGATCAGCCCCAGATCGACGATATTCATCATCAGTTCCGGGTCCCGTACATTGGCCTTGATCTCGGCCCGGACTTCATCCGGGGTAGGCAGGGTATTGTCAGACATAGGATAGCTCTCCAGCTTTAGAACGGTCTCTCTACGAAGATGTCGTCGCCGTCAATTTCCACAGCGTAGGAATTGGTCGCTTCAAAGGCGGGCATAGAAAGAGCGGCGCCCGTGCGAATGTCAAAGCGCGCGCCGTGGCGGGGACATTGGACCTGACAGCCGTTCACCACATCCCCTTCCACCAGCGGCCCGCCATCGTGGGTGCAGACGTCCTCAATTGCGTGCAGTTCCCCGTCCAGATTGAAGATGGCGATGCGCACACCGTCGATCTCCACCAGCTTGCGCCCGCCTACGGGGAGTTCGGATAGGCGGGCTACTTTTGCAAAATCTTCAGTCATATTCCTCACCAGTTGGTAGTAACCAGTGAGCAGTAATCAGTAGGCTGACACGACGCTACCGCTGATTACTGGTCACTTTCTTTATTCCGGCCATTCATCCAGGCCATACAGCCCGGCCTTCAATGCTTTCAGCGGCAGCAGCGCGCATTTCAACCGCACCGGGCCGATTTCGATGCCGAGCAGGTCGAGGATGTTCTCTTTGCCCCACTCCTTGAGATCGGCGATGGACATACCGACGATCTCTTCCATGATCATCGAAGCGCTGGCCTGGCTGATGGCGCAGCCCCGCCCGTCAAAGGCAGCGTCCACTACCACACCGTCGGTCACTTTCAACTCAATCGTCACCTCGTCCCCGCAGAAGGGATTGGTGTCGTGATAGTGGATGTCCGGCGCGGCGATGTGGCCTTTGCGTCGCGGATGTTTGTAGTGGTCGAGGATGGCCTCGCGGTATAACTGATCCATAACGGTTATCCAGTGTTATCGTTTAACGATTGTATAAACTCTCTGAAGTCTGGGCTGAGTGTCATCATCTTGCCAGCCATGATATTCCCGCCGAATCTCTTCCAATGCAGCCAATCGGGCCTGGTAAGGTTGTTTCTGCCAATAGGCAAAATCTGTTGGCTGATCCTTCACATTAACTTTGCGGTAGACTTTTGCGATCATTTGAACGCTATCCTCCCTCATCACAACGCGAAAATCTGTCCGGCCTTCTCCAATCCTACCACCAGTTTGTCCACTTCTTCAAAGGTGTTGTAGAGATAGAAGCTGGCCCGCGCGCTGGCGACGACGCCCAGCCGGTCGTGGATGGGCTGGGCGCAGTGATGGCCGGCCCGGATGGCGATCCCGTCGGCATCCAACACAGCCGAGAGGTCGTGGGGGTGGATGTCGTTCAGCGTAAAGGCGACCAGGCCGCCCCGCTGCTCCGGTCCCGGACCTAAAATGTGCAAGCCTTCCACCTGAGCCAGCCGTTTGTAAGCATAGCTGGTCAGGGCCTGTTCGTGCTGCTGCACCCAATCCAGGCCGACTTCCTGCAAGAAATCCACCGCCGCGCCCAGGCCGATGCCTTCGGCGATGGCTGGTGTGCCCGCCTCAAATTTGTGGGGCAGTGTATTCCAGCGGCTGCCGCTCATCTTGACTTCCCGGATCATATCGCCGCCGCCCATAAAGGGGGGCATAGCCTCCAACAATTCCCGCTTGCCGTAGAGAATGCCAATGCCCGTCGGCCCGCACATTTTGTGCCCGCTGAAGACGAGAAAATCCGCGTCCAGCGCCTGCACGTCCACCGGCATATGGGGCACACTCTGGCTGGCGTCAATCAAGGCCAGCGCGCCGACGGCATGGGCGGCTCGCACCAGTTCTGCCGCGGGGTTGATTGTACCTACTACATTGCTCACATGGACGAAGGCAAAGAGTTTTGTGCGCTCGGTCAGTAGCGTATCCAACTGGCTCAGGTCCAGCAGCCCGCCGTCGGTGATGGGCACATAGCGCAGGGTAAAGCCCAGCTCATCCCGCAACATCTGCCAGGGCACGATATTGCTGTGATGTTCCATTTCGGTAATCAGCACTTCGTCGCCCGGCCCCAGATTGGCCCGGCCCCAACTGTGGACCACTACATTGATGGCTTCCGTGGCGTTGCGGGTGAAGATCGTCTGCTTGTCGCTGGCCGCGTTGATGAAACGGGCGATGCGTTCCCGCGCGCCCTCATAGGCTGCGGTCGCCTCTTCGCTCAGAGTATGCACGCCCCGGTGGATATTCGAGTTGTACCGGCGGTAATAATTGTCCAGGGACTCGATGACGGCCAGGGGCTTTTGGGTGGTGGCCGCATTGTCCAAATAGACCAGCGGCTTGCCGTGAACCTGACGTTCCAGCACAGGGAAAAGGGAGCGGAGGGACGCGAGTTTCGGGTCGGCGATCGGCGAGTGGTTCATTGGTTTCCGGTCTGCTGCGTATTTCGTATTTCGTATTGCGTAGGTAAGTGATGTTGACGACTCTGTAAAGAGATTGAGGGCGGAAACGAAAAATCCGATTTCACCCTCAAAAATCTTCACTACCTTCTATTAACAGAAATGGCATAAACATCACTGCCTACGCAATACGAAATACGCAATAGATTCATCTTTCAATCGGCAGGCCGACCGCGTTGCCCCATTCGGTCCAGCTACCGTCGTAGTTGCGGACTTTCTCGTAGCCCAACAGATATTTTAGCACAAACCAGCTATGGCTGCTGCGTTCGCCGATGCGGCAATAGGCCACAATGTCGTCGCTGGGCTTCAGCCCCTGCTCGGTCTCGTAGATGGCCCGCAGATCCGCCGCGCTCTTGAAAGTGCCGTTCTCGTTGGCCGCCCGGGCCCAGGGCACATTCTTCGCGCCCCGGATGTGGCCGCCCCGCAGGGCGCCCTCCTGGGGATAATTCGCCATGTGCAAGAGTTCGCCCCGATATTCCGCCGGGCTGCGCACATCCACCAGCGGCTTGCCCGCGGCCTGATGGGCCAGGGTGTCGCCGCGCAGAGCGCGCACGGGCGCATCGTTGCGTTCCTGGGCCACGTAGCTGCTGGGGGTGACAACCGGTTTCTCCCGTGTCAGCTCCCGGCTCTCGTCGATCCATTTCTGGCGACCACCGTCCACCACTTTGGCGTTGGTGTGGCCGAAGAGCTGGAAGACCCAAAAGGCGTAGGTGGCCCACCAGTTGGACTTGTCGCCGTAGAAGACGACCGTCGTGTCGTTGCTCACACCCAGCTTGCGCATGAGATTCTCAAAGGCTTCCTTGCCGATGTAGTCCCGCACCAGTCGGTCGTTCAGATCTTCCTGCCAATCAATCTTCAGCGCGCCGGGGATGTGGCCCGTGTCGTAGAGAAGCACATCTTCGTTCGATTCCAACAAGCGCACGTTGGCGTCCTTGCCGTGCGCAGCCACCCAATCGGTACTGACCAAAACTTCGGGATGTACGTAGCCTTTATCGCTCATAGAAGCCTCCTGGGGTAGTAGGAAATTGGGAGATTGAGAGATTAGGAGATGGCGTATCCAATCTCTCAATCTCTTAATCTCCCAATCTCCCGCTCAATTATCCGCCGATTTTACGCTCGATGACTCGCTCTAATTTGTGCTGCACAGACTCCACAGGCACCCGATCCAGAACCTTCTGGAAAAAGCCCTGTACAATCATACGCTCTGCTTGGGGACGGGTCAAACCCCGGGCCATCAGATAGAAGACATACTCGTCCTCCACCTGGGCCGCGGTAGCCGCGTGGGTGCAGCGCACGTCGTCGGCCTCGATCTCCAGACCGGGAATGCTATCAGCCCGGGCCGTGCCGTCAAGAATCAGGTTGCCGTTGCGCTGGAAAGCGTCGGTCTTCTGGGCGTTGGGCAGCACTTTGATGATACCCATATAGACATTGTGTGCCCGGTCTTTCAGCGCGCCGTTGAAGAGCAGATCGCTGAAACAGTTGGGGGCGTTGTGAATTTGCAGGGTCTGGTGGTCGATGTGCTGGCGACCGGTGGGGAAGTAGAGTCCCAGCAGTTCGGCATGTCCGCCCGGCCCATTCAGTTCCAGGTCCAGGAAGGCTTTCGTCGTTCTGCTGCCCCAGCTAACCTGAATCCAGCGCAGGTCAGTGTCCCGGCCCATCATCGCCCGCCCAGTCAGAAAATTCCAGGCGCTGTGGTCGAAGTCCTGCAGGTTCATATAACGAACCACTGAATTGTCTGCCATCACCAGTTCGATGACGCCGCTCTGCATCCCATTCACGCCGCCCAGCAGATCATCCACGACAGTGACGTGGCTGCCCACATCCGCGACAATCAGCGTGTGATGATAGCCGCCAACGCCGGGCTTCTGGTGCAGAATGGCCTGCAAGGGCAGTTCGACGGTCACATTTTTTGGTACATAGACAAACGCGCCCGTGTCCCATAAGGCCGCGTGCAGCGCGGTAAATTTGTTGTGTTCGGGCTTGACAGCCTGGGTCATAAAATACTGACGCACCAGCGCCGGGTGTTCGAGCAGCGCGCTCTGCAAATCGGTGAAGATCACACCCTGGGCGGCCAGTTCCGGGTTGTCGTTGCGATAAAGCACACCGCCGTCCTGAAAGACGACACTGGCCGCGCTCTCCATCTCGCCCAATTCGCTCTGCAGCAGGGGGCTTAACGCCTGCCGCTTGCTCACACCCTGAGGCGTAGCATAAGCAGTGAAATTCTTCAGGTCAAAGCCGGTCAAGCGGGTACGCCGCCAGGCTTCATCTGTGCTTTTGGGCCAGGGCATGGCCTCGAAGGTCCGCCAGGCAGCCAGACGAAAATCCAACATCCAGCGGGGTTCGTTGCGCGCCGCGGAAAGCGCACGCACACTCGCCTCGCTGAAATCAGCCACCGCGGCCATCACAGCCACAACTTCCATCATTTCAGCTTCTTTTACTAATACGCTCACGTTCGTCATCCCCTATGTTATGACAAGATGACAGAGTGAAGGGGTGACAAGGTGAGGGAAGTTGCTGCACCCTGTCACCTTGTCACCTTGTCACCCGGTCATCTTTTATCCAATACTGCCTTCCATCTGCAACTGGATCAGCCGGTTCATCTCCACGGCATACTCCATTGGCAGTTCCTTGACCAGCGGCTCGATGAAACCGCCCACAATCATCGCGGCGGCTTCGTCCTCGCCGATACCCCGGCTCTGGAGATAGAAGAGTTGCTCTTCCCCAATTTTGCTGACCGAAGCCTCGTGGCCGACGCTCACCTCGTCCTCTTCGATTTCGATGTAAGGATAGGTGTCCGAGCGGCTGGCCGAATCGAGGATCAGGGCATCACAGACCACATTGCTCTTGCTATGATGGGCACCCTTCGCCACTTTCAACAGACCGCGATAGCTGGCCCGTCCGCCATCTTTGCTGATGGACTTGGAGACGATTTTGGAGCTGGTGTAGGGGGCGCCGTGGACGACCTTACCGCCGGCGTCCTGGTGCTGGCCCTTGCCGGCAAAGGCAATGGAGAGAATCTCGCCGTGAGCCTTCGGCCCCATCATATAGACAGCGGGGTATTTCATCGTCACTTTGCTGCCCAGGTTGCCGTCGATCCATTCCATCGTGGCGCCTTCGTAGGCGACGGTCCGCTTGGTCACCAGATTGTAGACATCCGTGCTCCAATTCTGGATGGTAGTGTAGCGGCAGCGGGCGTTCTTCTTGACAATAATTTCGACCACTGCGCTGTGCAGGCTGTTGCTGGAATAAATGGGAGCGGTGCAACCTTCCACGTAATGGACGCTGGCCCCCTCTTCCACAATAATCAGTGTGCGCTCGAACTGGCCCATATTTTCGGCGTTGATGC
>CAMDQF010000300.1 GCA_945905745.1 Litorilinea aerophila
CAGGTATGCAGGTGGAAGGTTGCAGGTAGGAGATACGCCACCTTCCACCTTCCACCTTCCACCTTCCACCTTCCCCCTTCCACCTTCCACCTTCCACCTTCCACCTTCCACCTTCCACCTTCCACCTTCCACTTGCTACCTGCCATTCACCATTCACCATTCCCAATTACCCTTGACCAATTCCCTTCTCCTCAGCCTCCTCATCTACCTGCCCATTCTGGCCGGTCTGGCCAGCCTGAACCCGCGCCTGCTGGTGCTGGCCGTGCCTTTTCTGTTGTACGTGGCTTTGGGCATCTGGGAGAAAGCGCCGCCCGCGCAGTTGAGCGCCCGGCGCGTGCTGCAACCCAACCGCCTCTTTCAGGGCGAGCCAGTGCAGGTGACGCTGACTTTCACAAACACCGGCGAGCGCCTGGCCGATCTAGTGGTCGAGGATATAATCCCCGACGGGCTGGAAGTGGTGGAGGGGGAGACCCGGCTGCTGCTTGCGTTGGAGAGCGGGGAGAGCGCAGAGATTGTCTATACACTGATGGGCAAGCGGGGCTTGCACACATTGCCCGGCCCCCGTCTGACAGTCAGCGATTCCCTCGGCGTCTTCCGCTCTGAAAGCCAACTAAAGCTACCCAGCGTCCTTTTTATCCTGCCTGTGGTCCACAAAGTGCCGGCCATCGCCATCCGCCCCCGGCGGGTGCGGGTCTATCCCGGACAGATTCCGGCGCGCACGGGCGGCTCTGGCATCGAGTTTTTCGGCGTGCGGGAGTACCAGCCCGGGGACCCTCTGCGCTGGATCAACCACCGGGCCGGCGCGCGCCACGACCAGACCCTCTTTGTCAATGATTTCGAGCAGGAGCGGGCGATTGATGTGGGGCTGATTCTGGATGTGCGGGAGAGCACAAACCTGCTGGCGGGCAGCGGTTCGTTGTTGGAGCAGACGATTGATGCCACCGTCACCCTGGCTGATGCCTTTCTCTCCTATGGCAATCGGGTGGGTCTCTTTCTCTACGGCGGGGCGATTGACTGGACCTTCCCCGGCTCCGGCAAAGTCCAGCGGGAACGGATTTTGCGTGCCCTGGCCCGAGCCAAAATGGAACGCAGTCAGGTCTTCGACAAGCTGATCCACCTGCCCACTCGCCTCTTTCCCGTACGCTCCCAACTGGTGCTGGTCAGCCCGTTACAGCCCGACGACCAGGACGATATTGTGAGCCTGCGCGCACGGGGCTACGAACTTCTGTTGGTGACACCCGACGCCATCACCTTTGAGATGAAGACCCTATCCGCCACTCGCAACACAGAACTGGCGGCACGACTTGCCCAATTGGAGCGGGCCCATCTGTTGCGTACACTTGGCCGGGCGGGTGTGAATGTCTTCGAATGGGATGTGGAGACGCCCTTCCATCAGGTGGCCCATCAGGCATTGGGCCGTATGCGCCTGCGGAGCAACAATCTATGATCGGGACGCTGCGAATGCTGATGGGGCTTGCCATTGCCGTGGCGACGCTCTGTCTGGCTGGGGCTTTTGGTTCGGTCAATTGGTGGGCAACCCTGGGGATACTCGGCATCGGCCTGCTCTGGCTGAGTGTGCTGCGCCACGGCAACCACCGGGTGGCCGATTGGGGACTCTTCGCCTTTGTGCTGGCTGCGGTCTGGGGTGGAATGCAGGGGTTGGTCTGGGGCTGGCTGTTGACGGCTGTGGTGGCCGGGCTGGTTGGCTGGGACCTTTCCCATTATTTGGCCCATTTGCAAACCGCCACCGAACGGCAGGACGAAAACGAATTGGTGCGCCGCCATCTGTTCCGTTTGGCTGGGGTGGCTGGCGGCGGCTGGATGCTGGCCGCGCTCACACTGACCGCCAGCATTCGCATCAATTATATTTGGGCGATTGTTCTGGCAGGTGCGGCTGTGATTCTCTTGACCCGCACCGTGCGCGCCTTGCGCAGCCGAAACACCGAATAAGGCCATAAAGTATAGAACGCGGATGACGCTGATTGGGCTGATGCACGCGGATTAAAAATCTGCGAAAATCTGTGGTTTCTGCGAAAATCTGCGTACCGCTTTTCATCCCTGCTGTCCGCAAAAGGAGCCGACGAATGTATTCAACACTGATTTCGACCGCTGAACTGGCCGGGCTTTTGGGTGGCCCAGGCGTAGCTGTTGTGGATTGCCGCTTCTCTCTGGCCGACAAAGCTGGCGGGCGCAAGGCCTACGCAGCCAGCCACATCCCTGGCGCTGTCTATGCCCATATGGACGAAGACCTGGCCGCGCCGATGGCCGCGGACAGAGCCGGTGGTCGTCATCCCTTGCCCACGCCGGAAACCTTTGCCCACACTCTCTCGGCTTGGGGCATCGACAACGACACACAAATTGTCGCCTATGACGACGGCCCCGGCACCATGGCTGCCCGTTTCTGGTGGATGTTGCGCTGGCTGGGCCACGACGCAGTGGCTGTGCTGGACGGTGGCTGGGCGGCCTGGCAGAGCGAGAATCGGCCTGTGGAGAGTGAAATCCCGTCGGTTTCACCGGCACAATTCGTCCCCCACCCCCGGCCAGAACTGGTGGTGAATGCAGACAAAGCGCTGCAATATACAGCCAGTGGCGGCGCTCTGCTCATCGACGCCCGCTCTCCCGATCGCTTTCGGGGCGAGAACGAAACGATTGACCCGGTGGGCGGCCATATCCCCGGTGCATCCAACTATTTCTACGGCCAAAACCTGGTCGATGGCCGCTTCCGTAGCCGAGAGGAGTTGGCCGAGCGTTTCCAGGCGTTGATGGGTCAACGACCCACCGGCGAAATCGTCCACTATTGCGGCTCCGGTGTGACAGCCTGCCACAATCTGCTGGCAATGGAACACGCCGGGCTGGGACTGGCTCGTCTCTATCCTGGCTCGTGGAGCGATTGGAGCAGCGATCCCAAGCGGCCCAGGGCGCAAGGATAAGTGCAATACGACACTGATGGCGTTGAAAAAAAGTGATTATCGCCCAATTTTATTTTCAAACAAGGAGTTTTTATGTCTAATCGCCCTTCTGTTCTTCTCGCCTGCAACCCGCATGTCCGCGATGTCTATTTGACAGCGGAAGATATCGCCCGCCTGGAATCCTTTGCCGACTGGGATTGGTTTTCCTGTGAAGGAGGCGGCATCTATTCGTCCAACACCGACGCTGAGGCCGCCCGCCAGTTGACAGAACGGCTGGCCGCAGTCGACGGGCTGATCGTCTGCCACGGCGCGCCGACGGTGACCGAAGCTGTGCTGGCTGGCGCACCGAAATTGCGCTTCATCGGCGAATTGGAGGGGGATCGCTTCGCCAGCCGTATGGATTTGGACGCGGCCTGGGCCCGGGGCATCCGTACCGTAGACACCACCAACGCCTCCTCCTACCCCGTCTCCGAGTGGGCGCTGGCCCTGATTCTCGTCTCCCTGCGCAACGGGGGAACTCATTTCCGCCGCATCATCGCCGGGGACACGGGGATGATGCGGGAACTCTTCCCGACGATGCAGGGGGAACTGTGGGGCAAGCGCGTGGGGTTGATCGGCTGTGGTCATATGGGGCGGCGGTTGATGAAACTCCTTGCGCCCTTCCAGACTGAGATTTTTGTCTACGATCCCTACCTGCCCCGAGAACTGCCCGAAGCTCTCGGCTTCACCCAAACTTCCCTGGAAAATGTCCTCTCTGGTTGCGATGTGGTGGTCTGTTTGGCTCCCCATACGCCCAAAACCGAGAAGATGCTGGGGGCGGCGGAGTTCGCTCTGTTGCGTCCTGGTACGGTCTTTGTCAGCGTCTCCCGGGGCAAGGTCGTGGACTCGGACGCCCTTATTGCCCGCCTGCGCCAGGGGGACATCTGCGTGGGGCTAGATGTCTTCGACCCGGAACCCATCCCGCCGGAGAGCGAACTCCTGCAACTGCCCAACGTCTTTCTCAGCCCCCACATCGGCTGGTATGCGGGCGGCGCGCAGACCGGCTTTTTTGGTCTGATGGTGGACGAGTTGGGGCGTTTCTTTGGCGGCCACGAAACCTGGTTTGACTTGACGCCACGCTCCCAGGCCAATCGTACCGGAAAATAGTCGGTTGACAGTCCAGGGGAAAGACGGTATAGTATTTGCGCAATCAGTGGTCTACCAAATAGACCACTTCCTGACTATTTCCGACCAGTTGCACTCTCAGGCCAATGACTGTATAATGCGGGTCTATCCCGCTGTAACTCCACGCTTTTGACCGCACGTATTCTCTATTCATAGGAAGCGCCACCAGTGGTCAACTACATCATCCGCCGTTTTCTGGCGGGCATTTTGACAATCTGGGCAGCGTCGATCATCTCTTTTGTGGTGATCCAACTGCCGCCGGGCGACTACGTCACCGCCTATATCGCCAATCTGCAATCCACTGGTACGGTTCTCTCCCGAGAGGAAGCTGAGTCGCTACGGATTCAATACGGATTGGATCAGCCAGTCTATGTCCAATATTTGAAATGGTCTGGGCTGATGTTGCAGGGCAACTTTGGCATGTCCTGGGAGTACGGCCGCCCGGTGCGCGAAGTGATCGGTGACCGCATGACGATGACGATTATCGTCTCTGTGGCGGCGATTCTGCTGATTTGGGTGCTGGCCCTGCCGATTGGCATCTACTCTGCGGTAAACCAATACTCCATCGGTGACTATTTTTTTACATTTCTGGGCTTCATCGGTATCGCAGTCCCCAATTTTATGCTCGCCTTGATTCTGCTTTACGTCAGCTTCAAATACTTCAATGTGCAAAATATCGGCGGTCTCGTCTCGCCAGAATATCTGCAACAGGACTGGAGCTGGGCCAAAGTCTGGGATATGATCAAGCATCTGCCCCTGCCTGCCATCATCCTGGGTCTGGCAGGGATGGCCGAAGTAGTACGCATTATGCGCGCCAATCTGCTGGATGAACTGCGCAAGCCCTATGTGGTCACAGCCCAGGCCAAAGGGATGTCGCGCAATCGGTTGATACTGAAATATCCTGTGCGCGCCGCGATGAATCCCTTTGCCAGCACCATCGGCTATCTCTTCCCCTTTGTTGTATCGGGCAGTATTATTGTTTCGCTGGTGCTTAGCCTGCCTACAGTCGGTCCCCTCCTCTTCAAAGCGCTGGTGGCCCAGGACCTCTTTCTGGCCGGGACAATTCTGCTTCTGCTCTCGATTCTGACGGTCGTCGGCACATTTGTCTCCGACCTGCTTCTTATGTGGATCGATCCCCGTATCCGTCACGGCATGGAGGGGCAAAGCTGATGAGTGTCGCCATCGAACCCCAGGAGAAGGAGACCGTCGCCGCCCAGCGCATTTTTGTCGCTACCCAGTGGCAGTTGATGTGGTGGCGTTTTCGCAAGCACAAACTGGCGATGATTGCCGCCTTCGTTATTATCCTCTTTTATGTGGGCGTTGTCTTTGCCGATTTTCTGGCCTACGCCGACCCGCAGATGTCGGAAGCCCAACGCTCCCTCCTACCGCCCCAGCCCATCCACTGGTACGACGGCGACACTTTTCGCCCCCACGTCATCGGGTTGAGCGGCAAGCGCGACCCGAAAACCTTCAAGCGGGTCTACCAGCCAGATCCCAATCTGAAAGTACCGCTAAAATTCTGGGTAGAGGGCTACGAGTATAAACTCCTGGGACTGTTCAAGACCAATCGCCACCTGCTCGGCGTGGAAGGGGCCAGGGCCGAGGACTCCATCTTTCTGCTGGGGACTGACTTGCAGGGCAGGGACCTCTTCTCGCGGCTGATGCTGGCGACCCGGCTTTCGATGGTCATTGGTCTGGCCGGCGTGGCGATGAGCCTCTTTCTGGGCATTCTGCTGGGCGGGCTGTCCGGTCTCTATGGCGGCGCGGTGGACAATATCATCCAGCGTCTGATCGAAATCGTGCGCTCTATCCCGACGATTCCCCTGTGGATGGCCCTGGCCGCGTCCGTGCCCTCCGAGTGGCCCATCACCCGGGTCTATTTTGTGATCACTCTCATTCTGGGCATTATCGGTTGGACGACCCTGGCCCGTGTGGTGCGCGGGCGCTTTCTCTCTCTGCGCACAGAGGATTTCGTCGCCGCCGCGGAGCTGGCCGGGGCCAGCCAGATGCGCATTATCTTCCGCCATATGGTGCCCTCCTTCCTCAGCCACATCATCGCTGCTACGACCCTGGCATTGCCCGCCATGATTATCGCGGAAACGTCCCTCAGCTTTCTGGGGCTGGGGCTGCGCGCCCCGGCCATCAGTTGGGGGGTGCTCCTGCAACAGGCCCAGAATATCCAGGCCGTCGCCATCTCGCCCTGGCTGCTCTACCCCGCCGTGCCGGTGATTGTAGCCGTCCTGGCCTTCAACTTCCTGGGCGATGGTCTGCGCGACGCCGCGGATCCGTATGGCTAGACACGCAACCTCTCGCATCACATGCAATGAGGCGAAAAGTGCAAATTGATTTTGACTGGGGCACAGACAAAGAACGCCGAAATATACGTAGGCATCGGCTTGACTTTCGTCGGGTAGCCAGCATCTTTCGTGACCCCAATCAAATTGTGATCTATGACGACGAGCATAGCGATTTTGAAGAACGTTGGATTACAATTGGCATCGACAGTGGCGGAGTATTACGGGTTGTTGTTCACACAGTTGAACAAATCGATAATGACACGCTCAAAATCCGGATTATCTCTGCCCGCAAAGCTGAGTCGCCGGAGATCCGGCAGTATCGAGGTGATCGATGAAAGATGTATATGATTTTTCCAAAGGGGAGCGCGGTAAATTCTACTTTCCAGACGCCAAATTCACTTTTCCAGTCTATTTGGAGCCAGACGTAGACGAATTTATGACCCAACTGGCCGTCCGGAAAGAAATCGATGTACAGGCCCTGGTCAACGAATGGCTGCGCACAAACATCAAACTCATCCAAAGCGCCCAATAAATGACAGCATCCATCCAGCCCATTCTCTCTGTCGAAAATCTCCACACCTACTTCCGCCAGGAGGAGGGCGTTGTGCGCGCGGTGGAAGGGGCTAGCTTTGACCTCTACCCCGGCCAGACGCTCGGTATTGTAGGCGAGAGCGGCTGTGGCAAGAGCGTCACCGCCCGTTCGATTCTGCGCATTGTGGAGAAGCCGGGCCGCATCGAGCAGGGCAACATCTGGCTGCGCACCGGCGGCAACAACGGCAGCAGCCAGCGCATCGACCTGACCACTCTGGACGCGGACAGCCAGGAGATGCGGGATATCCGGGGCGGCGAGATCGCGCTGATCTTCCAGGAGCCGATGACCTCCTTCAGTGCCTTCCATACCGTCGGCAACCAGATCATCGAAGCCATCCGCCTGCACCAGAAGCTTAGTCCGAAGGAGGCGAGGGAAAAGGCCATCGATCTGCTGCGCCAGGTGGGCATCCCCAAACCAGAGCGGCGCATCGACGAGTATGCCTTCCAACTCAGCGGCGGCCTACGCCAGCGGGTGATGATTGCGATGGCCCTTTCCAGCGACCCCAAGATTCTGATCGCCGACGAGCCGACTACTGCTTTAGATGTGACCACCCAGGCCCAGATTCTTGACCTGTTGCGCCAGTTGCAGGAGGAGAAGGGGGTCTCGATTATCCTCATTACCCACGATATGGGGGTGATTGCCGAGATGGCCGACGCGGTGGTGGTGATGTATCTGGGCCAGGTGGTGGAAGAGGGGCCGGTGGATGATATTTTCCACGCGCCCAAACACCCCTACACCCGCTCTCTGCTCAAATCGATTCCCAGTATCCTTGCCAAACCCCGCACGAAGCTGGCGACGATCACCGGCTCGATTCCCCACCCCTACAACCGGCCCGTGGGCTGCTCCTTCCATCCCCGCTGCCCGGATTTTATGCCCGGTCGCTGCGATGTGGCTGAGCCGAAGTTGCAGAAGCTCAATGAGCAGCAAGTGGTGAGCTGCTTTTTGTATGAGCAGGAGGTGAAGC
>CAMDQF010000301.1 GCA_945905745.1 Litorilinea aerophila
TTTCGGGAATTTCGCACTAAGTCGGATGAAATCGGTGCTTTCCCTAACGAAAACAGTTGCCTGACCCTTTTCTTCCTCGTCCTGCAGCGGGAACACGCTAAACACCACCGGCTGCCCGTGGCGAATACTTCGTGACACTAACCAATCTCGATGTCCATAGGACAAAGGGACATCAAAGCTGGCCGGAGTAATCGGCGACCAGCCATCCCGTGTTCCGATGGAGAAATTCCATTTGCCGGCCTTCAAACCGTCAAATTTAAATGATCCCAAAGGGCCATCTGCACTGTCGGCCACGTTGATTGTGTCCACTTTTGTGGCTGTGCCAGGGTCCAAAGTACCATTCGCCGAATCATACATCACCGCGGTAATCGTCCAATCAGCACTCGGTTTCTCTGCGTGATCGATGACACTGCCGATCACACAGAAAGCGTCAATCGGTGTTGCATTTTGCGCCTCGGTTGCGGCCCCGGCCACACCTATTGTCAACAGTGTTGACAATAGCAAAAGCAAGGCAAGCAACCCGTGGAGAGAAAGTCGTCTGGCCTGATTACTCATAACGTACCCCCTTGTGAAAGTGAAAGCCCAATAAGTGTGGATGTCGCCACTTGTCCAGGTCTTAACAGCCAGTCACTACCCAAACCGAAGGATGGATAATGATTGGATAGATATGACTCAGATAAATGAGCGACAATAAAGCGACGAGAATAGGAAAACGGACACAGAGACAGCACGGGTTCTCTTGCGTTGTAGGGGCATGTTGTAGGGTTGAGAACACCGTGGAATGGATTATAGTTTACTTGAAACCATAATGCAAATGACATTTTTGCATCCCAATGGCTTCGATCAGTATGCAGACAGTATCCATAGAGGAAAAGGTGAGGGATGGGTTATCTTTGGGGAGTCGTTCTGTTACTACTGGTGGTGGGCGTGCTCCTGTTTCTACGCGGCCGCCGCCGCTGGCAGCAGACCGGCCTGCCTGCGGGCAAAGTGGTCTATAGCGATACGGGCCAGTGGGAGAAGCAAGAGCAGCCTCTGGTCAGCCGCCGCTATGGGCTGGTGGGCCGCCCGGACTATCTGGTGCGGGTGGAGGAGAACGGTCAGTCAGTCTCCATTCCAGTGGAAGTGAAGAGCCGCCGCCGCCCTGCTGAACCCTACGCCAGCCACATCCTGCAACTGGCAACCTATTGCCTGCTGGTGGAGGATGTGCTGAAAGTGCGCCCGCCCTACGGCCTGCTGCGCTATGCCGACGCCACCCTGCGCATTGACTACAGCGACGAACTGCGCGCTGCTGTGCTGACCGCGGCCGAGGGCATCCGCACTGCCCGTTCCGCGGCAGATGTGGGCCGGGATCACCAGGACCCAACCCGCTGCCGCAACTGTGGCTACCGTCGGGCCTGCGGGCCAGAAGCATTGAACGCGTAGGGGATGACAAGCAGAATAGGACGCAGAAACCGCAGAAACCACAGATTTCCGCAGATTTTTACCCGTGCAAATCCGAAAGTATCTGTGTCGATCCGTGTCCGTTTTTTAGCCCATCCATCAACCGGTACTCCTCCGGCGTGTCCACGTCCCAAGCCAGCCCTTCGGATTCCACAACCTCTACAGCCAATCCTTTTTCCTCGGCCAGACGGATATGACGGGCGAAACTCTCCACGCCGAAGGACGGGGCGATGGCGTCCGGCGGAGAGAGCAGCAGGGCGTTGGTTCCCCCGTCGTGGCTGGGCGCAATGACGACGCACTTCTCCCGCCCGTCCCAGGCCCGGACCAGCGTGCGGATGTCGTCGGCTTGCAGCAGAGGCAGGTCGGTGGGCAGAAAAAGCAGGGCGTCTCCCATGGCGTGCCGGGCAAACTCCGCGGCCTGGGCAACGGCCTGATTCAGCCCCCACTCTTTTTCACCAGAAGCGGCGGTCCCGTTAGTCTTTTCGGACAGAGCCAATACGCCGTATCCTGCGGCCAATCTCAGGATTTCCGCATCCCGGCTGACGACGATCACCCCAGCCAGCCCTGGCACAGCGAGGATAACGCCCAGTGTGTTTTCCAGCAGACGGCGCGCCAGCCCGTGTCGCTCCTGGCCCGTCAGCGCGGAGGCGAGCCGACTCTTGCCCTCGTCCAGCGGTTTGGCCGGGATTGTGACCCACAGGCTCGATGGGTGGGACATCAATCGGCCGCAACGGGCGAGGATTGCAGGTTTGCGGCAAAGGCGAGGATGGCGTGGGCCAGCCGTTCTTTGGAGGGGAGATCAGTCATAATCGTGTCTGTGACCAATGCGGGCAGAATCACCGCATCGGCCAGGGCCGCGTCCGCGTGGTCGATGACAAAGCCATCCAGCACATCGCCCAGATGATCCAGCACAGTCAGCGGGCTGCTCACTTCACCCAACTCCCGCATCATTTTGGCGGCTGGCCCCTTCAGCGCCTGCCCCCCCACAATCGGGCTGACCGCCACTTTGGGAACGCTGGACTGGCGCAAAAAGTCCCGGAAGCCAGGCACGCTCAAAATGGGATCGATGCTGACATAGGGATTGCTGGGGCAGAAGACGATCAGATCCGCGCCGAGCAGAGCTTTGCGTACCTCGGACGAAAGAGTGGCGCTTTCGGCCCCCACAAACGAAAGATCGAGCAGGGCCGGTTCGCAGCGGCGGCGCACAAAATAGTGCTGAAAGGGCAGGTCGCCCTCGTCTGTATGGACAAGCGTGCGTACCGGCTCATCGCACATAGGCAGAATGGCCGAGGAGACGCCCAACATCCGGCGCAGACGGTCGGTGACTTCGGTCAGGGACATCCCCATACGCAGCCATTCTGTGCGGCGCAGATGCAGGGCCAGGTCCCGATCGCCAATGCGGAACCAGCTATCCCCGGCGTAGCGCTCCATCTCCCCCAGCACAGTCCACACCTCATCCCGCCGCCCCCAGCCCATCTCCGGGTTGTGCTTGTCGGCCAGGTTGTAGAGAACCGTGTCCAAATCCGGGCAAATGTTCAGTCCCCAATGCTCGAAGTCGTCGCCGGTGTTGACGATGACTGTCAGGCTGGCCGGGGGCAGGGCTGCCTGGAGTCCAGCGGCCAGTTTGGCCCCACCTACGCCGCCCGCCAAAGCCACCACCCGCGGTTTCGCTGCCTTTTTGTTCAGCGCCATAGCACCCGTTCCTCCAGGGAGAGTCGTTCTTTTTCTTTGGTCTCTGCCGGGTAGCCCAGTGTAATCAGTGCTTGCGGATGCCACGTCTCCGGCAGGTTGAGTATATCCCGCACAGTGTCGGGAACAAAAAGCGGCGCACACATCCAGCACGCACCCAGGCCGTAGTGATGGGCGGCCAACAGTAGATTCTGGCAGGCCAGGGCAGTGCTTTGCACAGCCATCAGCCATTCGGCTTCGGCCCGGGCCGGGTCCGGGTAGACATCCATCTCTTCCAGCGAGACCGCGGCCACCACCAGGGCCGCCGCGCCAGTAATGCGGGCATGGCTGAGGGCGATCCGACGTTCGATAAAGTCCGGCTCTGCGCTGTCCCCGGCCAGGTCCCGCCGCCAACGGGCCGCCATCGCCTGGCTCAGGTCCAATTTTGCCGATTGGCTTTCGATGACACAGAAGCGCCAGGGCTGGCGGTTGTGGGCCGAGGGTGCCCAGATGGCCGCGCTGAGGATGCGTTCCAGCAGGGCGCGGTCGATGGCCTGGGGCAGATAGCGGCGGATCGACCGTCGGCCCCGGATCAGTTGCCAGAAGCGTTCGTCTTCGTCTCTTTCGTCGTGGAACTGGTCGGACACTGGGGTAATCCCGGCTGGGCGTGTGGAAGGTTGGTCCAATTATACAACCGATTGGCTGGGAAGCGTAGCGCACAGCGACAGTTGGAAGGCCATCGCGCCTGTGGTAGACTGCGCAAAGAAATGGGATGATGAGATTGTGAGATAATGTACCAGTCGGGTATATCTCACAATCTCATCATCCCACAATCTCATTATCCCTTTACTGGAACCCGCCCGTGGAAACTCTGATTGTCGCCTGTGTTCAACAGAAAATGCGGCTGCCCCGCAGCCAGGAGGAGCACAAGGAGGATTTGCGCCGCTTCTTGCGCTCGGCGGCTACCAAACGGGCGCGGCTGGTCGTCTTCCCCGAACTGGCCGGGCTGATGGTGACGCCCCCGCTGCTGGGTGGATTTCACGCTGCGTTGTTGATGCGGGCGGACCTGGCCCGGCGACGACGGGTCTCCTTCTGGCAGAAGATGACGGGTAGTCTGGCCGGGAGTCTGGCCCGGTCGGTCAAGGCCGATTTTCGCCGTCTGCTGGGCGGGCTGCTGGAGAGTGAATCTGCGGCGGTCTGGGCTGCCTATGAGGAGACCTACGGCGGGCTGGCCAAGGAGTTTGACCTGACGCTCGTCGCGCCCAGCGCCTATCTGCCCGACCCGCTGGACGGGGTGATCCGCAACATCGCGGTTGTCTACGGGCCGGGGGGCGAACGGCTGGGTTATCAGGCCAAAGGCATTTTGCACCCGGAGGATGAAGACCTGGCCCAGCCCGGCGCGGAGTGGAATGTGATCCAGACCGACGTGGGGCGGATTGGGCTGATGCTGGGCGGGGATGTGCTCTACCCGGAGATTGGTCGTCTGTTGGCCTATCAGGGCGCAGAGATGCTGATTGCCCAGGGCGCGGCCACGGAACGGGTCTTATACGAAAAGTTACGGGCGGGGATGCTGGCCCGGATGCAGGACAACCAGCTTTTTGGGGCGATCAGCTTTCTGGTGGGGCAGAATGAGTTCAGCCGCCGCCAGCGGGACCCCTTTGCGGGCAAGTCGGCGATTCTGGCCCCCCAGGAGTTGACGCCCAATTCCAGCGGTGTGCTGGTGGAGAGCGCCAACTTCCGCAGCGAGAGCGTGCTGGCCGCGGTGTGGGATTTCCCCGCGCTGGCAAATCTGTGGGAGACATCAGACACGCCGGTGCGCAGCCATCTGCCCATGGAAAAAGCGGGCGCAGCCCTGGTCCAGCTCTATCAGAAGATGCAGCAGCTTCCCCGTATGGCCGATCTGCCCGCGCTGGCTGCGCCGCCTTCTCCACCCGCACTCAGCCTGGACGATCTGCCGGTACTGGCTTCGGTCACGGCACGCTGGCCGCTGGAGAAGATCGAATCCGACGAAGAAACCCCCGACGAGGACGACGAAGAACAGCGGGGTGAAGGGAGCCGGGATTTTCTGCACGCAGCCCACAACCATTCCAGCGAAGCAGACGAATTGCCCGGCGGGGACGAAGAAACCCAGGAGATGGACGCGCTGTCTGGGCCAGAAGATCAGGGCAAGCAGGGGGGCAATTGAGAGCAGACGAACCGAGCGGAGTCATCACCCACCGACCAACAACCCTCGCAGAGATGTGGGCTGCGGCGGGCTTCCAGCCCAATCCCGCCCAAGAGAACGCCATCCGCCATGTGGACGGCCCGCTCTATCTGCCCGCTGGCCCCGGATCGGGCAAGACACGGGTGCTGCTCTGGCGAACCCTCAACCTCATCGTCTTCCACCAGGTCGCGCCGGACGCTATTTACCTCTCCACTTTCACCGAAAAAGCGGCCCAGCAACTCAAAGAGGGGCTGCGCGGGCTGCTGGGGATGGCGACCAATTTCACTGGGTTAGTGTCAGGAATTATTCGCCACTTGACTACAGGCGTAGGAGGCGAGGATAATCAGATAGAACCCACATCCAGGAGGATATCTGATGACCATCGCCCAACGAGAACTAGAGATTCTGCGCGTCAAGACAGCAAGCGACTTTTCTGAACTGAATGAAGAGCTGAAGCAGCATTCAGACGAGTTTTGTGATTACTGTTGTGCCCAGCGTCATCTGTCTGGCTGGCATCTACTTTCTCAATTTCGGCGTGGTGACAGCGCTTGTGCTGAACTATCTAGGTTTGGGGTTGGGTGCGCTCTACGCTCTTGCCCCCCAAGTGGGGAGACTGAGAATACGGTTGTGAGCTACAGCGCATAGACCCGAAAGCCCTGGTTGCCAAAACAGTAGATGACATACTGAGCAATCTGCGCTTCTGGGTATTCGCGGCGCAGCCCCTCGACATAGCCGACGATCTGCACGGTGTCTTCGGGCTGTAGCGGGAACGACTCAATGGCCGTATTGAATTTGCGCAACTCGTTGTTGGAAAAGTATTTGAACTCAATCACCCAGCGCAGTCCAGCGAATTTCTCGTGATATTTCCCGACAAACTCTAGATCACTCTTACCCGAAGGATAAGAGCGTTCCACGTTCCAGGTGAACCAACTGGAAAGGTAGCGACTGCACAGTTCAAAGAAGGTGCTGCGGTAGAAATTTTCATTCACTTGGGAGAAAATGGCTTCTGGAAATTGCCCAATATACTCCCGCCAATACCCAGCAAAAAGCGCCTCCAGGTTCGGCTGGTTGACAAAGGCTTGCATCATCTCCGCATAGCGGGTAGAGACATCAATCTCATAAATTTGATTAAAGTATTCAACAAAAATTTCGCGCATACTCAAATTGGGAAGGCGCAGATAGAAGTTGTCTTGCTGCGTCAACATACCCAGATAAAAGAATGAGATGGGGAAGAAGCCTTTGTCAAAGAATTGGTGCATATCAAATTCTTCCAGCAGATACTTTTCATCATACCCAATCGTATTGTGCAAGGTTAAACGTTCCACAAATTCTTTCGTTAATGCAGGGTTGGAGGCTGTGAGGCGGCGCACCCACGAGAGATCGGTCTTGAGATTGGCATCAATCAATCGCTTGGGAATGGTTCTGTTGGCTGTAAACTGATCCAAGAAATAGATCAAACTGGTTGAATTGTAGAGCGCCTCCCCGTTGGGGTTGACAAAGTGATAACCGTTGTAATGGTTTTTCAGCACGGCATCCACCTCGGCGCGGGTCGCTGGATCAATGGCATAATCGCTATAAACCTCATCCAGCAACTGATCGACTTCGGACTGTGTAAAGCCTAACATCTGTTCAAATTGCGGACGCAAAGTAATAAAGGTGGCAATGTTAAAGCCCGATGCCAGTTCATCAATCAGAATCGGCAAAACACCGGTGATAAAGATGTTCGCAATCGCTCCTGTTTCCCGTCCTTCCTTCAGGGTCTTGAAAAACGATTTAAAAAAACTGTCATCGGCGGTCAGTTGTTGGTAGAGTTGATCTTTGTGGCCCACAATTAGCTGGTTGGCAAAGTTGTCATATTCATCGATGATCACATAGACCTGCGGCAGCCGGCGACTGCGAATGTGTTCGAGCAGAATACTCAAATTATCAGCAACAGGTGTTTCCACGGAGAACGTTGCTAGATCGTTGAGGAGCGGGGCATATTCGTGGCGGAGTGAATCTAAAATATGATTGCATTGGCGCTTGAAGCTCTTCTCAATTTCCTGGATGGTCGGACCTGTAGCAATCGTAGAGAAATTCAGGAATAGGACAAGATACTGATTTTGCTGCCCGGTTGGCTGTTGACCGATCCAGGTATGCTCAAAGAGTTCAGCAAATTGCTCGGCGTAGTTGCGGTCATAGTAGTAGCGCAAAATGGAACAGAGCAGCGACTTGCCAAAGCGCCGCGGGCGCAGAAAGACCGGGTTCTCCACGCGTTCTAGTTTGGCAATATACGACGTTTTGTCGATAAAATAGCCCTGCTTGCGCACGATGGCGGCATAGTTGGCTTCGCTATACAAGACTCGTTTTTTCATGAGCTTCTCTCTTGCGCAGCATCCGCTTGGGACAAGGTGGATCGTCATTATACCACAGCTTGCCCTGTCCACGCTCCTGCTCAAAACCGGGATTTTATAGTCAATACCTTCGCCATTTTTGAAACACCTTCACATCGCTATAATTGGTGGGGCGAGTCTCTTGTTATTTGGACAAATTTTGTGTCCTCTTCCCTAAATTTGCTCAAAAATCAGCGAGAAGTGGGACGAATTCTTGCGTGATTTGCGGAAA
>CAMDQF010000302.1 GCA_945905745.1 Litorilinea aerophila
GAGATACTCAAAGAACATGTGACGCTGGATATTGAGTGCATCGACCGGCTCTATCTGAATGGATACATTCCGCAGATGCAGACGAGCGGCGGGCTGGTCTACTATCTGCGTCAAAAAGGGTTTCCCATCCCCTCCCCGGTAATTTTAGGCGATATGACAACGAACTACCGCAAGCAGGTGAAGGAATTCGCTGAGAAAGAGGGAATTCCGCTGATTGAGTTTGAGAAAGGTCAGCGCAAAGATGACGTAGTGGCTGAATATCGACAAGCACACACAGGCAAGGAAGGAGTGGTGGTCATCGGCGTGGCCCAGGAAAAAGCCAGTGCCTTCAAAGCCACAAAACGGACAGCGGGCAAGCTGGTGGGGTTTGATTACAGCCGTCAGTCAGTCTATGTCAACCACTACTACTTTTATCTACAGGATGAGGAATTTGGGCCAGCCTTCATCAAGGTGTGCAGCTATGCACCATATGGCCTGCGCATCTGTGTCAATGGACATGAGTGGGCCAAGCAGCAGGCCCGCAAGCAGGGCATGGACTTTGAGACGCTGGACAACGGATTTCTCTCCTGTTCTGACCCGCTGGCCTTGCAGTCTATCTGCGACCAACTGGGAGCAGAGCAGATACAAGCCTTTCTGGAGAAATGGCAAGCGCGCCTGCCCTGGCGTTTGACAGCCCAGGACCAGGAGGCTGGCTTTGACTACCGGCTCTCCATCTGGCAGGCTGAGTTCAGTCGCACCCAGGTCTTTGCAGACCCGGCGCAAGGCAGGCAGTGGTTCGAGGCCATTATCCGGGACAATCTGGATGTGGGACGCCCTGACCGTATCCAACTGGTTTTTGAACGGAAAGTCACGAAAGCCACACCCGGTCTCTTCCGCACGCAGGTTGTCCAGGAAGGGGTGAATCCCAGCCTGCACGCCTACTATAAACAAACCCACGTCAAGCAGTATTTCAAAGAACAACGCGCCCTGCGTACGGAGACTACTGTCAACAACACCAAAGATTTCAACGTCAACAAGGATATCTCGAACTTGCCCTTTTTGCAGCAGTTGGGTCGTCAAATCAATCGGCGTCTCCTGGACGCCCAACAGGTCAGCTTTGCTTGCACTTTGTCCGCCCAGAGTCTGGAACGCCTTGTCCTGCCTACCGTCAATTCTGACGGTCAACCGGCCCCGGCTTTACGCTTGGGTCAACCGCGAGTGATGGCTTTGCTCAATGCACTCACGTCTTTTGCCCATATCCCCCAAGGCCTCACCAACCGTTCTCTGCGCACACAAGTGGCTGACTTACTCGGCCTCGACCCTGACCGCTACACAACAGCTCAGATGTCCTATGATTTACGTCGCCTGCGGCTCAAAGGCATTCTCTGGCGCATCCCTTCTTCCTATCGCTACCAACTCACCACCTATGGCCGTCAGGTTGCCTTGCTTCTTTCCAAGCTACACACACGTATCTTTCGCCCAACTTTTGCCGCTCTCGACCCGCAACAATCGCTTTCTTCTCCTTTCCGGGAGGCTCTTGCCCAACTCAATCACGTCCTTGATTCTCTCGTTGACCAAGCCGCTATTGGTGTCTCCTTCTCATGATTCTTGTCTGGTTTGTTACAGATTTACCGTATGAAGATGTCTAGATCGATTGTATGTGATCTTGCGCGACACTTCAAATCCCTGCAAAACAGGTGTGCGCAGGATGTGTACAAAAAGTCGTCTTGCGTATCTGTGTGGCCTGAAGGATAATAGAGATAATCGTGTACCTTCACCCCACAGGAGAATTCGGTGGCTCATCTCATCACAACACTTGGCCTTCGCAGCACTGACGAGCTGGGATTGATTCTGCCCCATGAACATATTTTTGTCGATCTTGGCCCGATTGAAGAAGAAAACTGGCGGAGCGCCACTGCCGAGCAGGTCATCCCTGTGATGGCTCCAGAGATCGAGAAGATCAAGAAACAGGGCGTGACCGCGCTGGTGGAGTGTACGCCGGTGGGTGTGGGCCGCCGGGCCGACATCGACCGGGCTGTCTCCGAGGCGACGGGGCTGCCTGTTCTTGTCCCTACTGGCATCTACCGTCAGCCGTGGATTCCCCCTTGGGCGCTGGACGCCAGCGAAGATGCTTTGGCTGAATGGATGCTGGGAGAACTGACCGACGAGATTGAATCCAGCGGCGTGCAGGCCGCCTGGATCAAAGTCAGCGCGGGGGACGACGGCATTACCGACGCCGAGGCGAAAGTGTTACGGGCCGCGGCGCAGGCAGGCAAAACGACCAATGCCATCATTGGTAGTCATACCATTCGCGGACGGGTGGTTCGGGATCAGTTGGATATTTTGGAAAGCGCAGGTTATACAGCCGAACGCTTCATCTGGATTCACACCCAGGCCGAACTGGACTTTGCCTTGCATCTGGAGATGGCCCGGCGGGGCGCGTGGCTGGAATACGACGGTATCGGCGGCGGTCAGAGCGATGAAGTCTACATCGAGCGAATTCAGCGGGTGCTGGAGGCTGGCTTCGGCCACAAACTGATGCTGAGCCACGACCGGGGCTGGTACGATCCCTCCAAGCCCGGCGGCGGTGTGCCCAAACCCTTCACCTATCTGGTGGAGACATTCATGCCCAAATTGCGGGCGGCGGGCGTGGACGAAGCGACCATCCGCCAACTCACCCAAACAAATCCATTCAACGCCTATGCGCGGTAGAAAAATGGAGCGCGGATGACCCGGCACCGGCGGATAGCCGCGGCTGTAGCGCGAACTGTCAGTTCGCCCCAAACTTGACGGACTGCCAGTCCGTCGTACAATGAGGAGAAATGTATGGCACGCACAGGACGAGCAGTCGTTACCAGCGGACAATCATTCGAGATTCGGGAGTACGCCGTGCCCGATCCTGAACCAGGCAAGATTCTCCTGCGCCAAGAGTTGGCGGGCATCTGCGGCACGGATCTGCACAACTGGCAGAACGGGATTCAGGGCGAGATGCTGTTGGGCCACGAAAATGTAGGCATCATCGAGGCCATCGGTCCTGGCGGCGCGGTGGACTATCTGGGCCAATCCCTGGAAGAGGGGGATCGGGTGATCTTTGCGCCGGGAACCCTGGGCTACGGGGCCTATGGCTTCTATACAACGCCCGACGTCGCACCCCACTTCTACGGCGGCTTTGCCGATTACATCTATCTGGGCCTGCCCACCACCTGTCTGATGAAGACGACAGCCTCGGCGGAGGTGGCTGTGCTGACCGAACCCTTCACCGTCGGCGTCCACGCGGCCATGCGCAGCCAGGTGAAGCTGGGCGATACGGTCGTCGTCCAGGGCAGCGGTGCGATTGGGCTGGTCACGCTGCTCTGTGCCAAATTGATGGGCGCGGCCCAGATTATCGTCGTGGGTGGCCCGGCCAAACGGCTGGAACTGGCAAAGAAGTATGGCGCGGATGTCACCATCAATATCGAAGAGGTGCGGTCGGTAGAAGAACGGACCAAACAGGTGATGTGGCATACGCCCAAAAAAGAGGGTGCGGATGTCGTTTTTGAATGTTCTGGTTTTCTGCCCGCCACTCCGGAGGGGCTGGGCTACGTCAAACGCAGCGGTACATTTGTTGAGGTCGGCCACTTTGTGGATATGGGGTCCATTGAACTCAACATCAACCGGCTGATGATGCGCAAGAATCTGCGCTTCGAAGCTATCTGGGGCAGCCAATACGAGCATTTCGTGCGGGGGCTGCGCATTCTGGAAAAGAATGAATATCCCTACGCCGATATGGTGAGCCATACCCTGCCCCTGGAACGGGTGGCGGAAGGCTTCCACGCCCTGAATGGAACCTATCGTCTTGGCGACGAAGAGGTGATCAAAATTGCTGTGAAGGCGTGGTAATCGGCAGCGAACGCCCTGTGGGGCCCTTCCGCCGACAAAATCTGTGTTCCCTTCTATCCGTATATACAACAAAACGCCCAACCACAAGGAGTCTTGAGCGATGGCATTTGGCACAGGTAAATACACCTACGAAGTAGTCGAAGGCTGGGGAAAGTTGCCCAATGGCTGGGAATGGGGCTGGATTCCCGGCGTTGCCTGCGACTCGCAAGATCGGGTCTACGTCTATTCCCGCAGCGCGCACCCGTTGGTCATCTTCGACCGGGAGGGCAACTTTATCGATTCCTGGGGCGAGGGGATTATTCAGGACGCCCACGGTATCTGGATTGACCCGGAGGACAATGTCTGGTGTGTGGAGCGGGAGACCCACTGCATCTTCAAATTCAATAAGCACGGCGAATTGGTGCAGACAATCGGTACGCCGGGTGTGGCCGGTGCGCCGGGGGAACCCTTCCGCATGCCGACGGATTTGGCAATCTCTGCGGACGGTTCGCTCTTCATTTCCGATGGCTATGATAATGCCCGGGTCCACAAATATACGCCGGATGGCGAGCACATCCTCAGTTGGGGCGAGTATGGAACCGGGCCGGGACAGTTTGAGCTTTCCCATTGCGTGCGCATCGACCGTTTCGACCGGGTGTGGGTCTGTGATCGCACGAATGACCGTATCCAGATTTTCGACACAGACGGCAACTATCTGGAGGAGCGCACGGGGTTGCTCAAGCCGGATACGATCTATTTTGATCCGAACGAGGATGTGGTTTATGTGGCTGAGTTGGAACAGCAGGTGAGCATCTGGACTCTGGATGGGGAGCTGCTATCCAAATGGGGCGGCGCGCAACGGAGCAACAAACCAGGGGAATTCGCCTACTGTCCTCACGGCATCTGGGCTGATAGCCGGGGCGATCTGTATGTAGGCCAGGTGCAGGGAGACGCGGCGTTGCAGAAGTTTGCCCGGGTGGGAAGCTGAAAATGATGGGATATCCGTTTTGCTGCGCCCAGGTGATGCGTCATGCGGTTTGAATCATCTGTACTTCTGCCCAATCCATCTGTCCGGCATGTTATCCTCGATGTGCTGCAAGCGGCGCTGGCTGCGGTCGATCCTTCGGCCGCTGTCCAGCGCGCGCTACAGCGGGAAGGCGATCTTCTCATTGTGGGTGATAGGCGTTACGACTTGAGCGCCTACGGACGGCTCTTTGTGTTGGGCGCGGGCAAGGCCGGCGCGCCTATGACCCAGGCCGTGGAGTCTGTTCTGGGCGAACGGATCACCGGCGGGCTGGTGGTGGTGAAGACGGATCACAGCGGACCGACCGAGCGGGTGCGGATTGTGGAAGCCAGCCATCCCACGCCGGACGCGGCTGGCGTGGAAGCAGGCCGGGAGATTCTGGCCCTGGCTGGGGGTGCCAGCGTCGACGATCTGGTATTCGCCCTGATCTCCGGGGGCGGCTCGGCCCTGCTCGTCTCACCAGCCGAAGGACTCTCTCTGGCCGATTTGCAGGGGTTGACCGCCACTCTGCTGGCCTGTGGCGCGACGATCAACGAGATGAACTGTCTGCGCAAACATTGCAGCGGGGTGAAAGGAGGGCAACTGGCCCGCGCCGTCGCGCCCGCCACCCTCATTACCCTCGTCCTCAGCGATGTGATCGGCAGCCCATTGGATGTGATCGCCAGCGGGCCGACTGTGCCCGACTCCTCCACCTGGGCCGATGCCTGGGCGCTGGTAGAGAAGTACGATCTGGTTGGGAAACTGCCGCCCGCTGTTGTGGTCCGCTTGCAGGCCGGGCTGCGGGGGGAAATTCCCGACACGCCGGATGAATCCGACCCGATTTTTGCGCATAGTCAAACGGTGGTTGTGGCCGACAATTTCTTGGCTGCTCTGGCCGCGAAGGCTGCGGCAGAGGAACGGGGCTATCAGAGCCTGCTGCTCACCACCTTTCTGGATGGGGACGCGGCAAGCGCGGGGCGTCTGCTCGCCGCGTTGGCAAAGGAAGTGCAGGCCAGTGGCAATCCGATTTCCGCGCCAGCCTGTCTGATTCTGGGCGGCGAGACGACAGTCCAGTTGGGCAGCAATCCAGGCAAAGGGGGACGCAACCAGGAGGTGGCCCTGGCCGCTGGATTGGCCTTGCAGGGCAGCCGGGGCATCACAGCCGTCTCTCTGGCCACAGATGGCACAGACGGCCCCACAGACAGCGCAGGGGCGATGGCCGACGGGGGGACTGTGGCGCGGGGGGCGGCTGTGGGTCTTTCTGCCGCGGATCACCTGCGCGGCCATAATGCTTACCCCTATCTGGTCGCCAGTCAGGATCTGCTGCGCACGGGTCCCACCCAGACAAATGTTAACGATCTGCTCTTCGTTTTCGTCGAGAAATTGTGATCAACTCTACACACACCCGTCTCTCCACAGGATAGAGTAGACAGACATTTCCCCATTTTCTATTTTCAGAACAACCCGCTAACGGAGATACTGTATGCCCAAGTTGACAGTTGAAGGATTCGGAACATTTGATATAGCCCAAGGCAAACGGCTTGTTTTGGCGCTAGCAGAGGACGCCGGCGTGGACCAGTTGCACGCGTGCGGCGGCAATTGTCGCTGCACCACCTGTCGGGTGGAGTTTGTGGCTGGTGAGCCGGAGATGATAACCCAGGCCGAGAAGGATAAACTGGCCGAGCGGGGACTGAGCGGTGTGCGTCTCTCCTGCCAGATTCAGGTACAGGGCGATATGAGCGTGCGGGCCATCAGCCGTCTGGAAGGCAGTGGTCGGGCCGATGCGGGTGGCAAGCCGGAGGCCGATATCCACCCGGAGCCGGTCTGGGTGGCGAAGGGGTAATCCTGCGGTTGCTTCGACAAAAAGAGAGGCCGACACTCGCGAGTGTCGGCCTCTCTTTTTGTCCAAATAGCACAGGTTTTTCTATCGCCGCACAAACTTCCGCAAGCCTGCCAACCGCTCCGGGTCCCATTCCTCACCCAGGGGCACAATCTGGCGGTAGATGCTGGCCCCGATGTAGAGGATCATGTAGGCGATGAGGAAGATCGTTACTTGGTGTTGGGGGCGGGGGTATTGAAAGAGCAGCCAGGAAGAGCCGACACCCCAGAGCAGGGTCAGCCCCAGCATGCCTGTGCGAAAAATCTGCTTTTCGCTCAAATACTCCATGCGTGACGGGTAGATATATTTGATGGGTACAAAGACGAGCACACAGAGAACCGCCAAAATCAGCGCATTGTAGAGGGGCTGCAACTGCCAGACAAAGAGATAGAAGACGACGATATTCCAATAGCTGGGGAAGCCTTTGAAAAAGTGGTCATCGGTCTTGGCGTCCACCTGGCAAAACTGATAGGCCGAGCAGAGAGCGATCAGCCCCGCCAGCGGCAGTCGCACCAGAGGCGGCAATATCTCTGCTTCAATCAGAAAGAAGCCAGGCACAATTACATAGTTCAGGAAGTCTACAATATTGTCCAGCATGGCACCGTCTACTTTGCCTGCCAGGGATTTGGTCTTGAAACGCCGGGCCAATGTCCCGTCGATCCCATCCACGAGCACCGCGGCGCCCATCAGCCAGAAAGCGATCACCCAGCGTTCTTCGTGGATGGCGTGCAGGGCAAAGAGGCCAAAAACTGCACCGGAGGCCGTGACCAGATGGACTGACCAGGCCAAAATGCGTTGGATGAGTGAAGGACGGGCAGCGGGATAGATGTCCATGGGCGATCCTTACAATAGGTGTCTAAATCAACACGAAATGCGAAAACCTGTGTATAACCCCGAAGGTACGAGGTGGCAAATCTGACTTTTCGGTTATTGCCGGGCGCCAGGTACGAGTGTTGTGTCAGGGCTGATTTTGATAGATACCGGACGAGCAGGCACACC
>CAMDQF010000303.1 GCA_945905745.1 Litorilinea aerophila
TGCACCCGGCCTCTCTTCTTTGGGTCGGCCATAGTCCCGACACCCGATGATCTGGAGACGCACTGGAGGCGCGCCTTTTCCCCTGTCGCTTTGACTTTGGGATAGGGCGGGGTAGAATGGAGGCAAGACCAACGCAGACCACAAAATAACAGGGCCAGGAACGACCGCATGAGCGAGAACAACGAAGAGAGCCAAACAACCGAAGAGCGGGCAGCGGCCAGGGCTGATGCCACTGCCCAGGAAGTTCGCAAACGCGTCTCACCCTGGCAGTGGGGGGTAATTCTGATCATTGCCGGCATTCTGGCCGCAGGCTTTGGCGTGGACATCTTCCGCCTGCCCGAATTGCAGGAAGTGCTGCCGATTACGACGCCAGCCGCGCCTTCACCAGGTGAACCTACAGCAGCCGCTCCGTCTATTCCGCCCAGCGTGCCGGAAGGCGCGCTCCAGGCAGTGTTGGTGAAGGTTGTAGACGGCGACACCGCCGAAGTCACCGTAGGCGGTCAGGCGTTGACCGTGCGTTATGTGGGGATTGACACACCGGAACGGGGCGAGCCGGGTTACAAAGCCGCGGCGGCGGCCAACCAGACTCTTCTGGGCAGCGGCAATCTTTGGCTGACCCAGGACAAAACCGACAAAGACCGCTACGGGCGTCTGCTGCGCTTTATCTACAACGACCAGGGCGTCTTTGTCAACGAGCAGATGGTGGCCCAGGGCTGGGCGCAGCCCCTGGAATTCAAGCCCGACCTAACCCTGGCCGTTGAGTTTCGCAAGTTGGCGACCGAAGCCGCCCAAGCCAAACGGGGCTTTTGGAGCGGGGATTCCCCAGTGGATGGGGCTATGCCCTACGCATTGGTCACAAAATCCACCCCTCTGCGTGTCGGGTCGGGCCGGGATTTTGAGACGACGATGAGCCTGCTCCCCGGTCTGACGATGACCGTCTACGCCGCAGATGCCAGCGGGCGCTGGCTGCAAATCCGCACACCAGACCGCACCGGCGGCTGGGTCAGCGCCAGCGCGGTGGAGCTAAATGTGCCGATTGGGGATGTGCCAAAGGGGGAGTAGAAGCAGGTGGCAGGTGGCAGATGGCAGGTGACAAGCGACTCCCCCATTCCCCATTCACTATTCATCCCTCCCCTTCCCCCACGGGTCTTCGCCAATTTCCACTCGCACCTCCGCGCCCCGTTCTCCCTCCGCCAGCCGTCCCGTCACCACCTGGCCGTCGTGCTGAAAGACGAGCAGGCTGTTGCGTTCCAGTGCCTGGGCGCGCAGCCGCCGCTTGCCCTCAATACTTTGCATAGGCAGAATATCGAAGGCGGGAACCCAGGCCAGCCGCTCCAGATGGGCGGCCCAACTACACGTATCCCCCAAAAAGAGCAGACTCTCGCCGCTATCTTCCACCCAGATCGCCTGGATGCTGCTGGTGTGACCCGGCACCACTTGGGTATGCACCCCCCCGGCCAGCCGTTGATCCCCATCCACAATCTCCAGCAGACTGGCGGCCTCCAGAGGCTGCCAGTTTTGGGAAAAATAGGTGCCTCGGGTGCGTTCGTTGGGGAAAGTGGCCTCGGCCATCTCCAGCCGTTGGGCCAGATAGCGGGCGTTGGGGAAAGTTGGTACAAGCCGACTGGCCGGATTGCTCTGATCGGCCCAACGGGTAGCGCCCCCCGCGTGGTCCCCGTGCAGATGGGTGAATAGCACCACATCCACATCTTCTGGAGAAAAGCCAACCTGTCCCATCTCCCCGATCAGCCGTTCCAGCCGGGGTTGCATGCCCAGCCGCCGCCATTCCCGGTCGCCCAGTTTGTCCCCCTGGCCGGTGTCAATCAGAATCAACCCCGCATCCGATTCGATCAGCAGAGAACGCAAGGCCACAGGGATGCGGTTGCGTTCGTCCGGGCGGATGACCGGCTCCCACAGGATGCGCGGCACCAGCCCAAAAAAGCCGCCGCCGTCGCTCCACTGGATACCGTCGCTGATGATATGGCAGCGAATGGAGCCGACCGTCAGCGTGTATGGCGGATTGCTCTCTGTCATGCCGGCTTTCCATTATCTGCTTCAGACTTGGGCCGGTGTTCTTCCAGATAGGCTTCGATCTCCTCGAAAGAGAGATGGGATAGAAGATCATCCGCTGCCAGACCAGCTACACGCTCCTCCAACTTTAGACCCGCCAGCCGCTGCTCCAACTTTAGACCCGCCAGCCTCTCCTCCGGCGTCAGATGGGCGGTCAGTTCCTCCGGCGTGGACATTTCCAGAACAATGCGTTTTATATCTTCACCCAGGCGCATTACATATTCAGGTGTGATTGTAATTGTCATAGGATTCTCCTCCTCAACTCGAACAATTCTGCGTAAACCGCGCACAAATGTTTGAATCTGACTCTCCAAATTGTCCAATTGATTGAACCGCCGAAAGGCTGTCTCCTGCTCCTCCTGCCGGCTGGCAAAGATTTTGACAAAACTGTTGTAGAACGCTGGGGAGAGTTGATTCAATACCAACAGCCCTACCCGATCCACCAATACCGCGCTGCTGTGATAGACCCCCGGCCACTCCGTCTCGGCATAGCCCCAGGCCTGCAAGCGGCTGCGTCGGGGCGTCTTGCTGCTGATCAGCCAAACCTGCACATCCTTCGCACTGAGCTGCCGGGCCGTGCGGTAGAAGTATTCGTAGGCCACGGCCTGGGCCAGGGCTTCTTCGCTCACCGATTCGCTATACTTGAACTCAAGCAGTTGGTGGGCCGCACGGCTCTCCCGGATGCCGTCGGGCAGGAGGTTGCGTTGCGCCTCCGTCCACCGGGCGGTTTTGCGACGCAAGAGCAGAATGTCCGCTTTGGGCGGCTGCGCGGTAATCTGGACTTCCGTCTCCACCTGAATATCCACAGGCGTCAACGTCAGTTCCAGCAATTTCCCCAACAGTTGATGCCAGGCAATCGACACTGGCTCGTCAGGACGGTTCATAGTTCGAGTATAGCCGGAGCGAGTGCAGGTGTCAAACGGATTTGGTTGGGGCTGGGCCTTTACCCGTTTGCCCCCTCCATTTGACAGAACCGCCACCCTCTACGCATACTGTAACGATGAATGAACAATCTGGACGACCCAAAGCTGATAACGGCTCTTTGCCTGGCCCTGCGCCCGAATTGAACCAGCGCCTGAGCGTTGGGATGGAAGCGCTCTCCCTGGAGGAGTTGGACGAGTTTATGAAGCGGGCCAAGGCCAGGGCAGCCAACTTCCCGGCGGCTCCGGCCACAGCCATCATCCTTGAATTAGACGCCGCTGAAACGAAGGAAGAGGAGGTATGGGTCGAGCCAGAAAGGCTGGCCGGCCTGCTGACAAACTTCTACCCCGAACTGCCCAGCGACAGTCTGCGCCCCCGGCGGCTGGTCCAGGGAATCGTCTTCGATTTTGACAATACCCTGGCCCGTCTCAAGCAGCCGCTTGCCGAGTTGATGGAGAGCGGCGCACGCCAGGCCGAACGCTATATGCGCTCCACCGGGATGGAGTTTCCGGAGGATTTCTGGAGGAATATCGTCGAGGCCCGCATCTTTGCCGAGACCAAATCCGACGACGAGCAGGAAGAGCACATTGCCGACGACGCCCTTAGCTTTCTGCTCCAATTCTTCGGCTATCCCACTTCGCGCATGGATTTGGATGTGCTGCACCGGGCGGTGGACATCTTCTACGCGCCGGAGATGACGGCCTGGGAGCCAATGTCCGGCGCACGGGAACTGCTGCGAGACCTGAAATCCGATGGCTACAAAGTGGCGGTGATCGCCAACTACGGCTGTGACCGGGTTTTCCAACGCGTTGTGGACTACACGGGCCTGCGTCCTTTTCTGGATGTCTGCCTGTGCAGCGCAGCCGTGGAGTGGCGCAAGCCAAGCCGGGATATCTACGACTCCGCCCTGAAAGCCTGGGATGCCGAACCCTACGAACTGGTCTGCGTGGGCGACAGCCTGAAGCACGACATAGCCGGTGGGCTGGAGATGGGCAGCTTGACCGTCCACTGCCGAATGATTCCTTTGGCCGAAGACCAGCGCATTGTGGATGTCGTCACGCCGGACGCTGTGATCGATAATCTGAACCAACTGCCCGCGCTCATCCAAGCCTGGGCGTAACGAGGGGAGTGGGGAGTGGGGATCGGAGACTGGGCATCAGGAATTCCAGTCCCCACTCTCCAATCCCCAGTCTCCATTCACGGAGTACCCAGTATGACCGATGATTTTCTGGCCGAGTTGGCCGATGTGCGGGCACAGGTGGCCGCGGCGATCGAGACCGAACACACCTCATTGGGCAGCTTTATCCGCCACGAAGTAGACGCCCGGGCCGGTTCACCCCTGGCTGGGGTTGTGCTGGCCGCTGCCCTGCCCAGCCACGACAGCGCCACCCAGCGCACGGCCCGCATTCAGTTGGCAACAGCGATGGTGCTGCTGGACGTGGCGCTCTCTCTGCACAAGCTCCTGCTACTACAGAACCCGGATGCGGACACCCTGGACAAGTCCGTGGTGGGCGGCACAGTCCTGGCCGGTGATTATTGCTTCAGCCAGGCCGCGGTGGCCGCAGCCCGCACGGACAATCCCCAGGTGGTGGCGATCTTCTCCGAACTGTTGAAAGATTTGAGCGAAGCCCATCTGCGCCATCTCTTTAACGACGAACCGGGTGCGCTCAATGAATTTCCAGCCCTCTTTCAGAGCAGTGGGCTGGCCGGGGCTGTGCTGGCTGGGCAGTCGGAAGCAGGGCAGCAGCGCAGCGCCGAATTTGCTGCATCCCTGGCAACCTTCTTTGGGCCAAAGACCCGCCCGGAGAGCGACCCATTTGTGCAGGCCATGCACAACCAGGCGGCAGCCCATCAGTACCCCCGTTGGCTTGCCCTGTTGACAAGAGTGCAGGGAGATGGAGCATTCAATGGCGACTGAAACTCAACCGGAGACAACCCGCCGGGTACTGCTCCTCACAACACCCCACAGCTACCGCACCGCGGCCTTTGTAGAAGCAGCCAACCACCTGGGCATCGAAGCCATCAGCGCCGTGGACATGCCTTCTGAATTGGCCGACTATTGGAATTTCCGCCTGGGTGTGGACTTCACAGCGGTGGAGCAGGCCAGCCAACAGCTAGTGGAGACTCTGGCTGAACGCCCGGTGCAGGCCATTCTCTCCCTGGACGACAGCAGCGCATTCCTGGCCGCCCGCACAAGCCAGCTTCTCGGCCTGCCCCACAACGCGGCCGCAGCCGCCGACGCCGCCCGCAACAAATTTCGGATGCGCCAGCTTCTCTCGGCGGGTGGCGTTCTCTCACCCCGCTTCCAGCGCTTCTTTTCATCCCAATCCCCGGAGCTTGAGCCTGAAGCACTGGCCGCGATTGTGCCTGTCGTAGAGTCGGAAATCGGCTATCCCTGTGTGGTCAAGCCCGAGGACCTGAACGGCAGCCGGGGTGTGATCCGGGCCAATGACCGGGGCGAACTGTTGAGCGCAGCCTGGCGTCTGGTGCAACTGATCGGGCCGGGCCGCCACTTTCTGGTGGAAGAATATATGCCCGGTGTGGAGGTAGCCCTGGAAGGGATTCTGGACGGGGGGGTGTTGCAGGTGTTGGCCCTCTTCGACAAGCCCGACCCCCTGGAAGGCCCCTTCTTCGAGGAGACGATCTACGTCACCCCCTCCCGGCTGCCCGACGCTGTGCAGGCGGATATTGCCACGACGACAGCCCAGGCCGCCCGTGCATTGGGGCTGGAAATGGGACCGATTCACGCTGAGTTACGCATCAACGACCGGGGCGCGTGGATTGTGGAGATCGCCGGGCGCTCTATCGGCGGGCTGTGTTCCCGCACTCTGCGCTTTGGCACAGATGCCTCGTTGGAGGAGCTGATTCTGCGCCAGGCCACGGGTCTCTCGCTGGCGGGACTTACCCGCGAAGGCCAGGCGGGCGGGGTGATGATGATTCCCATCCCAGAGGCGGGGATTCTGCGGGCTGTGCATGGGGTGGACAAAGCAAAGGCCGTGACCGGCATCGAAGATGTCCAGATCACGGCCCAGATGAACTATCCGCTTGTGCCCCTGCCCGAGGGCGACGCCTATCTCGGCTTCATCTTCGCGGCGGGCGACAGCCCGGAAGAGGTGGAGGCAAGTCTGCGCTCAGCTCACGCCGAACTGCGCTTCGAGATTCTGCCGGAGATTCGGCTGTCGGTGATTGGCATTCGGTAGAGACGCAAAATTTTGCGTCTCTACGTTGTGTGCGTCTCTACTTCCGCCGCGGCGCTTTGGCCGCCGGTGCGCCCTTCCCAGCCGGTGCGCCTTCGCCTTCGGGCGTCCAGCCTTCGGGCATCTGGGCGCCTGCACCAAAAAAGAACTCTTCCATCTGTTCTTCCAAAAACTGGCGGGACTGGGGATCGCCCAGGCTCAGCCCATAGTGGTTGATGAGGACGACGGAGTATTGCATCCACATATCCCAGCCCTGCTGGGAGACATTCTCAAAAATGCGCTTACCCAGCTCGCCGCCATAGGGCTGGCGCTCCAGAGCGGGCAACTCCCGTCCAATTTTGACACACTGCACCATACGGGCCATCTGATTGCTCCTTTTTTGCTGTAGCCATCAGTGAACGGTTACCAGTGATGTCTGCTCGCTGGGGAATGACTGATAACTGTCTACTGTTCACTCGCTTCGTACTCTCTCGATTATAGCCCCTACACAAAGCCGGTGTCAAAGCCTATGCCGCCTACACGGCTTCTCTTTCTGGGAATGCAGGGACAGTTTACACGGATCGTCCTGGAACGGCTGCTGGCCGCGGGGGTAGAGGTCTGTGGCCTACTGCTCTCTGGACCAATTCTGCGCCCCCTTTTACCTCCGCCACCCCCCGACGCCGACCCCCTGGCGCTTCGCCTGTTTGACAGTTTTGTAGAGACAAACGCGCTGCATCTGGCCTGGCAAGCCGGGATTCCGGTCTACGAATCTGGCCCCCTGGGCGCGCCGGCGTTGACTGAATTGCTCCGCACCCTTGCGCCGGAGGTGGCCTGCGTCGCCTGCTTCGACCGCATCATACCAGCCCGGCTACTGGCCCTGCCCCGCCACGGCTTCCTGAATGTCCATCCCTCGCTCCTCCCCCACTTCCGCGGACCCGAACCCCTCTTCTGGCAGTTGCGTGCCGGGATCAATCCGGTGGGCGTCACAGTCCATTGGATGGATGCGGGGCTGGACACGGGTGACATCGCCGGACAGCGGACGGTTGCCCTGCCCGATGGCAGTTCCGGCGGGGAAGCCGATACCCTCTGTGGGCTGGCGGGCGGCGATCTGCTGGCGGAAATATTGGGGAAACTGGCCGATGGGTCGGCCCAGCGCCGTCCCCAACCGGCAGGGGGCAGCTATCAGCCATCGCCGACACAAGACGATTTCGCTTTGGACACAGGCTGGGATGTGCGCCGGGTCTTCAATTTTATGCGGGGGACGGCGGAGTGGGGAATGAACTATCCCGTGTCGGTCAATGGGACAGAGTGGCGTCTGCGGGCCGCGCTGGGTTGGGAAGCGTCGGCGTCGCTGGCGTCGGTGGAAGTGAGCCGCGGTGTTGCTCGCGTCGGCTTTGCCAGTGGGGTACTGGTTGCCCGTTTGGCCGGGAAGGAATAGTACACGACAGCGTATATTCACCCACGATTTCTGTGGTGCGTAGTGGGTGGTGCGTGTACCCGTA
>CAMDQF010000304.1 GCA_945905745.1 Litorilinea aerophila
GTCGAACTTCTGACGCCTCCGTCACTTTCGTCATAGACCTACATCTGCCAAGATACACTACCATCATTTGTAGATCATTTATTGGAGCCGGTAATCGTGGCGACTTTGGAAGTTCGTCTGCTGGGCGGCCTGCATGTCAGGCATGACAACGCCGACGTGACCCAATTCCACTCCAGCAAGGCGGCCGCGCTGCTGGCCTATCTGGCTGTCAGCCGCCGGACCCACCAACGGGATGCTCTGGCCGGTCTGCTCTGGGGCGAGATGCCCGATGCGGCCGCGGCCAACAACCTGCGCCAGACCCTCACCAACCTGCGCAAACTCTGTGAATCCCACCTGACAATTACCAGGGAGACTGTGGCCTTCAATTGGAACGAACCCCACTTCGTGGATGTGGCGGCGTTGGTGGACGCTCTGGGTCTGGAAAGCGGCCAGCCAGCGCACCAAACCCCAGCCCTGCTACGCCAGACGTTGGCTCTCTACCGAGGGGATTTTCTGGAAGGTTTCTTCGTGCGCGACGCCCCCGACTTTGAGGAGTGGGCGCTGACCCAGCGGGTGACTCTGCGCGAGTTGGCCCTGCAAGGGTGGGGTGCCCTGACCGAGCGCTTGATGAAAAGCGGGGAGTACACCGAAGCGGTGGATGCGACCGGCCGCTTGCTGGCTCTGGACGCCTGGCGCGAGGAAGCCCACTGCTGGCGGATGTTGGCCCTGGCCCGCAGCGGCCAGCCCAGCGCCGCTCTGGCCCAATACCAGACCTGTCGCAAGATACTGGCCCAGGAGTTTGACGCCGAACCAGCGGCCGAGACCACCGCACTCTATGAACGCATCCGCGCCGCCAGCCGCGGGCCGCGCCACAATCTGCCTGCCGCCACCACCGGTTTTGTGGGCCGCCAGGCGGAACTGGCCGAATTGCGCCGCCTGCTGGCTTCCACCGACACCCGTCTGCTGACAATTTTGGGGCCGGGCGGTGTGGGCAAAACCCGCCTGGCGGTGGAGACGGCTGCGATTTGCGCGCCTGTTTTTCTCAACGGTGTCTGGTTTGTTTCCCTGGTCGAGGCCGGGCCAGACGAGCCGGATGCTCTGCCCGCGGCTCTGGTGGATGCTTTGCCAATGCCACCTGCCAACGCGACCCCTCCCCGCCAGCAGGTGCTGGACTTCCTGCGCCAGAAGGAACTCTTGCTGGTGTTGGACAATTTGGAACAGATGGGGGAGGAACCGGCCTGGTTGGGCCGTCTGTTGACCGAAGCACCGGAGGTGAAAATTCTGGTCACATCCCGCCAGCGGCTCGACTTGCAGGCCGAGCGCGTCTTTCCGCTGAATGGTCTGTCCCTGTCCCAGCCCTCCTCGTCCAGCACCCAGATACCCGCGTCTGTGGAACTCTTTGTGCGCCGTGCCCAGCGTCTGCGCCCCGATTTTGACCTGCATGTTGAGGAGAGCGGCGCGGTAGCCAGCATCTGTCACGCCCTGCAGGGGCTGCCCCTGGGCATCGAACTGGCCGCAGCCTGGGTGGATCAGTTGACCTGCCAGGAGATCGCCGGGGAGATTGAGCGCAGTCTCGACTTTCTGGTTACCACCCGCCGCGACGTGTCGCCCCGCCAGCGCAGTCTGCGCGCCGTCTTCGACTGGTCGTGGCAGCGGCTCTCCCCGGACGAGCAGGCCCTCTTTCAGCACCTGGCTGTCTTCCGCGGCCCCTTCAGCCGTGGTGCCGCAGTGCAGGTGGGCGGCGCCGCCTTGCCCGTGCTGGCGGCTCTGATCGACAAGTCTCTGGTCTGGCGCAGGGGGACGACCTATACCCTGCACGAGGTAGCCCGCCACTTTGCTGGTGAGAAACTGCGCTTGTCCGACGCCGAGGCAGGCGCGCTGGCCCGCCACGCCCGCTACTACACCGATCTGCTGGCCCAAAACAGGCCGCGCCTGGAGGGAAGGGAACAGAAGGCTGCCCTGGAGGATATCGAAGAGGAGATCGAGAATATGCGCGCCGCCTGGCAGTGGCTGGTTGCCCAGCGCGACGTAGCTGGGATCGACGCCGCCACCCACGGCCTCTACCCCTTCATCATGATCCGCAGCCGCTTTGCCGAGGGGCTGGCGGCCTTTCGCGCAGCCCGGCTGGCCCTGGAACCGCCCCCCGCGGCTGACCGCCAGACCCAATTGGTCTACAACCAGGTCAAGGCCAGGGAAGGGCGCTTTCTCTCCTCCCTTTCCCAGTTCGACCAGGCCCTGGCCCTGTTGGGGGAGGCCCTGGCTGCCCTGCGCGGTCTGGACGCGCCCGGCGAGGTGGCTTTTGTTCTGGGGCACATGGGCGGCATTGCCCGCACCCAGGGTGATCTGGACGTAGCCGAGGCGCGTTTGCAGGAATGTCTGGCCTTGCGCCGCGCCACCGACGACCCCTACGGTCAGGCCATCGCCTGGCTGGAATTGGGCGGCATCGCCTTCATGCGCGGCGACTACGCCGCTACCCGTACCCGCTGTCAAGAAGGCCTCTCCCTGGCCGAGGCCGCGGGCGACCTGCAAACCACCGCCCATCTGCTCACCGGACTCAGCCTGAGCCATCGAGAGCTGGGCGAGGTGGCACAGGCCCGCTCCTACGGTCAGCGCAGCCTGGCTATCTACGAGGAGTTGGGCGACCAGTACGGTCTGATGCAGGCGGCGCTGACGCTAGGCGAGCTGAACCGCCAGTTGGGGGATCACCATGCGGCGCGTCAGCTTTGCGAACGGGCGGTGCTGATCGCCCAGGAGATCGGTGATCGCTCTGGCGAGGCCGACGGCCATTACCGTCTGGGCCAGATCGCCGCAGGGCTGGGCCAACAGGACGAGGCATTGGATCAACTGCGCCAGTCCCTGGAACTGGCTGTGGCCAGCAATGAGACGCCTATGATTCTGGATGCGCTGCTGGAGATCGCTCTGGTTTTAGTGAAGAAAGAACCTCTGCGGGCGGGCCAGATTCTGGCCTGTCTGGCGCAACAACCCCAACTGGCCGCGCCGCGCCAGGCCCAGATTGACCGCGCCCTGGCCCAACTGACGGCGACTGTCCCCGTGCCTGCGGGGAAGGTACTCTCCCTGACGGAGGCTATGGTCCTGGCGGGTTAGTGGGATTCGTTGCCCGGTACGCTGGGCAGCTCGAAATCGGCCAGGAGCGTAGGGCGTGCTTCATCTGTCCGGGGCGTTTCGTCCTGCTTACTCTCCATTGGACAGTCCCTGTGTGTTTCGTGTGGTGAACCGGGACAATCCCAGAACTCCCAGCCCCACCAGCACCCAGACCCCAGCCCAGCGGTACATCGCAAACGGGCCGGCTGTCTGATAGAGATAGCCGCCAATAGCCGCGCCGGCTGCCCCACTCACGCCGAAGTAGACGCCGTTCAGCAGCCCCTGCGCGGTCGCGCCCAGACCGGGCGGGGCCAGCTTTTTGGCGTGGGCCACTGCCGCCACCCACATGGCCGAGAAGGTCAGCCCGTGGGTCAATTGCACCGCCAGCACCCAGCCTGGGCTGTGGATGAATGAATAGGCGAGCAGGCGCAGGGCCAGTACTGTCAGGGAAAAGGCCATCACTCGCACCGTACCCCAGCGGGCCAACAACCGTTCTGCATAAAAGAAGACCGCCACTTCGCTGACTGTAGCGACGCTCAGGGACAAACCCATCGTCCAACCGCTGGCGTTCAGGTCTGCCATATACAGAAAAAGGAAGTTGTGGATAGTCGCCGAACCCATGCCGCCGACAAACATCACTGCCAGAAAGATGGGCCAACGCCGGTTGGTCGCCAGGGCGCGCAAGCCGGTCCAGAAACTTCCACCCAGATTGCTTTCGGCAATGGGCAGGCCAAAAGTGACGAGGAAGCCGCCCAGCTGGATCAGGGCAAAGAGATAGAAGGAGTAGTCCAGCCCGCCCCAGTCCACCATCTGCCCTGCCACTGGGCCAGCAATCCCCCAGCCGATGGCGCCCCACAGCCGGATGCGCCCGTAGCGTTCCGTGCGCTCCCCCAGCATTTCCAGCACAGAATTGTCCACCAGAGGAACAATCGGGGCCAGAAAAAAAGCATAGGCCAGGGCCACAACGACCAGCCCGCCAAAGTCAGTCATCGAAGAAAGAAGGAGCGCGCAGAGGATGGCCCCGGCGATGGCTGCCCGCAGGAGCAGACGATGCCGGCGGGTGCTGTCGGCCAGCCCGCTCCACAGAGAGGCCGCGGCCAGCATCATCAGCGGCTGCATCCCTGTCAGCAGACCGATCTCCCCTTCGTTCAACCCCTGCTGACGGTAGAAGAGGACGAGAAACGGGGCCAGGGAGGCGAGGGCTGCAAAGTAGAGAAAGTAGAAACTTTTGGCGGGCAGCAGTTCGATGAGGGAGGAGAGTCGTTTCATGCGGGGCGCAATTTTCCGGCAGTCGCTACGATGCGCTGGGCCGCCGACGCCACCTGCCCCCGCAGAATCACCACCTGCTTTTCCGCCTGAAACTGGATGGCCGAATGCCAATCCGGCGCATCCAGCACCAGCAGATTGGCCGCCGCGCCCACACGCAGCCCGTAACCGTTCAGCCCCAGCAGCCGGGCCGGGGTGGATGTGACCATCGGTAACACCCGATCCACCTCCCCGTTCCAGGCGAAGCGCCCGTTGTGGGCCATAAACTGGGCCACTTCCAACAGGTCGTTGCGGCCAAAAGGGTAGAACCAATTATCAATGTCGTCCTGGCCGCAGGCCACAGGCACGCCCGCCTCCAACAGTTGGCGGATGCGGGTGATGCTGCGCGGCCAGGGCTGGCGATCTGGGAATTCCGTGGCGATGAGGGAGACGTGGCTGTTGCTCAGAATCGTCATCCCCGCCTCCGCCACCAGCCCAATCACCCGCGCGGCGTAGTCGTCGTCGTAGAAGGCCAGGGCCGCACATTGGGTGGCCGCCACCCGTCCCTGCCAGCCGCGGCTAATCGCTTGGCGGGCCACCATTTCCAGAGAGCGGGAGGCCGGATCTGCGATGTCGTCGCAGACGAAGTGGAGGTCCCGGTCGTATTCGACGGCCAGGGCAAAACAGCGCTCGGTGTGGTGCTGCTGGGCGGCTGTGCCCGCCTCAATCCACGGAATGCCCCCCACCAGATCAGCGCCCATCCCCAACGCCCGACGCATCAGCTTCTCCGTCCCTGGCGTGGCGAAACCGTCCTGGGGAAAGGCCACCACCTGCACAGTCAGCCACGCCCGGTACTTCTCCCGCAGGCGTAGCAGAGCCTCCACCGGGGCCAGCCCGCCATCGCTATCCACATCGGCGAAGAGACGGATAGCGCAGCTGCCGTGGCGGATGGCAAGCTGCATTACCTCGTCCACCCGCTGGAAGATTTCGTCGGCGGTGTAGAGCCGTTTGACGTGGGCCGCGGCCTGAAAAGGGGGCAAGGCCTGCACTTCCGGCGGCAGTTGGGCCAGTAGCCGCCGCCAGAAGGATTTGCAGGCGTGGAGTTGGCCGTTGACAAAGGCCGGGATGGTCAGCCGCCCGCCCGCGTCGATTTCGGTCTGGCTGCTGGCGGCAATGCGGGGTTCGATAGCCGTGATTTTGCCGCCGTCAATGGCGATGTCCACCCGTGGCCCGTTGTGGGTTTGGGCATTGCGCAGGATCAATTCCATAGTTGCTCCGTCTGTATGCGGACGATCAGCCGCCCGTTTTTGAAAGTTGCCAACCGGGGCGGCGACGCGGTGACCGCCTCCTGCGGGTCTAAGGCGTCCAGCACCACCAAATCGGCGGGCGCGCCCACCCGAAGCCCATAGCTCTTCAGCCCAAGCGCGGCCGCGGCCCGACCTGTCACCATTTCCCGGCAGGCGGCCAGTTCGTCTGCGCCCGTCATGTGTGCGGTGTGGGCGGCGAGTTGGGCCGATTGCAGCGGGTCGTAGCTGCCGAAGGGGTTGAAGGGGTCCTGGACGTTATCGGAACCGGCGCAGACATTGACGCCCGCTGCCAGCAGTTCTTTGACGCGAGTGACGCCCCGGGGTGCGGGCCGCATTCCCCGGCCCATCAGCACCAGATTGCAGGAGGGGAGGGTGACAATACTGATTCCCGCCGCGGCCACCCGTTCAATGACCCGGCCCGCGTTGGCCTCGTCCATAAAAGCCAGGGAGCAGCAGTGGCCGGCTGTCACCTGCCTCTGCATCCCCGCCGCGATTGTCATCTCTGCCAGCGTCAAAAGGGTCTGGCTGGCCGGGTTTTCGGTCTCGTCGATGTGCAGGTCAATCGGTTTTCCCGTGCGCTCGGCCAGCGCGAAGACAGCGTGCAGACTGGCCGCCGGGTCCGGGACCAGCGCAGGCGCACCGCCCACCAAATCCGCGCCCATCGCCAACGCGTCAGCCATTGTGCGGTCGATAATGGGCGAAGTTCCGGCAAAGGCCAGGGCGACGATTTGCAGGGCGATGGCGTGGCGAAACTCCTCGCGCACTTCCAAAATGGCGGCGAGGGTCTCCAAATCCGACGCTTCTTCCGTGTCCACGTGGGAGCGCATGGCCGTGACGCCGTGGGCTATGGCCGCACGCAGCGCCCTGCGCACCGCGGACTTAACTTCGCTCGTGCTGCGCTGCTTCTTGACCGCCAGCCAGACGTCAATCGCTTCCAACAGTGTGCCGCTGCGGTTGGGGAAGTCACCGCTGCTGTTCAGGTAGGTTTTGTCCAGGTGGACATGGGGTTCCACCAGACCGGGCAGGACAACGCGGCCAGCCAGTTCCCATTGCTTATCGGCAGAGAGGGAGAGTGCCGGGGCGATCTGCGCGATGCGTCCGTCTGCGATGGCGATGTCCACCGGTTCGGGCTGGTCAGGGATACGGGCGTTTGTCAGAAGCCAGTCCACAGGCGATACCTCGTAAAGGCAAAAGGCAAAAGGGGAAGGCAAAAGGGGGAATCAGCGAGCCGTCTCGAAGGTGCTGATGACCCGGATGAGATCGGCCAGGCGCTGACCGGAGGCGGCGATGAGGGCGTCGCCTTTTCCCGCCGTGCCCAGGGTGGCGTCGCCGAAGATGCCGCTTTCGCTCCAGTCCCGGCTGAGCCAGGCTGAGGCGGCGGGTCCAAAAAAGAAGAGACCCCCACCCCGACCCTCCCCCGTTTCAGGAGAGGGAGCAGGGATCGGGTAGTCGGCGTAGTGGCGCACGGCCCGTTCCATCTGCACCAGGTCCGGCGCAATCGACCGCAGCAGGGATGTCTCCAATTCGCCGCCGTGGAAGCCCAGCCGCCGCTCCTGGTCGGAGATGGGGAAGGGTGGGTCCATAAAGAGCGCGGGTTGCAGGCAGAAGCAGAGCAGCCCGGTGGCAGCGCGAATCTCTCTCGCCATCATTTCCAGCAGCGCGTTGTTGCCCCCGTGGCCGTTGAGGAAGGCCAGCCGGCGAAAACCGGCGTCGGCCAGGCTGCGGGCGATGTCGTGGAGGACGGCCATCAGCGTCTCGGCGCGCAGGCTGACTGTGCCGGGGAAACCCGTGTGTTCGTTGCTTTTGCCGTAGGGAAGGGTGGGCAGCACCCAGGCGGCCACGTCGTCGGGCAGGGCGGCCAGGGCAGCGTCCAACATCCGGTTGACGATCAGCGTATCGGTGAGCAGGGGCAGGTGGTGGCCGTGCTGCTCCACCGCGCCGATGGGCAGGATGACAACGCCCTCGCGCTTGTCCAGGGCGGCCACTTCGCTCCACGTGTGGTGGGCCAGTTGTCG
>CAMDQF010000305.1 GCA_945905745.1 Litorilinea aerophila
GACGCCGACGAATACCCCGACGCCCACCAATACTGCAACGGCGACCGCGACGCCGACGAATACGCCGACGTCCACCAACACCGCCACGGCAACCGCGACGCCCACACCGACGGCCACCGATGTGGACACGGACGATGTGGAAAATAGCATCGAGGACGGCGTGCCCAGCCCCGGCGGCGGCAAGGGCGACGGCAATGGCGACGGCATCCCGGATCGGGAGCAGTCGGACGTGGCCTCGTTGCCCAATGCCGTGAACGGCAGTTATGTGACGCTGGTCTCCAGCGGCGGGGTTGGGCTGCAAGCGGTCCAGGCCATCTCGCCCACTGTGGCCGCGCCGGCCGGCGTCGCTCTGCCCCAGGGCCTGTTCACCTTCCAGGTGTCGGTGACTGTGGGAAGCGCCTATTCGGTGACGCTCATCCTGCATGCGGGAACGCCGCCAGCAGAGTACTGGAAGTACGGCCCCACCCCCGACGACCCGACGAACCACTGGTACGAGTTCACCTATAACGGTGAGACCGGGGCTATCATCGTCGGCAACCGGGTGACGCTCCACTTTGTGGACGGCAACCGGGGCGACAGCGACCTGAGCGCCAACGGCGTCATCGTCGATCCGGGCGGTCCCGCTCTGCGCACAATCTATTACCGCTGGCTGCCCACGATTCGTTCTGATCCAAAGCAGGTCTATACCAACGACTTTTCACAGGGCGCAGGAGAGAGTTGGCTGCAACAGAGTATCGGCGCAGCACCCAACGGCCAACGCTTCCTGGGCGAATTCGGCAATGAGACGGTCAAGCTGAATCTCGCCGCTCTACCCGCCCACACCCAGGCGACGGTGGCCTTCGACCTCTACGTGATTCGCAGTTGGGACGGCAACCAAACGGTTTTCCCCAGCGCAGCCGCGGTCTATGCTGGGATGACGCCCGATGGCATTACTGGGGCACTGGGTCCAGACCGTTGGATGTTGCAGGCAAACGGGCAAACCTTGCTCGATACGACCTTTGCCAACATTCTCGAGTTTCCGCAGGCCTACCCGGGCAACTTCCCCGGCGGCGACCATCCGGCGCAGACCGGCGCGGCGGCTGCCAACAGCCTGGGCTACATCTTCGCCGCTTGGCCGATGGATGCGGTCTATCACATCGAACGCACTTTCGCCCACAGCGGTGGTTCGCTCACCCTCGACTTTGCGGCCCTGGGTCTGCAAATAATCTCTGACGAGAGCTGGGGGCTGGACAATGTGACGGTGACGGTGCAGTAAGGATTGGCGACTAAATAACTTGATGAACTTCAGAATAAATTCACTCAAAACGTTCACGCAGCTTACCAACTTATTTGATCGCCGTTCCTAAGTGGTTCTCGCACTTAGCCCAAATAGCCTCCGGGTGGGTGGAAACAACTACCCGGAGGCTATTTTGTTGTCAGCTTCCTGCGCCCCGAACGTAACCGTGAAGTGGCATTCTATATGAGCGCCCGGCACGATGCAGAGAGTCAGCACAGGTAGGCTACCAACTGACAGGTGTACTGGCAGGTGGCGGAGAAGGACTTCGGCACAGGCCCCTTCCGCTGGCAGGTCTACGACACAGAGGACGGGGACCTGCAGGCGATGAGCGCCGCCTTCAGCCTGCCCACTTCCGGCGACCAGCAGGTGGTGGTGACAGTCACGAACGAATGAAATCCGCCCAGCCCATCCGCTCTTTCTGCGGCGGCGGATTGATGGCCCGGTCAATCGCCAGATCGGCCATCGCCTTCACCACCCAATTAAAGTAGTGGGGCGTCAGGCTGTTGATGTCCATATCCGGCGCGGGGTTGGTAAAGTCGATGGCGTAGGGGATGCCGTCGCGCACGGCGAATTCGATGCTGTTCATGTCGTAACCCAACGCCCGGTTGAGGGTGCGGGCATCCTGGATGATGCGCTCCCGCAGCTCCGGCGACAGGTAGTCGTCGTTGACGTGATATTTGCGCTCGCCGGGGTCATACTGGATGGGTTGAATGTTTTCCTGGCCGATGCAGACGCAGCGCACAAATTTGTCCCAGTGGATGAACTCCTGGAGCATCATACAGAGCGTGCCGGTCTGGTTGTAGTAGTGGATCAGATCGTCCAAGGAGTGAACCACATAGACGTGCTTCCAGCCGCCGCCCCAGGCGTCTTTCAAAATCGCGGGCATTCCGATGTACTCCACGATCCCCTGCCAGTCCATCGGGTAAACCAGATTGCGCAGGCTCTCGCTGACGACGCCTTCGATGTAGCTATGCGAGGGCAGGGCCATGGTTTTGGGGATGGCAACGCCCAGCTTGTCGGCCAGAGAAGTGCCGAAGAATTTGTCGTCCGCGCTCCACCAGAAGGCGTTGTTGATCAGATAGGCCCCTTGCAGCATCGCGTTTTTCAAATACGTCCGATAATAGGGGATTTCGTGGCTGATGCGGTCAATAATCACCGCGTAGTCGCAGGCTTCGTTGGCCCGGGTCCCGCCCAACTGCACATACTCCGCTACCACACCGGCGTTGCGTCTGTTGACTTCTTCGATAAAAGCCGGCGGCCAGCTCCACTCTCGCCCCACCAACAGACCGATCTTTTTTGGATTGCTCATTTCTTCCATCCTTTACGTGGCAGACGAACTGCATTACAATAGATTCAATCACAGATTTTTGTTCCGCTCAAATGGGCGGAAGGAATGGCCCAATGCAAGCGCTTGCCTATTGGAAGACAGTCACCGTGGACACAACCGATCTGCTCGAAAGTCTACTCGATCTGCTCGCCAGCCACCAGATTCGCTATTGCGTCATCGGCGGGCAGGCGGTCAATGCCTTTGTCGATCCGCTGGTCAGCCTGGATTTGGATCTGGTGATCGCCGCCAGCCAATTGGACGAAGTGGAACGGCTAGTGGAGAGCCATTTCCGTGTCCGTCGTTTCCCCCACAGCCTGAACGTTTATCAAAGCGGCTCGGACCTGCGGGTGCAGATTCAGACCGACCCGCGCTACACCGATTTTCCCCAACGGGCCACACTCCAGGAAGTTCTGGGCCTGACTCTGCCCGTTGCCAGCCTGGAAGATGTGTTACAGGGCAAAGTCTGGGCCGCTTCCGACGAAACGCGACGAGCCAGCAAACGTCAAAAAGACCTAGCCGACATCGCCCGCCTCCTCGAAGCCTATCCACACCTGCGCAGCCGGGTGCCCGATTCTCTCCTGCGCCGTATCTTCTGAGCATTGCGTACAGGCCCGACCAGTGAGCGCAGATTGAGTAGCCGTCAGAATCCTTCGGATTCTGCGTCTGCGAGGCGTATCGAAATCAAGCGAACGGATCGACGAACAGTTAGGAGTCTACCCATTCTGATGGGTCACCCGCTTGGTTTCGATACGGCTGGAAAAAGCCCCAGCCTACTCAACCTGCGCTAGTCTTGCGTCGTTGGTCACGCTTCACGTTTCCCGGGCGAGCGACTAACGCTTCTACGAAATATCCAATACCCAATATCCCCTATGCCCCGCCAATGTACATCTGCGCCATCTGCTGCCAATAGGGCCAGTCATGCGACCAGCCGTCCCACTCCCGTAACGCGTTGCCGATGCCTTTCTCCCAGAGCAGACCGCTCAGACGGCGGTTTTCTTCGATGTTGGGGTCTTCCCGGCCCAGAGCCAGGATAATGTCCAGCCCCTGCAAGCGGGCAATGTGGCCGGGATCGGAGAGATGGGGCACGTAGTGCATTGGGGTATTGGCGTAGATATTTTCGTCGTAATAGCCGTCGAAAAAGCTGGTCATATCGTACTTGCCACTCATGGCCAGCACCCGGCCAAAGTGTTGGGGATGGCGCAGGGCGATGTTGAGGGCGTGATAGGCCCCGAAGCTGGCCCCCATGGAAATCAGAAAAGGATTTTCGTTCATCTGTCGGGTCAGGGGCAGCACTTCGTTGATGACGTAATCCTCGTACTGCAAATGGCGGGTGATGCGCCCCGACGGGTGTGCCCATTTGGCGTAGAAGCTCTCGGCGTCCACACTGTCCACGCAGAAAATTTGCAGCCAGCCCTCCTCCACGTGTTTGCGCAGGGCATCCACCATTTTGCGGTCTTCAAATTCGTAGTAGCGTCCCTGGCTGGTGGGGAAGACAATCACCCGCGCGCCGCTGTGACCGAAGACCAGCAGCTCCATCTCCCGATTCAGCCGGGGGCTGTACCAACTGTGATATTCTCTATTCATCGTCCGTCCTTATCCAATCACACTATGCCCTGTGACAAAGCCACTTTCGGCCTGCACCGGATTCTCCCCATCCACCAGCCACTCCCCGCGTCCGCTTTCTCCGTCCACCACCCAAAAGCGGTAGCAGCTTGCGCCCAAATGCTCGCCTGCCGGAAAGCGAAAGACACCGTGCCACCAGCCGTTTTGCGTCTCTTCCAGACAAAGATGCTCCGGTTGCCAACGATTAAATGAGCCGACAAGACTGACCGAACGGGCTTGGGGCGCATGGGTTCCCAAATAAATGAGGCGTTCTGACTCGTCGGTGGGGGAACCGGCCTTTGCAGGGGACTCCACAGCGGGAGCGTCTACCGCTACTCTAACCCCAATCCCCAATTTGCGCAAACTGTCATCAGAAATCTGCATGCCGCTGACGGGCAGCCCGGCCAGAAGGCCGCCGTGACGACGCAGGGCCAGCGCGACTGCCCGCCCCGGTTGCAACAGCCCGTGGCCTGTCTGCTCGTCGGGCAGATGGCGCAGGGGCAGGCTGCTCTCCACCAGCAATTGCTTCAATTGATAGGGGGTCAGCTTCGGGTTCGCTTCCAGCATCTGGGCGGCGGTGGCGGCCACCAGCGGCGCGGCTACGCTCGTGCCGTCCACGTGCTGGGCGTGGCGGTGAACCCACTTGTGGGGATTCATGCGCAGCAGCAGCGCCTCGCGCACAGCCTCGTCGCTGGTCGTGCGGATGGCCCAGGTCAACTTCAGCACCGAATGCCACTCATCCAGAATCTGGCGCGCCCCGTCGACGTCCCCATTTTGCAGCGCTTCCCAGGCCCGACCCAACACCCACAACTCCCGGAAAAGGGGGCTGACAGGCAGAATCGGTCCCGCCAGCCAGACCGCTGGGGCCACAATCTCTGGCTTCTGAATCAGCCAGGAGTCGACAGCGGTTTTCCCCCAACTGTGATGGTAGAGGCGCAGACCGCCCACTTCGCCCGGTCGATCCATCCGCCAGCGCCGGTTGGCGTCGTCGCTGCCACCCACAGTCAGCGCAGAGGGGGCCTGGGCTGGGGCCAGCAGCCGCTCCTGACCGGAATTGCCCGCAGCCACCACCACCAGCACCCCCCGGCGGGTCAGCTCCTCCACGGCCAGACAGAGCGGGTTCTCCCACCAGGGCTGAGGAAAGTCGCCGCCCACGCTCACGTTCACCACCCGCACCCCATAACGTTGCCAGTTGTCGTCCCGCAAGAGCCATTGTAGCCCGCCCAGAATGTCATCTTCGGGGATGCTGCCGCTGGGCCGCCCGACTTTGATGGGGAGCAGACCGGCCTGGGAGGCATAGCCCCGGTGCAGCCCGTTGCTCAGTTGACCGTTGCCCGCGGCAATGACCGTCGTCATCTGTCCGTGCCAGGAGTTGCCCGCGTCGCTCCACAGGCTGGGCGCATCTACCCCCACCCCCTCGTGCCCTTCGGCCAGGTTGACGTATTGGCGGATGCGATTGGGTCGCTTTTCCAGGGCCAGACGGATGCGGGATAGGTCGGTGTCAAGCGATGCGATGTCCAGGCTCGGATCGACCGTCTCGCCCAAATCCGGGTGGGGATAGTATCCGCTGTCCAGAAAGGCGATGGTGACGCCCCGGCCCGTGTAGCCGGGGTGGTGGGGCAGGCGCTGGGTCAACCCCAACAGGCCGTATTCCAATGGGTGATAGTAGGGAAAGGTGGTGCGGGGGAAAGTCTGGGCGTTGAGGGGGCGCTGGGAACGGGTGTGGGCGTGGCGGCGGGCGTAGGTCAGCGCACAGTTTGGGCAGAGACCGTTGGCGGGCTGCCAGGTCGGAAAGTCTTGTTGGATCAAACGGCCTATGGGCAGGGTGGGAGTGGTCGTCTTTGCCAGCAGTTCCGGGTGAACAGTGCCACCGCACAGGGGGCAGGAGTTCACTAACTCTTCTCAGCCTCGTCGGCAAACCACTCGTCCAGGCCGATGCCGAAGCCCCGCTGCCCAGATTCCGGGTCCCGAAATTCCAGCAGCAGGGGAAACTCCTGGTGGTCTACTGTTTTTGCGTCGGCGTTGAATCCTACCGACAACTCGGCAATCATCCGATAGGACGCGCCAGGGATGGGGTCTTTCAGATGAAAAGTATTGTTGAGTTTGGTGTCGGTCTGGGCCAACAGGACAAGACTGTTGTTCTCGCTGCCGTCCGGGTTGATCAGCCGCAGCTCCACATTGGGCGCGTCCCCGTCCAGCAACGCGGGCAGCCAGATACGCACCCAGAGCCGCCGCAGGTCCGGGTAGGGGTAGATGAGGATATGTTCAAAGCGCAGAGTCGCGCTGTCGTCAAAGAAGTTGATTTCCATAGGGTAGCTGGTGGAAAGCGGAAAGTGGAAAGTGGAAAGTGGAAAGTTGCAGGTGGAAGGTGGACCTCCTTGTCACCCCTTCACCTTCAAGCGGGAGGGCGTGGGAGTCGAACCCACCGCAGCCGGCTCTGCGCCACCTGCCACTGATTTTGAAGACCAGGGCGCCCACCGGGACACATCCCCCCCCATCCGTTTATTGTAGCGGAGGGGGAAGGATTCAAGAAATTGTGAGTGGTGGATTGTGAATTGCGAATTGTAAATGAATTCCGCTCGTTGTCTTCATCAATGCTTCGTTTCTCCTGTGAGGCTATTGACAACGATAGCAGAATGGAATATATTTGAATCATGGCGATTCATAATGCTTCTCTCGACACATCCTTTTGGGTGATGGCCTGTCAAATTGGCGTGGTCCCCTATTTGTTTGACTTCTTTCGTATCCATTATTGCCAGACAGTGGCAAATGAAATCGTCACTACCGATCCGGAAGTCACAGCGCTGATCTATCCACAAGCGATGCTCTTTCGGGTCATGCGGGATGATGGCAGATTACATTTGGCCGAGCCAGGAAAACCCTTGGATCTGTATGGGGTTGGTGAAGCGCACGCCATTGCACTGGCCCAGGAACGAGATTGGGTGCTGCTGATCAATGATTCACGCCCGTTACAATTTGCCCAGACACTCGGCATTCTTTGTGTCAGTGTGCCTGAGTTCTGTGTATTGTTGTACACCCAAGGCAAGATTACCGAAGCCGCTGTGCTTGGTTATTTGAAGCGGTTGCGTTCAACTACCAGTCCTCGTTTATTGAGCAAGGCGGAGCAAGTAGTATACGAGTTTACGCGAAGTCAAAATAGCGACTTAGGAAGACCCCAATGAGCCAGACTATCACCAAATCCATCCGCCTCAGCAGAGACGAATCCGCGGAGATTGCACGGTTGAGCGCGCAGACATCTGTTTCCGAGGCTGCGCTGTTGAAGCAGTGGGTGTTGCGCGGTGTACAAGCTCAAAAACTGAACTTGGCCGTCCAAGCCTATATGAACGATCAGGCAGACGTACGCGGTGGTGCGCAGATGGC
>CAMDQF010000306.1 GCA_945905745.1 Litorilinea aerophila
TAGCGGGCGATGTATTTGCAGGCAATCAGCCACATCACCCAAAACCCATTGACGTTCTGTGTCGCCTCCTCCTCCGCTGTCCGCTCCGGCACGGGCGCGTAGTCAAAATAGGTGGGGCTGTCCTGACGGGGCAGGTCAATGCGGTCGAAAAGCAGCCGGGTCTCGGCGGGCAATTCGGCTGCGGAGCGGCGCACCCAATACCAGTCCACCTGGTGCGGGCCAAACGCGCCGGGATAGAGCGCCATATTGTAGACACCGCCCGGCGGCCAGTTTTGCGGCGCTTCCAACACCAGCAGCGGCTGGGCAATCTGGGCCAGAAAGTCGTAGCGCTGGGCAATCAACCCGTCAAACTCTGCGTCGTTGACGATCACAAAGAGATCGATGTCGCTCAATTCGTCCGCGTCGTCGCGGCCCAATGAACCAAAAAGCCAAGCCGCGTCCACCCGTTCGTCGCTCTCCAACTGGGCCGCGGGTGGCGGCCAACCATCTGTCCCGCTCGGCCTGGTGTGCGGCAAGCGTCTGCTGTAGTAATGGGTCAGTGACGGTCAACATTTTTACGTACTCTGAATGCAAACAAAGGACACGGATAGTCACGGATTCGCACGGATAAAATCAGCGGCAATCAGTGGTTTCTGCGTCATCTGCGTCCATCTTTCTGCCAATTGCGCCGTAGCAGACCGTACAACCAGGTATCCGACACCTCATCGCCCACAATCCAGCGTTCGGGCAGAAAGCCCTCCGTTTGGAAGCCTAGCCGTTCCAGCGTTTTTGCAGAAGAAGTGTTTCGCGGGTCGATGTCCGCTTCCAGCCGGTTCAGGTCCAGTGTCGTAAAGGCATAGGCCACCAGTGCCCGCAGCGCCTCGCCCATGTAGCCCTGGCCCCAATAGGGACGGCCCAGTGCGTAGCCGATCTCGCAGCGGCGGCTGGGCCGATTGAAACTGAAGAGCGAACATGTGCCCATGAGATCGCCATCTTCCCTGCGCTCGATTCCCCACTGAAACCCCTCCTCCGAGCGATAACCATTCTGTGCGCGTGCCAACCGTTCCTCGGCCTGGGTGATAGAAGTCCACGGGGGCGAAGCCCAGTAGCGCATCACCTCCGGGTGGGAGAAGATGGCGTAGAGTGCGGGTGCGTCGGCTGCCATTAATTGGCGCAGCACAACTCGCTCCATCTCAATAATCACTGTTCTATTTGAACTTGTTGTCATAGGAAGGATCCATCCCCCAGAAATTTGCTGCGCGTCGCTGCGTAGCGTTGCATTTTCACTGTTGCCCCGCTCTCTTCGTCTACCTCGTTCCATTCCGCCACCAGCCGCAACCCGGCCTTTTCCATAACCCGGGCCGAGGCGATGTTGACGCTGTCGCATTCTCCAAAGACCACCTCCGCTTTCTGCACCCGGAACATAAAATCGACCGCTGCGGCCAAGGCTTCGCTCATCAACCCCTGCCCCCAAAAGGCAGGCGACAGGCCATAGCCGAAGTCCAGATCGCCCAACTCCTGCCGGCTCGGTTTACCCCAGCCCAGCCAGCCGATAACCTGCCCGCTAGCCTTGAGTGACACGGCCAGGTTGTAGGCGTGACGGGGCCGCAGCCCGTTGTGGAAGATTGTGCCTCCCACCCAGCGTCGGGCGGCCTCTTCATCGTCCAGCCGCAGCCAGCTCTGAAATGCGGTGACGCTGGCTTCCCGGCTCAGCGCGTGGATGGCCGCCCAATCCTCTTCGATAAAATCCCGCAGCAGCAGCCGCTCGGTTTCCAGGCAAAAGGGCGGTGAAAGATCGGGTTGGCTCATCAAAGCTCCTTGCGGAAATGCCACTGGACTGTCGCATAGCCCATAGCCGCGTGGGCTGCCGGACTGAGCGGATAGGACGGGTTTGTGTCGGATGCCATTTCCTGACAGCCCGCTGCCCGTGCCCAATTCTCGGCAGCCTGGGCCAGCGCACGCCCGATTCCCTGACCGCGTACATCCGGGTCCACGTACCATGCCTCCAGATAGCCGATGCGGTCGGTGACACAGCCAGGGGCCTTGGCGTGGATGGCGATTTCCGACAGCCCGCACAGACCGCCCTCGGGCCGGGGACAGACAAATGCCGCTTCCACAAATGGCAGCCGTTTGCTTGCCAAGAAATCGGCGATCTCCCTGGCCTCTTTTTCTGGCTCATCCGGCCAGAGGGCCAGCCGCATACGCAGCCATTCAGCAGCATCGGAAGGCTGTACCGAGCGAATTTCCATTGCTTCACTCCTTCTCAAATGGCTCGCGTGGCTTTTTGCAGCCAGCGACTTTCTGCCGGTTCCAATAGCGGCGCAAGCGCGCGATAGACTGTCCGGTGATAGGCGTTCAGCCAGCCCCGCTCATTTTCATCCAATCGGTCGGAATCCACCAAAGCCAAATCAAACGGGCAGAGGCCGAGAGTCTCGAAACGGTAGAAGTCGCCGAAGTCGGTGGTGCTGTCGGCCACACAGAGGAGCAGATTCTCCAGGCGCACACCGAACTTCCCGGCAAAGTAGACCCCCGGCTCGTTGGACGTGACCATTCCCGGCTGCAAGGCCACCCGATTGTCTGTGCTGAAGCGTTGTGGCCCTTCGTGAACATTCAAGAAGTGGCCTACCCCGTGGCCGATGCCGTGGCGACAGTTCCAACCCTCCCGCCACAGAAACTCCCGCGCCAGCGCGTCCAACTGGCTGCCGGTTGTGCCCTGGGGAAAGCGGGTCGTGGCCAGGCGGATGTGACACTTGAGGACTGTCGTGTAGACCTGACGCGCTTCCGCGCTGGGCGGACCGAGGGCAAGCGTGCGGGTGATGTCGGTGGTGCCGTCCTCGTACTGGCCGCCCGAATCGCTGAGCAGCAGACCGGCGGGGCGCACAATCGGCGTCGTTGCGGGCTGGGGGCTGTAGTGGCCCACCGCTGAGTTTGGCCCATAACCGGTGATCGTCCCAAAGCTCTCGCCCCGGTAGTGTTCGCCCTGGCTGCGCAACTCGGCCAGCTTTTCGCCCAGCATAATCTCTGTGTGACTTTCCGTCGGCACAGCCTCTTCCAGCCAGATCAGCCAGCGCACCAGCGCCACCCCATCCCGCAGGTGGGCGCGGCGGAAGCCCTCTACCTCCGCCGCATTCTTGACCGCCTTCAGCCGGGCCGCGATGCTCTGGGCCCGCTGCAGATGGCAGCCTTCCGGTGCGGTCGCCAGAAAATGATAGCTGGTTTTGGCCGGATCGATGAGCACGCGACTGTTCGCCGGAAGACTGGTCCAGAAGGGGGCAATCTGCGGGTAGTCTAGCAGGGAAATGCCGTCGGCAGTCAGGGCGGCGCGGCTGGTGGGGTACACTTTGGCCGGATGGACGAAAAGAGTGGCTTCGTGTAGTGAAATAAGGGCGTAGGCAATGACCACCGGATTGTAGGCCACATCGCTGCCCCGGAGGTTGAATGTCCAGGCGATGTCGTCCAGGCTTGTGAGCAGATAGCCATCCACGCCCGCTTGTGCCAATTCGGCGCGGATGCGGGCCAGCTTCTCCCGGCGGCTCTCCCCGGCAAAGTGCTCGGCGTAGAGCCGCAGAGGGCCAGCGGGCAGGGGTGGCCGATCCGTCCACAGACTCCCCGCCAGGTCGGAGTGGGTGAAGAATTCGATCTCCTTGCGACCAAACGCCCGTGTCAGCCGCTCGATTTCGCCGATGGACATCCGCTCGGCGTGGAAGCCCAGCCGGTCGCCCTCTGCCAGATTTTCGGCCAGCCATTCGGCATAGGAGGGCACGCCCGCCAGTCCGCCCCGGTGCAGACGAATCCCAGAACCGGTCAGTTCGCTCTCGGCTCGCAGGTGATAGCGGGGATCGGTCCACAGCCCCGCCGCGCTTTGGGTGACAACGAGTGTGCCTGCCGAGCCACTGAAACCGGAGAACCAGGCCCGATCCTGCCAGTGTTCGGCCACATATTCGCTCTGGTGGGGGTCGGCGCTGGGGACGATCCAGGCGGCGACCTCTTGCTGGCGCAGCCGGTCTTGCAGGGCGGCGATTCTGGCGTGGGGCGTTGGAAGGTTCATTGGTTCCTTAGCATCCTGACAAACTGTGTAATGATCAGCAGATATTGAAATTTAACGCAAAGGTGCAAAGAGGCGAAGGGGGCAGAGAACAGCTTTGCGTCTTTGCAGCTTTGCGTTGTGAAATAGTCAGTAGACCACAGACAGCGGACCGCAATAGATGAAGCGGTCGGGAGCGGTCGGTGGTCCACCGTCTGCGGTCTACTGATTATCCCAACAATTGCGCCACTTCCTGCTCCCACTCTTCCGCCACCCGCTCGCCATACTCCTGCATTCCACCCGTGGCCTGGGGACCCGCAATGTGGACCACCCCTTCGATCAGCCGCGCCCCGGCCACCGCATCCGTCTTGAGAAAGTGATAGGCCAACCCTGCCCGCTCGTGATCGGTGTTGTTGCGTTTGGTGGAGTGGGCTATGCCGTAATTGAAGAAGACCCCGCCGCCCGCGGACAGAGGCAACGCCACGGCCTGGCTTTCGTCCACCTGCATGTGGATGTGGTGATCGCTGCTCAGGTCCCGCTCGTGGGCAAAACGCTGGCGATGGCTGTTGGGAAGCACATGCAGGGTGCCATTTTCCAGGGTGGCGTCATGGAGCGCAATCCAGAGAGCCGTGCCCTGGGTGGGGTCGCTGGCCTGGAAGTAGGCGTTGTCCTGATGCCAGTCGGTGCCCGCGCCGGTGCGTCCGGGTTTCAGGAAAATCTGGTCCAGTTGGCGCACAAAGGCTGGGCCGAGCAGCTGGCTAATGCAGGCGACGACCTGGGGTGCAAAGGGCAGGGCACGGAAGAGGCTGCTTTTGGTGTTGAGGGGAATGATCTGATAGTTGACTTCAGCGTCGGTGTGGGTGACCCCATCCCCGGCAGTGGCCACATTGCGCCCCAACCCATCCCGCTTGAAGCGCTCAAGCTCGGCGCGCATGGCAGCGATCTCTTGGGGGCCGAAGAGCGCAGGGGCGGTGGTGTAGCCGAAGTCTCGAAAATGTTGGATTTGGGTCTCGTTGAGCATTGGGTTCTCTCTGGAATGTGAAGTGAAGAGTCGGCAGGCATATCTTTACAGGTTGCCCGAAGGGCAGAAATAGAGGGTCAGCGGATCTCTCCCCAGCTATCCCAATAGGTGACCTCTCTGGCGGGAAGCCGGGACGCGGGCTGGAAATCGTCGCCTTTGAACCAGGCCACGGGCAGCAGCGCGGCCTGGGTGACCGTATGGGGAATCCCCAGCAGTTGGGCCGCCTCTGTCTCGTAGCGCAGATGCAGGGTCGTCCAGGCCGATCCCAGCCCCCGGGCGCGCAGGGCCAGCATCAGCGACCAGGCCGCGGGCAGAATCGATCCCCACAGACCGGCCTGCGCGCCGGCGCTCTCGGCTCTGCCAGAAATGCAGGGGAGGATCAGCACGGGCGCACGGCCCATATTTTCGGAAAGATAGCTGGCCGAGTCGATCAGTTTGCGCTGCTCGGCCTGGGCAGCGGGATCGGTCGGCGCGCTGCGCTCCCGGTTGTAGATGTCGAAAGAGCGGCGGTAGAGTTCGCCGAGGGCCTGGCGTTTGGCCGGGTCGGTGATCACCAGAAAGTGCCAGCCCTGGCGGTTGGAGCCGCTGGGGGCCTGGGTGGCGATCTCCAGACAGCGCTCAATGGCTTCCAGCGGGACGGGCTGCTCGAAATCCAACCGCTTGCGCACGGAACGGGTAGTGGTGAGCAGGTGATCGACGACGGCCAGGTGGTCGGGGGTGGACAGGTTCATTGGTGTCTCCGAATGGATGAGTGGATTTGGGGAATGATAGCACAGTCGCTGGAATCAGTACATCCATTGCACACCCTTTCGCCGCCATTTTTGCCCTGTGGTAAAATGAGCAGACATTACCATCCCTGCGCTGCTTGGCGCCCCTCTCCCCGGTGAACCGAATGCCCGACAATACCGTCCATTTCCGCTGTTTCCGGGGCTGCCCCGGCGAATACTCCATCTATCAGGTCATCTACACCTGCCCCGATTGCGGCGGGCTGCTGGAAGTGGCCCACGACATCGAAGCGCTCCGTCAGAAGTCGGCGGACGAGTGGAAGACCCTCATCGACCGGCGTATCGGCGCTACAACTTGGCCCTACGGCAGCGGTGTCTGGGGCAAAAAGGAGTGGGTCATCCCGACGATTGACAACGACAATATCGTCAGTATGTACGAGGGCAACTCCAACCTCTTCTGGGCCGAGCGGCTGGGCAAGCAGATCGACCTGCCCGACCTGTGGGTGAAGCTCTGCGGCAACAGTCACACGGGCAGCTTCAAAGATTTGGGGATGACTGTGCTGGTCAGCGTTGTCAAGCAGATGATGCAGCAGGGCACAAGTGTGCGGGCAGTGGCCTGCGCCAGCACCGGCGACACCAGCGCTGCCCTGGCTGCCTACGCCGCGGCCGCGGGTATCCCTGCGGTCATCTTTCTGCCCCAGGGAAAGGTCAGCCCGGCCCAGCTCATCCAGCCCATCGCCAACGGCGCGCACGTCCTGGCCCTGGACACCGATTTCGACGGCTGTATGGAGATCGTCAAAGAGGTGACGAAGGACGACAGCCTCTATCTGGCCAATTCGATGAACAGTCTGCGGGTGGAGGGGCAGAAGACCGTCGCCATTGAGATCGTCCAGCAGTTTGATTGGGAAGTGCCCGACTGGATAGTGATTCCCGTGGGCAATCTGGGCAATATCAGTGCGCTCTATAAGGGGCTGAAACTGATGCTCGATTTGGGGATCATCCACAAGCTGCCCCGGCTGGTGGCGGCCCAGGTGGAAAAGGCCAACCCCTTCTATCTCAGCTATCGCAACGGTTTTCAGCAACAGGTCTCTATTTCTGCCCAGAAGACTCTGGCCTCGGCCATTCAGATCGGCAACCCGGTCAGCTACGAGAAGGCTGTGCAGGCTGTACGGGAGACAAATGGTCTGGTGGAGCAGGTGACGGAGGACGAGCTTGCCAACGCCGCGGCCATCGCCGACAATACAGGGATGTACACCTGTCCCCACACGGGCACGGCCCTGGCCGCCCTTTTCAACCTGCGGGCACGGGGCGTCATCGGGCGGGACGAGCGGGTCGTCGTCATCAGCACCGCCCACGGGCTGAAGTTCACCCCCTTCAAAGTGGGCTATCACGAAGGCACGCTGGACGAAGTGGAAAGCCGTTTTGCCAATCCACCGGTCTACCTGCCCGCGGACGCGGGGGTGGTGAAGGATACGATTGCGCGGAAGTTGGCATTGTAGAGGAGGTACACAATGGGTGAAGTAGCGACGATTGCTCGACTGGAGACTCTGTTGAGCCTTTATAGCAAAGGTTTTCAGAGTCCGGTTGTGGATCAGACGATTGCAAAACTGGTGCATTTGGAGACTGACCGGATTCAATACCTTCGCCAAAATCTCGTAACGGGCGATTTCCGCAAATCACGCAAGAATTCGTCCCACTTCTCGCTGATTTTTGAGCAAATTTAGGGAAGAGGACACAAAATTTGTCCAAATAACAAGAGACTCGCCCCACCAATTATAGCGA
>CAMDQF010000307.1 GCA_945905745.1 Litorilinea aerophila
TCTCAGGGGGTTGACAAATGCAGTGACTTCAAACGGTGGCCTAATTTGGGCAGTTTTTCAAAAATTGTGCGCACCGCCATCATCGTTTCGGCTTGTCAACCCCCTGAGATCCCAAAGAGCCTACCCAATACCCAATACCTGCTATCGCAACTCCCGCCCGAAGGGGAAGAGGGCCAGGGGCACGAGTTTGATGTGCTGCTTGGCGAAGGGGATGCCGATGATGGTGATGAAGAGTACCAGCGCCGAAAGCAGATGGGCGATGGCGATCTCCCAGCCGAAGAGCACCAGCCAGATGATATTGAAGATCACCCGCAGGGGGCTGTTGGCGTTGTTGTTCTCCACCACTTCCTTGCCAAAGGGTGTGAGGCAGGCAATGCCGATTTTGACCGACTGCATCCCAAAGGGAATGCCAACGATTGTCAGACAGAGCAGCAGGCCAGCGATGATATAGCCGAGAGCGGCTATCAGCCCGCCAAAGATGAGCCAGATGAGATTGCCGAGGGTGGACATTGTATCTGTTCCTTTCTGCCCCATTGGGGCGTAGCCGTCAGGTATAGAGCAGGGCGAACCCCGCTGTCACACTCTACGCAGGATGAGTGGAAATGTTGCGGTAGGACGCCTGGTGCGTGAACCGGTATCACTTCCAGTTCACTCACTACGCACTACGGGTAGATGCCCCGCAGTTTGAGCGCATCCACAATGCGCTGGATCGCGATGGTATAGGCCGCGGTGCGCAGGTCTACACCCGTGCGCACAGTCACACCCATCACCTCGTCCAGGTTCATCAACAGTTTGCGTTCCATCTGGCGGCGGATTTCGCTTTCGTCCCAGAAGAATGCCTGCAAATCCTGCACCCACTCGAAATAGCTGACCACCACACCGCCCGCGTTGCACAGGATGTCGGGGATGACCATCACCCCTTTGTCGTTGAGGATTTCGTCTGCTTCCGGCGAGGTGGGGCCGTTGGCTCCTTCGGCAATCACCCGGGCCTGGATTTTGTCGGCGTTCTGGGCGGTGATCTGCCCCTCCATGGCGGAGGGGACCAGCACATCCACCTTTAGCTCCAGCAACTCCTCATTCGTCAAGGTGTCCGAGCCGGGATAGCCCACGACACTGCCACCGTTTTCCGCAGCAAAGGCTTTCAGATGGCGGGGGTCGAAGCCTTTGGAATTGTAGATGCCGCCCATCACATCGCTGACCGCCACAACCGTCGCGCCCCGTTCGTGCATTGTGCGGGCCGTCCAACTGCCCACATTGCCAAAACCCTGGACGGCGACAGAGACATCCTCGATATTCTGCCCCAGCTTGCGTTTGAGCAGGGCGCGGGTGGTATAGGTGACGCCCAGACCAGTGGCGTACTCCCGGCCCACAGAGCCGCCGATGGCGATGGGTTTGCCGGTGACCACCGCAGGCACAGAATAGCCTTTGTGCATGGAATAGGTGTCCATCATCCAGGCCATAATCTGGGCATTCGTGCCCACATCCGGCGCTGGGATGTCCTTCTCCGGGCCGATAAAGGGGCTGATCTCCGAGGCATAGCGCCGGGTCATGCCCCGCAGCTCCCGCTGGGAGAGCAGCCTGGGGTCCACAATTACGCCACCTTTGGCCCCGCCGTAGGGCAGATTCATCAGCGCGCACTTCCACGTCATCCACATAGCCAGGGCGCGGCACTCGTCCAGGGTCACGTCCTGGTGATAGCGGATGCCGCCTTTGGTGGGGCCGAGGGTGGTGTTGTGCTGCACACGAAAGCCGGTGAATATGCGGATGCTTTCGTCATCCATCACCACTGGGAAGTGGACGATCAACTCCCGCTGGGGAACCCGCAGCAGTTCCAGCATATCGTTTTCCAGGTGCATAGACGCGGCCACCCGGTCCAACTGGGACTGGGCTACTGCATAGGCGCTGACACTGGGGACCGATGTCTCCCGGTGGCTGTTGCCGGCGGAGGACGGTCGGGGCGGCTGTGCGCCCGATGGAAGGTGGGGGTTGGCGTCCTGCTGGTTTCCACCGTTACGGGGTTGGGAAGCACCGTTTCCTGTGGCTGTGGTCTCGCGCACGAACGCGGTCTCTTTGCTGACTGTCTGGTTTTTCGCCATTGAAAAACTCCTGATGATAGGGGAAAGAGTTGGCCGAATCCAATTCGACTCCCTACAGTGTAGCCTATTCCCAGCCCATTGGCAACGAGAATAGTAAGAAAAAGTGGCCGAACGGTTGACCTGAAACCGATGTATGATATACTTTCGTGTGTGTCTTCATACCGATTGCTGATTTGGATCAAGCGGGTTGCCCGGGCTGGTTTTGCCAGGATGGGCAATCCTTTCCTGTCCACTCAGCCCAGGCAATAGAGGAGATTGGCATGACGAGGGTGCGTTGTCCTCAGGAACGTTGTATCTTTTGGATGAATGGCTGGTGTGACATCGACGAGATCGAACTCGCACCGGTGACGCTGGCCTGTTTGACTTTTGAAGAGATGGATACAGAAGTTGCGCCGGTGGCCGGCGATAATGATTTGGAATGGGACGATGACGAGTCCCTGTTTGAAGAAGATTTGGACGAGAGCCTCTATGGCTACGACGATGACGAAGACGAGGAGGAGGAGGAGGAGCTCCTTGCCGACGACGACGATGACGACGAATGGTCTAACTGAGCAGCAGACCGGATGAGCGCAGACCACAGATTGCGGTCTGTGGCGGCGCTCTTTCGTATTTCTAAGGCAGAGAGCAATGGGGCAAAGGGCAGCCGGAGTGGACAAACGAGGGCAGCAGCCGGTGGCTGACACCCGGCCAACGCCAGAATGGATCGCCAATGACCCCTTTCGCAATGGATGGGTGAGCGAAAGGGTCGGCATTTCCCCCGCGCTGGCCGGCCAGAAGCGGGAGACTGTCCAGGTGCGGATCGGCGAACGTTACTACGCAGCCCCGCTGGGTACGCCGATTCTGGAGTTTGTCTGGGCGGCGATGGCGGATGAACCGACTGCCTCCCCGCCGATTGCCGTGCTGCTGGACAACCGGCTGCGGGAACTCTCGACACCGGTCTGGGAAGATACCAGCGCGGAGGTTGTCCTGATGAGTGACCCGGACGGCGGGCGCATCTATCGCCGTTCTCTGACTTTGCTCCTTCTGGCCGCCGCCAAACGCATCTTCCCCCAGATGGCGATTGCCATCGAGCACAGCCTCCCGATTGGCGCATACTATTGCACGGCGGTTGGGCGCGATCTCCTGACTCTGACCGAGTTGGAACTGTTGCAGGCCGAAATGGCGCGGATGGTGGCCGCGGATCTGCCCATCACCTGTCGCCGGGCCTCGGTGGAGGAGATGATCGCGTTCTTTGCGGCCAGTGGCGACGAATCAAAAGTCTCCCTTCTCGCCCACCGCGCTTCCGACGACCTGGCGATCTACACCCTGGACCAACTGCAAAACTTCTTCCACGGCTATATGGTTCCCAGCACAGGCTATCTGCGCTGGTTTGGGCTGGCGGTCTATGGCAAGGGCTTTCTCCTGCGCTTTCCCCGTCGCCAACAGCCCAGCCAACTGCAACCGATCCTGCCCAGCACCGCGCTGGAAAATGTCTTTCAGGAATATGGCGAGTGGATGGGGCGGGTGGGGTTGCAGAATCTTGGTTCCCTCAACAACGCAATTGTCCGGGGCAATATCTCCGAAGTGATTCTGATCAGCGAAGCCCTGCACGAGCGACGTATCGCCCATATCTCCGGCCTGGTGGCGAAGACTTGGGAGAACGCAAACGCGGCCTATCGGCGTATTCGGGTGGTGTTGATCGCCGGCCCCAGCAGCAGCGGCAAGACGACCTTTGCCAAGCGGATCGGTGTGCAATTGCTCTCCTACGGCATCCGACCCTACGCCCTCTCCCTGGACAACTATTTCGTCGATCGGGCCCACACCCCCCGGGACGAGGCGGGCAACTACGACTTCGAGTCCATCGACGCGCTCAACCTGCCCCTGCTCAATGAACATCTGGCCCGTCTGCTGGCTGGGGAAGAGGTCACAATGCCCCATTTTAACTTTGTCACAGGCCAGAGCGAAGTGGGCGAAACCGTGCGTCTGCAATCCAATCAGGTGTTGATTCTGGAGGGCATCCACGGGCTGAACCCGGCCCTGACTGCGGCTATCCCACCCGAGTCTACCCTGCGGGTCTACGTCAGCGTCCTCACCCACCTCAATATGGACCGGCACAACCGCATCTCTACCGCCGATGTGCGGCTGCTGCGGCGCATTGCCCGGGACTACAGCACTCGTGGCTACAGCGCTGCAGATACGATTGAGCGTTGGGCCAGTGTGCGCCGGGGCGAGGAGCGCTACATCTTTCCCTTCCAGAACAATGCGGATGTGATGTTCAACTCGGCGCTGCTCTATGAACTGGCTGTGCTGCGGGATGTGGTGGAGCCTCTGCTTCTGCGCATTGAGTGGGACACGCCCGCCTATGTGGAGGCCCGTCGTCTCCTGGCCTTTCTGCGCTGGGTGCGCACGGCCGACGCGGATATGGTCCCTGACAACTCCCTCATCCGGGAGTTCATCGGCGGCTCAATTCTACGCACATTTAGTCTGGTGTGAGTGGCGTTTTTTGTTCTGAAAAGGCGGGACGCAGATGACGCTGAAAAGAATAATTGACGCTGATTCATCGGCGCAAATCTGTTGTTTCCGCCTAAATCTGCGTCCGCTTCACCCTGCATTTCCATAATATCAGGTTAATCTCCCCATTAACCGTTGCAAAGGTCTGAACCGATCTTACCGCCTATACTCACAGTTGCAGCTACGATTTCTGTAGTCTAATTCTCAACGTGAAAGGTGTGTAAGAGCTATGAAAGATCGAAGAATTTCTCTCCTGTTGTCCACAGTGGCCCTGGTTGTCATCCTGGCGGTCGGCGTCGGCGCGGGCACATTCCATTTTCTCGGCAACGGTTCGCCCCTGCTGGCTTCCCCCGCCACCGCAGCGGAGCTGCTGACCACCAGCGCTTCGTCCCAGGCCCAGGCTGCTACCACCGACAGCCCGGACCTGCCCACCCAGCAACTGCTGGCTGACTTGTACGACACAATTTCGCCGTCGGTCGTCAACATTCAAGTGACGACGAAAGCCCGATCCCAAGCCCAGCGGGAGCAGCCTTCCCAGTCCGAAGGCACGGGCTTTGTCTATGACAACGACGGTCACATCGTCACCAACAGTCACGTCGTCGCCGATGCCACACAGATTCTGGTCAACTTCGCCGACGGCCGTTGGGCTAAGGCCGAACTGGTAGCCCGGGACCCCCAGGCGGACCTGGCGGTGATCAAAGTGGCAATCCCCGACGGCGTGACAGTCACACCTCTGGTTTTGGATAGCCAGAAGGATCTGAACGAAGGCCATTACGTCGTTGCCATCGGCAGCCCCTTTGGTCTGGACGAAACGATGACATTGGGTGTGGTCAGCGCGCTGGGCCGCAGCTTCCCCGCCGGCGACGCGGCCGACGGTCAGCCCCGCTATTCCCTGCCCGATGTGATCCAGACCGACGCCGCCATCAATCCCGGCAACTCTGGCGGCCCCCTGCTCAACCTGCGGGGCGAAGTAGTGGGTGTCAACTTCGCCATCAACTCGCCTGTACGCGCCAACTCCGGTGTGGGCTTTGCGATTCCGGTCTCGGTAGTCGAGAAGATTGTGCCTGCGCTGATCGATGAGGGGGCCTATCGCTACTCCTTCGTAGGTCTCTCGGGCCAGACCATCGACGCAGCCCTGGCGGCTGACCGCGAGATTGCCGATAATACCTTGGGCATCTATGTAGCCCAGGTGGTTCCCGGCGGCCCGGCAGACAGTGCGGGCGTGCAGGCCGATGACATTGTGGTGGGGATTGACGAACAAAGTGTCGTGCGCTTCGAGGACCTGCTGAGCTATCTCTTCAACAGTACAGTTCCGGGACAGCGTGTAACCCTGCACATTCTGCGCGATGGCCAGGCGATGAGTCTGGAATTGACGCTGGCCGAGCGGCCTGGTGCGTAGTCGCTGCCACCATAGATGTTCAGTCCTGCGATGTGCTGAAGCGCAGCCTCGAATAGACCCAACAACATCACTATCCTTTTCCCTTTGATGGCAGACCCGGCGTTTCCAGACGTCGGGTCTGTGTTGTTTTTGTGGCGGGTTGCGGGTAAAATGGCTGCAACTTCCTCACCCAACCGTCCGGAGCTGCCGCCTATGACCGTCGAATCCCCCCGTTTCCAACAGGCCATCGCCCGTTTTGACGCGGCCAACGCCGCCGACCCCAACCGGGAAATCTGGCAGGGCGTGGAATATCCCAAAGAGCTGCTCTACAGCCAGCGCATGACAAGCTGGCTGAACCGCTTCGCCCCGGACGCGTCGGAAGCGTTGCGGTTGGCTGTGGCGGCCCAACACATCCGCCGCTGGGAGAGTCCACGCAGCGACTACCCGGAGGGCAAGGCAGGTTACAAAGCCTGGCGCAGCAACCTGGCCCGCTTCCATGCCGAGACAGCCGGGGCGATTCTGGCCGAAGTGGGCTACGAAGACGAGACCATCCGCCGTGCCCAGGGGCTGATCCGCAAGGAGCAACTCAAGCGCGACAGCGAAGCCCAATGCCTGGAGGATGTGGCCTGTCTCGTCTTTCTGGAAAGCTACTTCACCGACTTCTCCCAAAAGCACGACGAAGCCAAACTCATCGACATTCTGCAAAAGACATGGAAGAAGATGTCGCCGGAAGGCCACGCGGCCGCGTTGGGGTTGGCCTTGCCAGAAGAGGCGCGTGGGTTGGTGGAGAAGGCGCTGGCATAGAATCCCAATCGCTTTGCCTGGTTTGACCAGGGGATTGGGCATGGCTATAATGAAACGACAATTGATGAGTCCGACGAGATTTTTGTAGGAGGAGGCCGATGGCTACTTTGACTCTGATCGATATCATTCAGGACATTCACGCGATGGATGAAGAACTCTGGCATTACGAATCGCGCTACGGTCTGCGTTCGCGTTACTTCTATGAGTTGTACCAGATGGGCAAGCTGCGGGATGAAGATCCCCGTGAAAGCCGCGATTATGCCGATTGGGCCGCCTGCTACGACATCCGACGCCACCGGGAAGAACTGTATGACCGGCTTGTGGCCGCGACTTTGCAGTGGGTACAACCACAGCAGCGCGTTTCTTTGGCTGATCTACGCTTGACATTGCAGCCAGAAGCAATCCCTGCCCGGCTATGAGCGCTCTTTCTTCCCTTGAGAGTTACAGTCGCTTTGTCTACTCTCTTTTGCAAACTTCAGGTCGGGTGCAAAGTCACACGATTCGGCTCTATCCACGCGGCGCTTTTGTGGGCGTCGCTGAGGGCGAAGTCAACTTTGACCAGCAGATCGTTTTGCGTGTCTACGAGCGTGTGGATTTTGCCATTGAGCGCATTCTGGCCTATTCCTACGAAGTATGGCAGGCGCAACAGCAATTGTACTGGTACGATCCGACGCCACACCCCAACAACCCTGCCCTCGCGCGCAATCA
>CAMDQF010000308.1 GCA_945905745.1 Litorilinea aerophila
GCTATTTTCAAGTCAGTGTTCATGCCCTAGGGGGCACAATCAGCAATGAAAAGCGGGACGCAGATTCACGCAGAAACAACTGATCTGCGCAGATTTTATCAGCGTCAATCATCTTTTTCAGCGCCATCAGCGTCCTATTTTCAAGTCAGGAGCCATCGATGAGTGTTACAACCGCAGGAAATTCCCGGACACAATCTGTCCAGACCAGCAGCAAACTCCCCCGCAAAGATGTGCTGGCCCTGTGGGGCGGCATTCTCTTCAGCGCCCTCTTCACCGGCCTGATCTGGCTGATCGGCGCACGGTTGGACGCCATCCAACTGCTGCCCGACACAGGGGCAAGCTGGTACTATTGGAAGCTGCCCGAGGCGACCTTCTGGAGCCGGGCCACGGCCTGGGGCTTCTATCTGGCCCACCAGATCACCTTCTGGTGGCTCATCTACTATGCCCAGAAGAACAAGACGAAATACACCACCGGTCTGCATCAGGTCAATCTGTGGGCCCTGGCCGCCAACGCCTTTTTCATCACCCTCCATCTGGTCCAGACCCACGTCTGGTACGACGGTCTGGCCCAGGATGTCTCCATCTGGTCCTCCCAGGTCTCGGTGATCATTCTACTGGTCTGGGTGTTGGTGATGGAGAACCAGCGACGGGGGCTTTTCTTCGGCAAGCCCGCCCCCTTCTCCAAAGAAGTGGTGCGCTTTGCCCGCACCTATCACGGCTACTTCTTTGCCTGGGCCACGGTCTACACCTTCTGGTACCACCCGACGGTCTCCACCAGCGGCCATCTGATCGGCTTCTTCTATATGTTCCTGCTCCTGTTGCAGGGCAGCCTCTTCTTCACCCGCATCCACATCAACCGCTGGTGGACGCTTGTCCAGGAGTTCACAGTCCTCATCCACGGCACACTGGTGGCGGTGATGCAGGGCAACGGCATCTGGCCTATGTTCTTCTTTGGCTTTGCCGGTCTCTTTATCATTACACAGATGCACGGGCTGGGGCTGTCCCTGCGCACCCGCTTTGGCATTCTCGCCCTCTTCGTCGCCAGTGTGATCTGGGTCTACAGCGAGCGGGGCTGGGCACAGTTGAATGAGATCATCCGCATCCCAGCCATTGACTACATCGCCGTCTTTGTGTTGGCGGGCATCTTCTGGCTGATCCTGGCCGTGGCCCGGCGCTTTCAGCCGGTAGTCGCAGTGAGCAGTGAGCAGTAGCCAGTGAACAGTTGGTTTCTGCCGTGGTGTGTGTACCGGTACACGCACCACGCATCTGAAGCCGATTGGCAGCGGGTGATGATAAAGCTATACTCAGTAGACCGCACACTGTCTAATCGTAGGTTGGGTTCGCCTGGCAAGAGATCAGCATCTACACCCCAACAGGTGCCAGGCGAACCCAACACACTGCGATCTACTGATACTGGCGGAATTGATTCCACCCCCAGCGATTGGAACCGAACCTATGACAGCTTCTCCCTCTGCCATCTCTCCTGGGCGTGCCTGGCTGCTGGCTGCCCGCCCCAAGACATTGCCAGCGGCCCTGGCCCCGGTGCTGGTGGGGACGGCCCTGGCCTTCCACGACAATGCCTTCGCGCTGCTGCCTGCCCTGGCCGCGCTGATGGGCGCGCTGCTCCTCCAAATTGGCTCAAATTTTGCCAACGACTATTTCGACTTTTTCAAAGGGGCCGACACCCACGAGCGTCTTGGCCCGCTGCGGGTGACAGCCAGCGGGCTGATCAGCCCCGGTCAACTGCGCTGGGGAATGGTGGCAGTCTTTGGTCTGGCCGCGCTGGACGGTCTCTATCTGATTCAGGTGGGGGGGTGGCCGATTCTCGCCGTGGGGGTGGCCTCCATTCTGGCTGCGCTTCTCTACACCGGCGGCCCTTTTCCTTTCGGCTACTATGGGCTGGGTGACCTCTTCGTCTTTATCTTCTTCGGGCTGGTGGCCGTCTGTGGAACCTACTACGTCCAGGCGTTGAGCTTGACCTGGCCGGTGATTGTGGCGGCTGTTCCCCCCGGCCTGCTCATCACAGCGATTCTGGTGGTGAACAATCTACGGGACATCGAGACCGACGCCAAGGCCAGCAAACGAACCCTGGCCGTGATGCTGGGGCGGCCAGGGACACGGCTGGAATACAGGCTTCTGCTCGTTCTGGCCTATGGTTTGCCCCTGGCGCTCTGGCTGGGCTATGGCTACTCCCTGCTTGTGCTTCTGCCCTGGCTGACCATGCCTCTGGCCTTGCGATTGTTGCGTGAAATCCTTGTCAAGGTGGATGGACCTACACTGAACGCAGCCCTGGCCGGCACAGCCCGGCTCAGCCTGCTCTTTTCCCTGCTTCTGGCCGCCGGTCTTGCCATATAGAAAACCTTCCCACGTTTCACGCTTCACTTCTCCATTTGTGGTAAAATAGCCCTATGACAACCAACAGCGAACGCACAGACATCTATCGTAAACGCAGCAGCGGCGAAGAGAAGGTCGGCTTTATCGACAGGGAGGGCGTTATCCAACGCCTGCGCTGGGATACGGGCTACCCGATTGGCCGGGTAGAAGATCGGGACGGCCTTATCTACATCTGGCGCACCACCCGCTACGACGAAAAAGAGGTGGGTACAGTCACAACCGACGGGCTGATCCGCAGCCACGGCCTCTTTGAAGGGGGTGAATTGGGCTGGTTGGAACCTGACGGAGTCGTCATTCAGGGCGGGCTGATCCTGGCCGAAGAGGAGGCGGGCCGGGTGGAAGGTCCCCAGCGAGAGGCAGCCGCGGCTGCTCTGCTGCTCATCTTTCTGGCCGAAGAGGAAGAAGCCAGCCGAGAAATGCGGAGAAGATGAGCGAATTGCGAATTGCGAATTCTCGTCCATCACACCACCCAATCCCCAATCCCCAATTCCCAGTCTCCACTCTCTAAATCCCATGCCCACACTCACCACCCCCCGCCTCGCTTTCCACTACCGCACCCACGGTGACGTCGACGGGCTGCCGATGCTGCTGTTGCACGGCAGTTTTGCCAGCAGCCGCTGGTGGGAACCCTTCTTTGCCATCCTTCCCGACGAAATCTACGCCATTGCACCAGACCTGCGGGGCTGCGGCGGGAGCAGCCCCAGCGCAGACGGCTACGAAATCCACGAGCAGGCGGCAGACGTGGCCGCTTTTGTGGATGCGCTGGGGCTGACAGATTTCGATCTGGTGGGCCATTCCAGCGGGGGTGCGATTGCCATCGAATATGCCCTGACCTATCCGTCCCGCCTACGCAGTCTGATTCTGGTGGACAGCGCGCCGATCGAGGGCGTCTTCACCCCGTTGGAGGGTTATCAGCTTCTGGAGCAGATGCGGGAAGATCGGGAGCTGCTCAGCCAGGCCCTGGCCAGCCTGATGCCAACCACACCGCCGCCCACCATGAGTGCTGGGGAGTTTGACCGATTCTTCGAGGCCGTGGTGGATGATGCGCTGGCCATGGCCCCGGCGGCTTTTACGGCCATCGCCAGTGCCCTGGGCCGTTGGAACCGGTTTGAGGAGGCCCGTCACCTCTCTTTGCCTACACTTCTGCTCTGGGGCGAGCGGGATACGCTGGTGGATCGGGATAGCACTACCCGGATGCTCATCTCCATCCCCGGCGCGGCCAATCTGGAGGTATTGCGGGGCGTGGGCCACAGTCCGCAGATCGAGTCGCCGGTTGTCTTAGCCGAACGCATCATCGACTTCATCACCGAAGATTTCGTGAGCTTTGAAGAAGCCAGGACGATTGCCGAAGAAAGAGCGGACGCAGATTCCCGTTGAAACAACTGATCTGCAACGAAAATAAGACGCGGTCCATTGTAACCCGCACTGTTAGTGCGGGCTGCCGCAAGCTGACAGCTTGCATTACAGGTTTATTGACACATCAGTGTTCATGCCCTAGGGGGCACAATCAGCAATGAAAAGCGGGACGCAGATTCACGCAGAAACAACTGATCTGCGCAGATTTTATCAGCGTCAATCATCTTTTTCAGCGCCATCAGCGTCCTATTTTCAGGTTAGGAATACCGATCAACCCATGGACAACAACGAACGCCGGGCCACCTGGGAAGCCCGCTACCGCAGCGGCCCCCGCCCCTGGGACACAGGCATCACCCCTCCCGAAGTCGTCGATTTCTGGCAGAAGCATCCACACTCGCCTGGCGCGCTGGCGGTGGATATCGGCTGCGGCACAGGCACAAATGCCGCCTATCTGGCCGGGCTGGGACTCACCGCTATCGGGGTCGATCTCTCCCTCACTGCCCTGCTCCTGGGCCAGCAACGCCGGAAGAGCCTCCCCCTGCCAGTCCAGCAACGACTTCACTTTGTCCAAGCCGATGTGAGCCGACTGCCGTTTACCCGGAGTCACGCGGTTTATATTGTGGACATCGGCTGTTTTCACGCCCTTCCCGCCAACGCTCGTTTTGACTATGCGAATGGAATTTTCGAGAATCTTGCCCCAGGCGGCCATTTCCACCTCTACGCTTTCGACAGATCCCCCGAAGAAGAGAGTGACCCGGATGCCCGGGGGCTGGGCGAAAGCGAAGTGACCGATCTCTTCTCCCCCGCCCTTTCAGTCGTCGAGATCGTCCGTGCCCGCCCGGATCGCAAGCCCTGCCGCTGGTATTTGCTGCGAAAATAAGGGATTGGGGAATAGGGACTGGGGACTGGGCTGTCCGCAATTCGCAATTCGCAATTCGCAATGCAGCGGTTGCCCCTTTACTCCATCTGCTGTAGAGTGAAACAACTATTTATTTGACATTCACAATCTTGTGGACGGACCTCACTTTTGACTACACGAAACAACATTCTTGATCAACCGAGCGCAACCCAAAGTGCCGCGCTGCTTGTCGCGCTTCTGCTCATCGACAGCCTTCATTTCGTCTTTGCCCGGCTGATGCTACCCCATGCCAACCCCTTTCTCTCCGCCCTCCTGGTGATGGCAGTCGGTACGGTGGAGGTGGGCATCTTTGGTCTGGTGACTGGTCGGCTGAGAATCGTCACGTTTACCCGCCATTGGGCCTTCTTTGTCGCCCTCGGACTCTGCATCGGCGTCAGCACAGCCATCAGCTATTCGGCTGTGGCCCTCATCGACCCCGGCACAGCCTCCATTCTGGGCAAAACTTCCATTCTCTTTGGGCTGGCCTTTGGCATCTTCTGGCTGGGGGAGCGCCTCTCGCCGCTGCAGGCAGGGGGTGCAGCCATCGCCCTGATCGGTCTGGTCATCGTCACCTTTCAGCCCGGTGATTATCTGAACGTGGGCAGCCTGCTCATCGTCTTCTCCACTTTCATCTACGCCATTCACACCGCCCTGACCAAGCGCTATGGCGGTGGCATGGATCTGCTCAATTTCTTCTTCTACCGGCTCCTGCTCACCAGCACAGTCCTCTTTGCCATTGCGGGCCTACAGGGAGAACTGGCCCTGCCCGCCACCCCCACCGCCTGGGGACTCCTCATCCTGGCCGGAACTGTGGATGTGGCGATCAGCCGCACACTCTACTACACGGCCCTGCGTCGCCTGGATATGAGCATCCTTTCGATTATGCTGACCGCTGGGCCGGTGGCTGCCATCCTCTGGTCCTTCCTGCTCTTTGATCTCTTTCCCAACCCCCGGCAATTGTTGGGTGGCGGGGTGGTGCTGGTGGGGGTATTGGTAGTGACCGCCGCACCGCTCTTGCTGCGCCGCCACCGCAATCGCCGGGCCGCCCTGCTCTCGGCGGATTGACTGCTCGTCAATACAGGGTCAGCAGTTCCAAATATAGAACGCGGATCACACGGATGGAGCGGATTTTTGCGGATTTTACGGCGCAGGTTTTTGCTTTTATCCGCTTTGATCTGTCCAATCAGCGTCATCCGCGTTCTATTTCTGTCAAATTTGAAGTGCTGATACAGGGTGGTTTTGCTTGACAGAGAGGCGACCAATGGGATAGAGTCAATCCAGACAAATCCGAGGCAACGGCACGGATTCCCAGCATATTCAGGATTTAGCGATGAGCCAAAAGCAATTGGGTCTGGTGGAGTTGGAATGGGTCTGCCCCAACTGTGGCAGCCGTAACCCAGGCCCGGAAAAGAAGTGTACCGGCTGTGGACGTCCCCAGCCCCAGGATGTGGAATTTGTCCAGCCCGTGGATCGGGCGATTATTACCGACGACCAGAAAGTGACGGAGGCAACCCGCGCCCCGGATATCCACTGTCCCTATTGCAACGCCCGCAATCAGGCCGACGCCCAGAACTGCCGCAATTGTGGCGCTCCCCTGACTGGTGGTGCCCAGCGGCAAGCGGGCCGGGTGGTGGGGGCTTATGGGGATTCGCCAGTCAAGCCGATTCAATGCCCGGCTTGTGGTACAGAAAATCCCGGCGACGCCACCCGCTGCACCCGCTGCGGGGCTGGTCTTGTGCCTGGGCCGGCGTTGGAAGCCCAGGTGCAGCCACCCAATGCTGCCGCATCCGGCTGTAGCCGCACGATGATTGTCGTCGCCATCGTGATCGGCTTTGTGCTGCTCCTCTTCCTCTATTTGGCAACCCGCACAAGCGCCACCGTCGGTGTGGTCAGCGATGTGACCTGGCAGCGTCGAGTGGCCGTAGAATCGCTTGTGCCTGTGCGCCGGGAGGCCTGGCTGACGGAGATACCGGCCGGGGTTGCCGTGGGTCAATGTCGCAGCGAAGTAGTGCGCACCCAGGACGAACCCGCGCCCAATTCGGTGGAAGTCTGTGGCACGCCCTATACCGTCGATCAGGGCACAGGTTTTGGAAAGGTAGTGCAGGATTGCCAGTATCAGGTCTACGCGGACAGGTGCCAGTACACAGTGGAGGAGTGGAAGGCGGTGGATACGCTGGTCACCAGCGGGGAAGGGATTGTCCCGTCCGCATGGCCTGCCTTGACAGTGACAGAGAAGCAGCGTCCTGGCGGGCGCAGCGAGGAATATGTGGTTGTCTTTGAAACCGATGGCGCAAACTATGAATATGTGATCAAGAATCCAGCCGAGGCAGCCCAATTTACAGAAGGCAGCCGCTGGTCTTTGGAGATCAACACATTCGGTGTGCTGACCGATGTGGGTCCGGCCCCCTGATTGTCAGGTGGGATGCAAATGACGCGCCAAGGAATGATCAGCGCTGATTAAAATCTGTACAAGTCTGTTATTTCAGCCTAATCTGTGTCGGACGGGAGAAAGCAGATGATACCGCTTAGGCACACCGCAGGCAGTAGCGCGGACACAGGGAAGTGGCATCTAGGCGCATGTGGGCGGTTTTGCAGCGGGCGTGATCCTGGCCTGGCTGATTGCAGGTCCAAGCCGCAAAAATCGTTGGAATTCTCGCTAACCATGACTACACGAAAGGCGTGATTAAATGAGTTCAAGACTGAGCACAACCGTAGAAGCTACCCCGGCGGAAGATATAGCTGTGGCGCGCGAGATGGCGAACGAATTGCAGGATTATCTATTGGGAAC
>CAMDQF010000309.1 GCA_945905745.1 Litorilinea aerophila
TGGGGCAATATGTTGGGCGGCGTCCTGGCTGCCAGTTTTCGTCCTTCTTGGTGGTTGGTGGTCTTTCCTGGGCTGGCAATCACGCTGGCTATTATGTCCGCCAACCTGATCGGCGATGCGCTGCGCGATTTTCTCGATCCGAAATTGCGCAAGCGCTTGGAGTAAAGAGCTTTATATCAACCACACAGGAGCCTAATTTACACATGGCATTAACCGTCTACGACTTCCGCACCGATGTACGCAACATTCTGGTTACGCCCGAAATCCGTTCGCGCTTTCTCAAATTTGAAGTGGGCGCAGTGGCCCGGCGACACACCCACGATCTGGGCCACGAGATCTTTCTGATCCTCTCTGGCCGTTGCGAATTTGAGATCGACGGCGAAAAAGCTGAACTGGGGCCGGGCCAGATGTGCATTGCCCTCGCCGACCAATACCACCAGGTGCGGGTGTTGGGCGACGAACCCATGACAATGTATCTTTCCGTCACACCTCACATCCAGCCCACCCATACGATGTGGACGAACGATGGCTGGGGGGACGATACCCAAAAGTTGCCGCCCCGCTTTGTCAGCAACACCTCTTACGATGTGCCGGTGGACAACACCACACCCACAGCCGATCTGATTGCCCGCCATGTGGCCGGTGCTGACAGCGTGGCTGCCGCTGTGCAAGCCAATACCCAGCAGCAGCACGATCTGGCTGCGGCCTATCAACAGGCCATTGCCAACGGCGACAAAGAGGCCGCCAGCCAGGCGCGCAACGCCATGTGGGCCGCCCTCTCCCAGGTCTATCAGAGTGTGTCTGCCTGGGGTCAGGTGTGGAATGACTTTGCCGCCCGTACAGTGGATGAGGTGGGCCAGACAGAGGATTAGCCAGGTACCACCCAATCTCCTAATCTCTTGCGTAGAGTAGAAAGTGGGAGATTAAGGGATTAAGAGATTCAGAGATTCTCTAACCGTCAACAATATCCAATCTCCAGGAGTATTCTTTATGTCCCCTATCAAAATCGGCGTCATCGGCTGTGGCGCGATTGCCCAGGTCCACCACATGCCCAATCTGCTGGAATTGCAGGATGAATTTGAGGTCACCGCGGTCTGCGATGTCTCGGCTGGGGCCGCGGCCTATGTGGCCAAGCGCTTCCACGTGCCGCAACATTTCACCGACTACCGGGAGCTGCTGGCCACGGATGTGGACGCAGTGCTGCTCTGCCAGAGTGATCCCAAAACCGAAGTGGCTGTGGCCGCCTTTGACGCGGGCAAGCACGTCTTCATCGAGAAGCCGGTCTGCTTTTCCCTGCAAGAGATGGACCTGATGGTGGCAGCCCAGAAACGATCGGGCAAAGTAGGCCAGGCCGGGTATATGAAAGTCTTCGACCCGGCCTTTGAGATTGCCAAAGCTGAGTCCGCGGAGATGGAAGTGACTTTCGTGCAGATCAACCACCTGCACCCCAACAACAATCTGCACACGGCCCAGTTCGACATCCGTCGCTTCGACGACCTCCCCACCGAGGCCATCGAGGCCACCAACGCCGCCCGCACAGCCGCCCGCATGGAGGCCATCGGTGAGGTCCCGATGCCAGTGGAACGCGCCTTCTTTATGCTCTCCGGCAGTATGATCCACGACCTCTACGGGCTACGCTCTGTGATGGGACTGCCCACAGAGATTGTGAGCACGGAGATTTGGCTGGACGGTCGGGCCTTCACCACTACCCTGGCCTATGCCAACGGTTCCCGCTGTGTGGCCACCTGGATCGACCTGCCCGAACTGTGGGACTTTCAGGAATCCCTGGAAATCTATGGCGGCAACAAGCGGGTGATATTGGAATACCCCACCGGCTTCTCCAAAGGCCACATCTCCAAAGTCACCATTCAGGGTATAGACGAAGCCGGCGTCACCTATCGCAAGCAGCCAGCCATCGATTGGGACAGCGCCTTTGTGCGTGAGCTACGTCACTTCCACAGTTGTGTCACCGAAGGGACGGTCTGTCGGACACCTCTCAGCGACGCCGGTTTGGATGTGGGGCTGATTATCAATATTATCAAAGCCTATCTGGCAAAGTAATTCCTCTTTGGTAGATGGGTGTTTCACGGAGAGGTGCGGAGTCTCACGAAGAAGTGTCAATCTCTTCGTCGGGCTTCGCATCTATTTTTTGAAAGGCATACCTATGACTTCTGCGTCGACCCCTCTCAAGCCGTTCCCCGTGGACTGGAACGGCAGCGAACGCGTTCTCTGGATTCCCGAGCCAAACATATCTGCCGAAATCCGCATGACCGACTTCCCGCCTGTGCCTGATCCCTGGCAGGCGATTCAGGCCGCACTGGAAAATCCCATCGATTGTGCGCCGATAGCCGACGGCCTGCGACCGGGCAATCGGGTAGTGGTGATGACCGGCGACCGTTTCACCGACGAGATGCTGGGCGAGCGGGATGGCCTGGGTCACAAACTGCTCGACTATCTCAACGGTTTGGGCGTGCCGGATCGGGATGTTACCTTTGTCTACGCGCCGGGCAGCCATCCCACGCCCCAGTGGCGACAGCGGTTGGGACCGAGCCTGATGGATCGAGTGCGCTGCATCGTCCACGACTGTTTTGATGAGTCCAGCCTCAGCTATCTGGGCGTTACCAGCCAGTGGACGCCGGTCTGGATCAACCGGGAGGTAGCCGAGGCCGACTACCGCATCGGCATCGGCGAGATCAGCCCCAATTTACAGGGCGGCTGGTGCGGCGGCGGCAAAATTATCCTGCCCGGTGTGGCTGGCTGGGATACGATTGAGCAGAATCACTTCGGGGTGGTCAAAGAGGTCAACCCCTTGGGCCTGACCGACGGCAACCACATGCGCCGGGATATGGAAGAGGCCGCGGGGATGGCCCATCTGGAGATGAAAGTGGATATGCTGGTGGACAGCCGGGCACGAATGGTCGATGTCTACGCCGGTCACTTCGTCTCCGAGCATCGGCAGGCTATCCGCGAGCGGGGGCGGAAGATTTGGATGACGAAGATGGATCCGGCTGATATTTATGTCCTCTACCCCGGCGAGGGCTTCGAGCGTCACCTCTCCTCCGCCTTCTTCATCCGTATGGAAGGGGCGGAATTGGGGGTCAAAGAAGATGGGGTCATCATCCTGGCGCTGTCTGCGGCGGGTGGCTGGGCGCCGGCCCAATCCAGCGGCCACGGACGGGAGATGGAGCCGGAGCAGGTGCGGGACATCTTTAAAGCGGGTACAGAGGAGATGGCCCGCCAGATGGTACGGCGGGCGGTCAATGTGCGCACGGTCTCTTCCCTCTACACGGCCCGGCGGGTGTTGGAACGGCGCAAGGTGATTCTGGTCTGCGACGGCATCAGCCCCCAAGAGGCGACGGAGTACGGCTTCGCCCACTGTACGACCAGCTTTGACGAGGCAATGGCGCTGGCCCTGGCGGATCGGGGTGCAGATGCCCGGATTGCCGTCAATCGGGTCTCGGCTCCTATCGTCCACCCGCCTGGGCGTCCTGTGGCCTGGCGGACCCTACCCTGGCGGGAAGGATAGGCGGCAGAAAGCGGACGCTTGGGCCGCAAACGCTGCTTGTGCGCCGTGGCTTTGAAGAGAAGCTGATCCGTAAAATCCGCTCCCATCTACCGATACAAGTCGTGGGTGGGAGCGGTTTTTTGTCGATATTTTGCTGCGATCATCAGTTTGCTAGGCTTTACGATGAGATGTACACTGCCTTATTAAATTATGATCATTGAATAAGAATTGTCAGCAGGTGTCCAATGAATTCTCCCAACAGGACAAACTTACCTAACAGCCAAGCACTTCTTGATGAATCCCTCGATGAACTTGGCCTATTCCCCAAACGTGTGACAAATGCGTTGTTGCGATGTGGTATTGTTACTCCACGCCTTCTAATTATGCATACGCCAGAATTAATTCGTAGTATTTGGAACTTGGGACCAGCGAGTCTGGCGTACATTGAATTTGCATTAGGGCAACAGGGCTTGGCTTTAGCAGAAGATGCCGATGAAGATTATATCCTTTTGGCTCGACAACTAGTGGTGATATTTCGTAAAGTTACTCACCCATTGTCGCTTTCTGCCCTGGCTCAGATGGTCGATGGGTACTGGGATGAGACAGAAGTGGCGATGGTCGTCGCTAATCATCCATATATTGTTGAGATCGAAAGTGGCTATTATCAATTTCGATTGAATGCTTCTGATTCCTTTGCGCTTGCTCCTCTCAGTGATAGTCTTCCTGCCACTGCTTCTGAAAGTGTAATGGAGCAAGGGAAACTCCTGCTATCCAAAGTAGGGTTTCTTTGGCTTGAGTCAGTGAATGAAAATCAACAGGAAACGTTATTCTTATTCTATGGCGTACAGGGCGGAGAAGTGCTCACTCTGCAAGAGACAGGGGAATTACTCAGCATAACCCGCGAGCGAGTACGTCAGATTAAAAATATGGGTCTGCAGAGGTTGAGGACTCTGGTGAAATGGTCCTATTGGCAACCAATGCATCAATTGTTGTCGGAAGGCATCCAACAAGCAGGTAGTTTGTTGACTCTAAGGGAGTGGGAGCAATGGCTTGACAAAAGTGCGATATGGGAAGCAAATGAACCAAGACCATCGTTATTGCACTTGTTGTGTGACATATTCAGTGAATTTCATTATCTTGACCATTATCATGTGGCTACGTTTGTTGAGATCACTTCCTATCATTTGTCTGAACTTAGTCGCATTCTAAAATTGGTACTCCATCCGCATAAAGGAATTGGTTTAGCAGAAAATGAATTGGTTGTAGAAACGCAGCAGCGGCTTCCTGATGACTTTCCGTCTGCTGTGCGTGAATCAGCGTTCATTTTGAAGGCCATAAGTCTGTTTGATCGAATTGGGATGGGAGTAAATGGTCGTTACTTTTACTTGAGGAAGAAAATTAAGTCTCCCTATCCAACAATCGATTCTGGTTGGGCTGGAAAGCCAGGAACCCAGTTGTATGAATGGGAACAATGGCTGCGGCAACAATTTGAAAAAGTCGCCTGGATTGGACAGATTCCACTTACGGAGTCCGATTTTGCTGACATATGTCAAGCCATACAGGAAGAGTCTCTGGCTCCCGATTACTTCACAAAAATAATGGGGGTACAGCCTCAGTTGGTACCTCCGGCAACCTTTTTGACTTCAACGGTCTTTGCTGCTCGTTATTCCGAAGAAACTGCAGCCGAATTCTGGAACCCCTACCTGCGCAATGTATGGAATCTCGAATATACACAGGCGTTTATGACCCGTTGCCGCAAACGCTTTATCAGCATTGTTCCTTATTTGGAGCAGACCTTTGGCTTTGAATTTCCCAGCCAATCAGCAGGCGATCTTGTCAGGCCAGTCTACAGGCATGCACTGTTGCCGCGCTACGTGCAAACAGATTTTGCTGCCTGGCTGCGCAGTAGATGGCGGGATATTTTGGCGATTGCGGATTCGACTGACTTGTTCATCCGGAATTTGCAGCACGACCGAAGCCTGAGTTACCTGCCGCAACAACTACAGAACTTTGTTTTGGACGAAGTAACGCGGGAGACCGCTGCTTCACTGATTACCAATATGGCCGCGGCAATCAGTCTATATGTCAACGATGGCGAATCTATTGAGGAGATCAGCGAACTCCTGGCCGACACGCCTATCGAACAGGAGTTGTGGCATGAGATAGCGCAAGAGTTTCGCCAAGAGAAAAAGAACATATCCACGCCGTTGCGATACAGCCCGCCTCGGGTAACTTGGGTTTGGTCGGTGGATGAGGAAGAGTTGGTGCTGCGGGTTCAGAATATCGTTGTGCTTCCTGATAACAAACAACTGGGGGAGCCGGATCGACTTGTTTGGCTGGAAGCGGCTGACGACGATCCATCGAAAGCAGAGATTGAAATAGATGTGACCCCCTGGCGTATGAAAACCGGTGAACGCATTATTCAGGATGTTTTCCTGTCAGAGCCAGACGGCCCCATAAATGGATTTCTTGTACTTCTGACCGACAGAGATGAGGAGGCAGCGCGCCTCACTGTACCGGCGCATCCGGGAAGTGACGTACAGTTTTTTCGGGCTACGCAGCATGGCGCTTATGGTATTCCAGTTGACTCTACTCAAGTTGGTGATGGAGTATGGTTTGTGTGCGCTCAACAGGTGCTGACATTCATTGACGAGGATGGTGAACTCATTGAGCCAGATGGTGAACTGCGCGTACCATATCCACTTACTGACCGGTACAATTGGGCGGCACAACTTACTCTGGCCTTGCCTGTTGCAGTGAGACAGGGAGCAAAAGAGATATTTGTATTGACACAAGAGAGCAGCCAGCCACTTGTGGGATTGCCGTCCCTTGTCGGAACAGCGTTACTTGAAGGGTTATCACGACAGGTTCAGCCTACCTTTGGCAGCACACAACTTGCTCTGAATATTGAATATGGAGGGGAGCGACTGGTTAAACAAGCGTCTGTTTGGATACAAGGGCAGGACGGTTGGCGCTGGCAGCAAACTTTGTCAGAACTGCGGCGGCAAGGTCACGCGGCGCTGATACAGGACAGCTTACGCGTGGATTTGAGCCACTTCCTTCCATCACGACCCAACCTTTATACAATTCAACTGCGTATCAGTCTACAGCCTGTTTTTGCGCTACCACTACAGTTTGCTATTGTGCCTGGTTTGGACGTGACTGCTCTGCTGGGTGACCGACTCTATACGCCAGCCAATTTGCCACAACTCTTGCTGCGCGGAGTGCGTGAATCAAGTGTCGTCCGCCGTGAGGGGTTCAGGATGGAAATGACAGCAGATGGCAGTCAACAAATTACTTGGACCGATTTGCGCTATGAACCGCGTCTATTGCTTCGTTTTGACAAGGTAGAGATTCCACTGGCTTGGTCGGTACCCCGTTTTATGGTATGGCTAGAACCAAAACCCACCAAACCATTCTTAACGCTAGATGAGCTGCGGCAGACAACACTTCACGCGGTGGGTACACGTGTAGATATAGATACGTTTACCCTGTTTGTTCCCGACCAACAAGGCCGTCGCTTTGTGCTTAGGCGTGGTCGCTACAGCACACGAATTGGCGAGAGTCAGCTATACGATATGGTGGATCTGCCACGGAGCCAACATACTCAAATCAACGCGCGAGTTGGTAATGACAGTTGGCCATTATTTGAGGTACACCGTCGGCCGGAACTTCCTCTAGCACGAGTGGAGTATGACCCCCAGGAGCAGATAGTCGTTTTCAACACAGGACTAAAAGAGGAGTGGGCGGGAAATGGACGATTTGTGGTTGAGTCTCTCACTAATCCGTTTGCATCAATTGTAGAATTGGCGAGAGTTACACGGCTGCAGAATGTTCATCTTCTGCCTGGTTAGTGTCACGAATTATTCGCCACATTGACTGAGAGCAGGTTGGGGGTAATAATCAGGGAAAATCCATGCAAAGGAG
>CAMDQF010000310.1 GCA_945905745.1 Litorilinea aerophila
ACTCACCTTCGCAGAGCAGAGTCTCTACGCTGGTCGCTCCCTGCGCTTTGGCTTCGACTCCATTCAGTTGCCTCTGCCTTTCGCATTCGGCGTTCATTCTTCACACTTTTGACCACTTTCTACTTCTGATTGCACAAAAGTTACGTTAATAGAATCTCTTTCCGATGTCGTGCGTCAATTTGGATAGATCCCATATCTGCTAATTCAATTATGGCTTTCTCACGAGCATTATTCAGGAAGGACTGCCAAGCATCTGACACTTTCTTGTGTGCATCCATCACTATTACCTGTCCTGTTTACCAAAGTCAGTACTGCTCTTGATTTTCCCAGACTAAGCAAAGCACACCAATGTTACAGTCTGATATTGATTTTACCCCTCAACTTACATCCCCGTGACCCTGCCAGAAACGCGCCACTCGATTTGAAACCGCTCATAAGCGGTTTCAAATCACAATCTCGACATAACCCCCAACGCCGCTGGCATTTATTCCCTTACGAACCGCATCTATACGCAGACAAATGCGCGGCCAGGAGGTCGAAAGCAACACGACAATAGCTATGCGGCGTTCTTGCAGATTTTGTTGATAGCGCAGATTCTGATCGGTCGTAACCAGCTTTCTCCGCAGCGTTGAGCAAATCCCCGTTCGACAGACCCGACCAGCCAACTACATAAGCGGTTGTCACGCTATGTTCCGGCAGATGACGTCGCAAAGGGACGGGTATTCCTTGATCGAACAGTATCTTCATAGCAAAGCAGCAACCGACAGAGAATGAAGTTCGTGTTCAAGGACAGCTTCGACCTGTACTCGTTTGACACCGGGAAACCATTCCAGAAATTCATCCAGAGTGGCACCGTCACGCAGATTTTCAAACAGAGCCACAACCGGAACCCGTGTCCCACGAAAAACCCATGCCCCGCTCACTTTACGGGGGTCCCGCTCCACTGCGTCCAATGCTTCCCACTGGTTCATCATTTCCACCCTCCATGCACAATCGCCAACCTCAGAGATATTGCCGTGTATCAGGTCGTGCTCTTTTCCAGCGGAGTCGTTTGCGTGCTGATATTACGCGCCCGGGCCATCTGTGAAATGTCCAGCATCAGTTCTGGCTCAATTGTCACGACACTCCGCCGTGCGGATGGATCAAACGACATCTCCACTTCATAGGTCTGGTCGTCGTAATCCGCCAGGCTATGCGTGTCCCAGAAATCCGCCATCTCTTCCAGCGTACGCGAACCAGAAATGCTACTCACCCTATCGTCTTGCATATCATTACTCCAGGCAGATTTCGCGAGGAAGTTGTAGCCCGCACTATATCACAGCCATACTATCCCCTCAACTCACATCCCCGTGACCCCGCCAGAAGCGCGCCACCCGCTCCTGTAGCTGGGGATACCCCTTCAACTCCGGGTCGGCGGCGAAGAGTTCCTGGGCCGCCTGCTGGGCCAGGGCCAGGGTAGCCGTGTCGCTGAGCATCGCCATCTTCAGGTCAGGCAGACCGATCTGGCGTGTGCCGAGAAAGTCCCCCGGCCCCCGCAATTCCAAATCCTTCTCCGCAATCGCAAAGCCGTCGGTGGTGGCGACCAGCGCCTCCAGCCGCTCCACCGCCGCCGGATTGTCGGCCCGGCTGATCAGCGCGCAGTGGCTCTCGTGGCTGCCCCGCCCCACCCGTCCCCGGAACTGGTGCAGTTGGGCCAGGCCAAAGCGCTCGGCGTCCTCAATCAGCATTACCGTCGCGTTGGGCACGTCGATGCCCACCTCGACGACACTTGTGCTGACCAGTACATCCAACTCGCCCGCGCCAAAAGCACGCATCACCGCATCCTTCTCGCCGCCGTTCAGCCGCCCGTGCAGCAGACCCAGCCGCAGGTCCGGGAAAATCTCCTTCTGCAAGCGGGCGTGCTCGTCCACCGCCGCGCCCACGTCCAGCTTGTCGCTCTCCTCGACCAAGGGGTAGATGATATAGGCCTGTCGCCCCTCCTGCACCCGCCGCTGCAGAAAAGCGTAGAGCCGCTCCCGCTCGCCAGGGGTGAAGCGTTTGGTCACAATCGGCGTGCGGCCCGGCGGCAGCTCGTCGATGACGCTCACATCCAAATCCCCGTAGACGGTCAGGGCCAGGCTGCGGGGGATGGGTGTGGCGCTCATCACCAGCATATGGCTGACCAGGGATTGCCGGTCGTCTTCAGGTGACTTGTCCCGCAGCGCGCCCCGCTGCTCCACGCCGAAGCGGTGCTGCTCGTCCACCACCACAAAGGCCAGATTGTGGAAGGCCACCCCCTCCTGAATCAGCGCAGTCGTGCCGACAGCCACATCCACCGAACCGTCAGCCAGCCCGGCCAATACATCTTCCCGTTCACGGCCTGTCACCCGCCCGGTGAGCAGGGCCACACGCAGGGGTGCGCCGTCGGGCCGGCTGAGATTGCCGAGAAGGCTGCTCAGTCCCCGGTAGTGCTGCTCGGCCAGGATTTGGGTGGGGGCCAGCAGGGCAGACTGGGCACCGTTGGCCGCGGCAATAAACATCGCGCCGGCAGCCACAGCCGTCTTGCCACTGCCCACATCCCCCTGTACCAACCGACTCATGGGCACGGTGCGGGCCAAATCCCGCTGAACTTCGCCCAACACCCGACGCTGGGCCCCGGTCAGTTGGAAGGGCAGGGCGGCGGTAAAGCGGGAGACAATTGCTTCGTCGCTGGGCAGGGCCGGCGCGGTGGCCCGATGTAAGAGATGACGCCGCTGCTGAACGCCTAGCTGGATGTAGAAAAATTCGTCAAAGGCCAGCCGCTTGCGCGCCGTGTCCAACCGCTCGGGATTCTCGGGTTGATGGATCTGCTTGATCGCATTGGGCAGGCTGATCAGGTCAAACTTGCGCCGCACAGCCTCGGGCACGGGATCACCGATAGCGGTCAGCCCTTCCCGCATGGCCTGCTCGGCCAGCTCGCCCAAAGTCTTGCTGGTCAGCCCTTCGGTCAAGGGATAGACAGGCAAGATCGGCCCGTTGGCGATCTCGCTGCTCTCCATCGGCTCGAAGACCGGACTTTCCAGGGTTTTGAAGCCCATATGCAGACCCACTTTGCCGCTGAAGCGATAGCTCAGACCGATCTCCAGTTTGGACGCGATCCACTTGCTCCACCAGGTGGCGCGCAATGTGCCCGTGCCGTCGTTGAGCACCGCCTGCACCATCTCCCGGTTCATCCCCAGTTTGCGGTTTTCCAGCTTCCACAGATTGGCCGCTACGGTCACCTGCTCGCCGGGCTGCATCTCGGCAATCGAGCGCAGGCGGCTGAAATCGTCGTAGCGGCTGGGCAGATGCCAGATCAGGTCCCAGACGGTTGCGATGCCCAGACGGGCCAACTGTTCCGCCCGGGCTGGGCCGACCCCGCGCAGACTGGTGACAGGTGCGTCCAGCTTCTCGGCGGCGCTGGCTGGGGGCGGGGCTACGGATTCCTCCCGGCGCCGGGTCACAGGAGGCGTAGGGCCAGCCGGGGCAATCGCCGCCTCTGGCATCTGTGGGGGACGGGATGGACGCTCGGTCTGGCTGCTCGCCACCTGATCGATGGCGGCCAATGTCGGATCGGGCGCGGCGATGGTTGGATTGTCAACCAGACGCAGGAGAGCCTGGGCAATAGTTGGCCGCTCTGCTTCGTCTGCTTCGGCATAGCGCAGCAAACCCGCGCCGATCTCCCCCACCACCCGGGCATCCACACCGTCGGTCAGTGCGTCGTGACGCCAGCGCTCTTGCAGCGCGGCCATCCCGCCCACCACCGCCCGGTCCCGCCAGCCGGTCTTTTCTTCCAGAGTAAAGATATTGCGCAACCGATTCAAAGCATTCGACAGAGTAGCCATCACACAAGCCCTTCATATACGACGACACCCATGACATTGGGGCCAAGATGAGCCGCCAAACTGGGCGGATAGCGCAAGATGCGCAGAGGAACCCCAGGCAGCCCTTCCTTCATACGCTGCACAAAGTCATCCTGGGTCTGCTCGTAGTGGTGTTGAACCACGCCCACATCCTCCAAATTCGAAAATTCTGCGGTGAAATTGTAGAGCTTCTCTACCACTTCGTCCCGGCTTTGCACCTTTTCCAGGGGAATGAGCTTGCCATCCTCCATGGTAATCATGGCTTTGATGCCCAACATTGTGCCCAGCACGCTCTGGGCCGACCCCAGTTTGGCGCTGCGTTCCAGATAGTTCAGGGTTTCAGAAAAGAAAGTGACGTAGAGGTGAGGGATGGCCCCGTTGATCAACCGGGCGATTTCGATCAGGTCGGCCCCGTTGTGGGCAGCTTTGGCAGCCATCTCCACCAGCTTAGCCAGTCCCATCGAGGCTGTCAGGCTGTCGATGACCCGGATGCCATAGCGCCCCATCATCATCTCGGCGGCTTTGCGGGATTGGGACCACATGGGGCTGAGTTGGCCGCTCATGTGGATAGCGACTACCTGATCTGCCTCACGACCCACCTTTTGGTAGCTATCCAGGATACGATTGATATTGGGTGCTTCGACTTCGGGCAGGATGGCCCGCCCCCCGGTTTGATTCTCCCGCAGAGCCTGGAAAAAGAGCTCAGCAGAGAATTGGGGGGTCTCGTCATAGCGCTCCTGCCCCACGCGCAGTACGTGGGGGATGACTTCGATGGAATAGGTTTCCACTACTTCAGCAGACAGGGCTGCGTTGCTATCAGTGATGATACGGACTTTGCCCACGGTATACAGACTCCAAAGGTGTACTTGTATTGACGGTTTTGCCCTCTACTTTTTGACAGTGGCAGAGGGATGTGATAATCTCAAACAGTTATTGTGTCGAAGGCAGGCGGCGGTTTTTCGCCAGGCTTTTCGACAAAAAGCGGGTTCAACAGCGTAGACAGTGGCGGGAATGACCGCACACAAGACAATAAGGGAGCAAAAGAGTTATGGCAAAGTGTCAGCAGTGCGGCAAAGGTCCCCAATTTGGCAACAATCGGCCCTGGTCGAAGAAAGCCACCCGCCACAAATGGGATGTCAACATTCAGAAGGTCAAGATGACCGAGGGCGGTACAACCAGTTCCAAGCGGCTGTGCGCTTCCTGCATTAAGACCCTCTCCAAAGCCTAGAGCGTTCTTGACAGCAGCGAACCCCATATCAGAATCAAAACGTCGATCCGCAAGGGTCGGCGTTTTTGTTTCGGAGTTAGCCACTGCTGAACACGGATAAACACGGATGGCTCTATTAGATTTCTCCGCGGCGTTGGGCCTCTGCGCGAGAATCTCTTTTTTTGCTGGGCGATCGCCGATAGACGCGGATTGATACGAAAAAAATCTGCGAAAATCTGCGCTTTCTGCGCCGCTCGCGACTTCTGCGTCCCTGTCAGCCATCACGCGGCCATCCGTTGCGCGGCCTGGCGCAGTTGACCACAGCCAGCGTTGATTTCGATCCCCCGGCGCAGACGCACAGTGGCGGGCACGCCCCCTGCGCGCAGAATCTCCACAAAGCGGAGCGTGTCCGCGTCGCTGGTTGGCTGGAAAGGGCTGTCGGGAATCGGGTTGAGCGGGATAACATTGACGTGACATAGCAGGGAATTGAGCTTCTCCGCCAGTTCTTCCGCCAATGCGGGGCTGTCGTTGATCCCGGCCATCAGCGCATACTCAAAAGTGACCCGACGGTGGGTTTTGTCGATGTAACGGCGCACAGCGGCCAGCAGATCGGCTACGGGATAGCGATTGTTGAGGGGCACAAGCGATGAACGAAGCTCGTCGTTGGGTGCGTGCAGGCTCACAGCCAGGGCGATCTGCAACCCCTCGTCGGCCATACGGTCGATCATCGGGATCAGTCCGACGGTGCTGAGGGTGATGTGGCGTGCGCCCAAGCCAAAGGCGTCGGCGTCGGTGAGCAGACGCAGGGCCGTCCAGACATTGCGGTAGTTGTGCATGGGTTCGCCCATGCCCATCAACACCACATTGGTGACGGCTGTGGGGCGTTCCACATTCATCGGCGGCTCGGCCTCTGCTTTTGCCAGATAGCGGGCGAAATAGAGCACCTGGGCCACAATCTCGCCACTGGTCAGGTTGCGGGCCAGACCGCCCTGGGCTGTGGCACAGAAAGTACATCCCATCGCGCAGCCAGCCTGACTGCTGATGCAGAGAGTGCGCCGCTTGTCATAGAGCATCAGCACCGTCTCAATCGTCTGTCCATCGGCCAGGCGAAAAAGCACCTTCTGGGTGTCGCCGTCCTGGGAGAGAGCGCGGGTGGCCGATTCCAACGGAGAGATAATCCACCCCTCGGCCAGCTTCTCGCGCAGGGACTTGGGAAGATTCGCCATCTCCGCAAAGGAGACGGCGAAGTGCTTGTAGACCCACTCCCATATCTGCCGGGCGCGGTAGGCGGGCTGGCCCAGCCCCGCCACGACTTCCGTTAGCTCATCCAGAGAAAGATCGAGCAACGCACGCTTTTCGATTGGTTCCGCGCCGACGTTCAGAGTGATTTCTGTCATACACTCCATTGTAGCGCGTCGCATTGGGCGCGGTCAAAAAGTCGTGAGCAGTGCGGAATGCAGAATGCGGAGTGGGGAATGCGGAATTAAGAGGGTAGTGGCGATACAGGCGTCTTTGAGCATTGGGCTGGTAGTGATACAGACAGGTTGTATCCGTGAAAATCTGTTTTTTCCGTGTTCATCCGTGTCCGTTTTTTGTCAGTTCCGGTTGCGGGGCTTTGGGGTTGTTGGCGCGGGCGGTGTTGATGGAGGCGACGAAGATTGCCACCAGTTCGTCGCCTTCGGCCATCAGCTCAGCCAGCCGCTCATGCGGCAGGAGTTCACCTTCGACGAGCAATTCCATCCAAAAAAGCGATTCGTCGGTTTCCTCTTCGACGATCCCCATTTTGGCAATGAAATCGGCGGGGGACTTGGCCCGACAAGCGGCTCGGTAGTTGGCTCCGACAGAGGTTCCCGCCCGCAACAGCTGTCCCCGAATCACCCGACCGGCTGGCGTATCGGGAATGGCATCGCACAGCCGCATCACCCGCAACGCATACGCCTTCGTCGCCGTTTCAACTCCTCGCTCATCGGTTTTCTCCTATCGCGCCTTGCCTCTCGCCCCCACACATGACTTTCTTACAGCCACGCCATATCCCCTACGATCCCCCATTCCGCATTCCCGCCCTACGTCAAAGTTACTTTCGCGCCTCAATCGTCCCCTACGATCCCCCATTCCGCATTCCCCACTCCACATTCAGCCATCTGCCTTTTGAAACTCTGCCAGCAGCTCCGGCAGTCCGGGCAGAATAAAGGCTGGGCGCAGGGGTTCCCGCTCGAACTGCTCTTTGGGCGTGATGCCAGTGAGGACCGCAGCGGTGGGCATTCCCAGCTTTACCGCGCCTTCGATGTCTGTCTCATAACGATCCCCCACCATCAGTGTAGTGGCGGC
>CAMDQF010000311.1 GCA_945905745.1 Litorilinea aerophila
TGTCGTTCAAACTCACCGTGGCATAGGCGCGCAGCCCACCGCCGGCCGTGCCGCGGTTGTTCTCAAAACGGCTGCCCACCGCAGTCACCGCTCCGAGGCCCCACACACCTCCGCCCTGGCTGGCTGAGGTGTTGCTGAGGAACTGCGTGTTGGTCAAGTTCAGCGTAGATTGGGCGTGCAGCCCACCGCCGTAGTCGCTGCTGCGGTTGTTCTCGAAACGGCTGTTCACCGCCGTCATCGCGGCGGACGCATACGCCCCACCGCCAAAAACGGTGGCCGTGTTACTGAGGAAGATAGTGCCCGTTATCTGCGCCAGGCCGCCAAGATAGGCGCCTCCGCCAAATGTATTGGCGCCGGTAATCACGTTGTTGTAGACGATCACGCTGCTCAATGTGATTGGCTGTGAAGTGTATATGCCACCGCCAATCGCACCTGATGCCGTGGTCTTGCCGTTTTGCACCGTCAGGTCTTGCACAGTCGCTGCTGCGGTGACATAGATCACGCGACCACCAGCCAGGGCGTCCAACGTGGTGGGTTGGGTGATGGGATAGCTGGTTGTCCAGTTTGTGACTGTGTAGCCGCCGGCCACGGTCAGCGTCTTGGGGATGAGCGCCACTTGGGTCGTGCCGCCGTCGGTGACCACCCCCGCGCACGTCCCGGCGATTTTCACCACACCCCCCGCGCTGGCCGCGGCCACCGCGTCGCGCACGGCCTGGGCGTCCACACTGGCGAAGTCTGGGGTGTTGTCGCCGGTGGTCTCGGCAAAGCAGACATCCTCCGCTGCGTAGGCAGTCTGGGGCGTGGCAATGGTCATTGCCAGGGCCAAGACCAGGAACAAGGGAGAAACGATGGCCCCCAGCAGCAGGGGAAAACGGCGTCGAATCATGTTTGTCTCCGTACACGTGCCGGGCACAATGAGGGATGAATGATGGGGACAGCAGATAGAGATGGTGAGACTTCTGGTTGCACCAGCGCTTCGGTTGTATTTCGGCAAGAAATGATTGTAGGTGATGCCTCGCATCTACGCAAAATGACCCTGCACGAGGGGTGTACTTCAAGTGGGGGCAAGATCGGGATTCCGGGAATCGACCAGGCGATCTCGGCTGAACAGAGTGGGTTTGGTTGATTCCCGGAATCAGTAGACCCAACCTTGTTTCTGGACAAACCATCAGCGGGTGCTGCGCCGCAGCAGGGCAGGCGGTGCTTGCAGAAGGGCGCGGTATAGACCTGGGAAACCCAGACGATAGCACCGCTGTAGCGGGCGTTGTGTCCGTAGGCGATGGGTTGATTGTTGGCTGTCACATGGTACTGCATCAGGCCGGATCGAGCAACTGTCAATTGACACAGATGCACAAGGGGCGCAAGGGGCTGACCGGGCTTTTTCGGTAGAAGCATGGCTGCCTGATGTGGTATACTCAGCAGACCGCACTGTTCCAAACGCAGTCCATACCCAACGGGGCGTACCGTTGCGGAGTTTGTCAGGGCGGATTGCCAGGAGAACGCTAATGCCACGCCGCTTCAATGTTGCCGGGCCGTGCAAGCCCGAAATTCACTACATGTTGCCCGCCGCTGCGCGTGTGCCGCTGGCGCGCCGCCTGGTGGCCGACCAGAACTACTTTGTGATCCATGCCCCGCGCCAGAGCGGCAAGACCACCGCCATGATCGGTCTGGCGCAGGAACTCATGGCATCCGGCGAGTATGTGGCGGTGCTCGTCTCGGTTGAGGTGGGCGCAGCCTTCAACGACGACCCCGGCGCGGCAGAACTGGCGATCTTGGATGAGTGGCGGACGTCTGCTCAAATCCGCCTGCCAACCCACCTTTGGCCGCCACAGTGGCCGCAGGGGAACCAAGGACAACGCATCCGGGCGGCGCTGAGCGCCTGGGCCGCGGCCGCGCCGCGACCGCTGGTACTCTTCATCGACGAGATCGACGCTCTGCGCGACGATACGCTCATCTCCGTGCTGCGCCAACTGCGCACGGGCTATTTCGACCGACCAGACAACTTTCCCTGGTCGTTGGCGCTGATCGGTCTGCGCGACGTGCGCGACTACAAGGTGGCGGCAGGCGGCAGCGACCGGCTCAACACGGCCAGCCCCTTCAACATCAAAACGCGTTCCTTGGGTATTGACAACTTCACGTTGGAGGATGTGGCTGCTCTCTACCAGCAGCACACCACTGAGAGTGGACAAGTCTTTCTACCCGACGCAGTCGCTTATACTTTTGAATTAAGCCAAGGCCAACCCTGGCTGGTCAACGCTCTTGCCAAAGCGACAGTGGAAGAAATCCTCGATGACCAACCGCTCCCAGTCACCGTCGAGCACATTGCTGCGGCCAAAGAATTGCTGATCCAGCGCCAGGACACCCACCTGGACAGCCTGGCCGAGCGCCTGCGCGAGCAGCGCGTGCGCCGCGTCATCGAGCCGATGTTGGCGGGCACTGCTCTGGGCGATCTGCCCGCAGACGACCGCCAGTTTGTCATCGATCTAGGTCTGGCGCGCCGTGACCCGGCGGGCGGTCTCGTGATCGCCAACCCGATCTATCGCGAAGTCATCCCTCGTGTGTTGGCCAATAGCCCGCAGGATTCACTACCCCACATCAGCCCGAGCTGGCTCAGTGCCAATGGCAGCCTGGACGCCGATAAACTGCTGGATGCGTTTCTGGCCTTTTGGCGCCAGCACGGGCAGCCGCTGCTGGGCAGCGTCCACTACCACGAGATCGCGGCGCAGTTGGTGATGATGGCCTTTCTGCACCGCGTGGTGAATGGCAGTGGTACCCTCGACCGCGAATATGCCATCGGTACGCGACGCATGGACCTTTGTCTGCGCTACCGCGGGCCGCAGCCGGTGACGCTGGGGATCGAACTTAAGGTATGGCGCGACGGCGAGGAGTATCCGCTGGAGGAGGGGCTGGCGCAACTGGATGTATATTTGGATGGGCTGGGCTTGCCCAGCGGATGGTTGGTGATCTTCGACCGGCGCAGCGGCCAACCGGCCATCGCCAAACGCACTATGGCTGGCCCCGTCGCGACCCCGGCCGGGCGCACGATTACGCTGATTCGCGCCTGAAACGGAAACAGAAGTCGCCCGCTGATTTGGACGCAAATGGCGCGCCCAAACCATCAGCGAGTACCGCGCCGCAGAAGGGCAGGCGGCGCTTGCAGGATGGCGACGGCTGCCACATCCCCATATCCCAGCCGTGCATAGAGCGGGTGGGCCATTGCTGTAGCCAGGAGCATACTGCGCGCAACAGCGGCGCTGGCATCATCCATCAGCAATTGTTCCATCAAAGCTGACGCGTGACCCATGCGCCGGTGTTGGGGCGCGGTGTAGACTTGGGAAACCCAGGCAATCGTCCTGTCGTAGCGGGCGTTGCGACCATAGGCCACCGGGTGATTTTCAGATGCAACGTAATAATGCACCAGTGCCGGATCGCGCAATTCGTCCATTGGCACTGGTTCCAGACCGTCGATGGCGCTCAACGTGACCGCATCGGCGGTTGCCCGCGCCCGGTGTACTGTGCCCGCTGTGGTTGGGGGAGGGGATGGCTGCCATTGGGCCAGGTCACAGCCCATCAGCCATTGGCTCTCCAGCAGTCGGAAACCGGCGCGCGCAAAAGCCCGCTGGCGTTCCGCGGGCGCATCCACCACAAAGAGCAGGTGATCCCGCTCTGGGCCGTAGTTGCGCATAGCCAGCAACGCCGCCGTGGGCGAACAGTCCCCAGCAAAGAAGCGGTCCACGGCCACCGCTTCCCCGTCCCGTTCCGCCTGGCTATGCACGCAGAGCAGCGGACCCACCGATCCGATGCTGCCCAGCCGCCGCTGGCGCTCGGTCAACAGGTGGCTGTGGGCGAGGAGTTCGTGGAGCGATGGTAATTCTGACAATTTTGATTTCTCTATTGTAGTGCCGATTAGCCATCGGCAAAACTTGCAATGACAGTGAAACGCTGATGACCTGATGCGCCAGTGAGGATTGACCCCTGACAGCGCAGCCAGGCATGGGCCTGCAGGGGAGCGTCCTTGTCTTTTGCCACGCCCAAGTAGAGTGTGCTGGGCAGACGGCGACGCTGCAACATCCATTTGGCAGCGATGGCCTGTACCAGACAGGCGCTCTCCCAGGGGGTATGCCCGGCCACAGCACACACAGCCCAGCCAATGCGCTGAACAGAAGCGCTTGGGGTCTGGTCATCTTCCAGCGGCTTTTTCTCTGTCTGTTTGCCCAGATGGGGTGCAATCCGCTTGAAGGGGACGGTCAGAATCAGCAGACGGGTAGCGCCAAGCACGAACAGCGCTTCCAGGAGCAGGAAGCGGTCGGACCCACTGTGGGCAAGGGATTTCGCCGCAGCGCTGCGCAGGCTTCCCATCATTCATCACGGCTGGCGGGCAATGCGAGGAGCCAACTTTGGCGCAGGGTGGAGAGGAAGGCCAATACTTCTTTTTCACACACGGCCATTTCTACATCGAATTCCGTGATTAGCTGCTGGCATATAGCCTGAACCGCTACGGGGCTTTCGATCATCTCCCAGATGCGGCGTCCCATAGGATTCAATCCCACGTATTGGTTGCTTTCCAGATGCATCATCACCAGTTCGTCATCCACCGGTGAGGACATTACATTCTGGCTGCGTACAATAATCGTTTTGGATGTCAATTCCATGCGATGTTCTCTTTCTTCAAATTGGCAGACCCGGACGCGATTTTAGGAATTGTGGAATTTGCTCACGTCAACGGCTGGTTGTCCTGGTTCAAATAGCCAAAACGCTGCATCATCGCACGATTGACGGCAATGATGCGGCTGATCTGATAGGTCGTCAGGAGATCGAGCCAGCCGTCGCTCTTGCCCTGGCGAAAGAAACGTTCTGCGTCGAGGGGCCGTTCGCGGAAGCCTCGTGCCTCTTCCTGCTGGCGTAGCTGTTCGAAATCAGAGAAGGCAACGGCTTTGGCGATGCGGGCCTCGTCCAGCGGCCACCCGGCAAAAGCCACGACACCGGCGAAGGTGGCGGCAGGTGTTTTCTGCAGATCCTCGTAGCGCACGATATGCAAGGGCAACCCGGAAAGCTCCACCCAACTACGCGCATGCTCACCCCACGAGAGCAACCGTTGGGGCAGTTGATCATCCAGACCATGCAATGACCGAGCCAGGGCGTAGTCAGGATTGCATAGATTCCTCACCGCCTGTTCAATAGAAACGCCCCAGTGACTGGCTGCGGAGATCGCCACATCCAGCGGATTGCGCACGATGTAGATCACACCGGCGGTCACATCCGCGGGAAAGAGTGGTTCACCCGTAGGGCCGACAGTCCAGGCGTCATGCACCTTGAGGAAGGAAGCCTCGTCCATCTGTGCGGCCAGACGGCGGTAGGCCACCGGGCGCAACTGGGCGATCTGCTTGTCGGTCAGTTCTGACGCCTCGAAGCCGATCATCTCGTCGAAGAGGTCCCGGGAACTGGCGATGGGGCCACCCTTCAGCGCGTTGATGTCTGCAGGCGTGTCCGCATCCCGCTGATAATTGGTGAGCAGCGCCCGCATCCACGTGTTGCCGGATTTGGGGTAGGAGGCCAGCCACAGGATCGATCCCACGCTACACCGCCACGCCCATCACCTGCTGTTTGACCTGGGCCACCACCCTATCCAGCGTCCAGCCGGTGCGGGGACGGAGCAGACGGAAAATGGGCACAGTGGCCGCCACCTGCATAGCCACCCGGCTCTGGGAGAAGAGCGGCCCCATGCCGTCTGGTCCGTAGGTATGCTCGCGCAGGGCAGTGAACTTTTCTACCCCATTGAGCGGTTTGCAGAGTACCCCTTCCTCCTCGTGCTGATCCAGGAGAAAGAGAGCCGCCAGGGGTGCGGCTTCGTCGCTGAAATCCGCCCTATCCGCCTGAATGCCCACTTTGCGTCTGCGCCAGCGCACCGGCGTCATTACATCCTCGCTTGCGCCGAATCGTTCTGCGGCATCCCGGCAGAGTTTGTAGTGGGGAAAGCCTGACCGCACCATCGCTGTTCCTGCCAGGGGTGCGTCGATCACCGTCACATCGTCGGCCAGCATGGGGTGTCCCTCGCCCACCAGCGCGGCCAACAATGTGGATTTGCCCGCCCCCGACCGACCGGCAAAAGTCACGGCCCGCTCCCCCAGTCGCACGCTGTTGGCGTGGAGGACAAAGAGGTCTCGCTGCTGCAAGACCAGGGCCAGGCAGACATAGAGCAGGTGAAAACAGACATCCGCGTCTGCGGTCTCTGGATGGCGCGTGACTGTGATGCGACATCCGTTCTCGATCAGATAACGACCGTAGCGCCCCATGCGGTAGAGAAAGCGGTTGGGTTCAAACTGCCAGTGGCGCTCTTGCACCAAGGGCGCGGGCAATGTGCGGGGTGTTTCACCGTAAACAATATCAATATCGGGTATCGTCTTGTCCGCCGGTGCAGGCAGCAGGGCCGGGCAGGCCAACGGCAGACCCAGAGTCAGCCCGCAGGCCCGGTAGAGGAATCTGTTCATGCCAGCAGGCTTTCGATCCGGTCGGCAATCGGCTCGGCTGTCCAGATGCGGCGGGGGCGGCGGATGCGCCAGACCGGCACGGTTGCCGCAATCGCCGCGCAGAGCGCGAAAAACGTATCCCGGCTGACCAGTGCGTCGGTCAGCCGGGTGTTGTAGGTGTTGTGACCGATGACCTGAAACTTCTGCATACCGGTGACGGCTTCCACTTTCACTTCTGGTTCATTGTGGACAGAGAGCAGGAAGATGGCGCGCACGGGCACAGGCTGATCCGTGCAGGCTGTCTCCGGCGTGACCACATACTTGTCCAGTTCGGGGTGTACCCGCGGGTACGCGTCCGGATCAAAGCCAAGCCGGGTCATGGCATCGCCCCACAGCGTAACACCGGCATAACCGGGCAGGGCGACAGGCGCGCCATCCATCAATTGCAGTCCGGTCAGATCGTCAGCCAGCACACCGTAGCCGCGCTGATGGAGCACAGCGGCTATGGTGGATTTGCCAGATGCCGAATGGCCCGCAATCAACACCGCGCCTGACACCGTCTGCACAGCGGACGCATGGAGAGGGGCGATGTCACGTAGGAGCAGATGAGAGGCAAGCGGCGCACCCCGTTGGAGGCGCGCCGCGTCTTGAATACTTCCCATCACTTCCTGTGGGACGATTGCCTTGTCATCTATCACATAACTACAGATGCCGGGTAGAAATAATGTGAACTGTGGGTTGATTTCGTTTCTATCCCAATTGTATCATCAATACCTTCGCCAGAGATCAAGTGAAGGGTTGAAACTGTTGAGAATGAATTGAACCAAGAGAAGGCATATTCTCAATCACTTGGTTGATAAGAATCGGGTCAACCAAATCCGGAAGCAGTTTTAACGCTTCCACGGCATAACG
>CAMDQF010000312.1 GCA_945905745.1 Litorilinea aerophila
TGTTGGGTGGTGCGGGCAATATCAGCTTCATCGCAACCCTGCTCATAAAGGGCGATAATCTCCGCTTTATGGGTAGGACGTAGGCCCTGGTCAAAGAAATAGCCCTTGGTCAAGAGGGGCTTGCCGGTGGCCTGGCGCACCTCTTGGAGCAGAAGGCTGACTTCAACGACGGTCAGACCCAGCATAAGCGCAAGGTCGGCCTGGCTCAGAAGGACAGGACCTTGCGGATGTTGCCAGCCATATTCCAAAATGCGCACAACCCGGCGCTGCAACAACTCCCGGCGTTTGGGGCGGGTGTCGGGTTGGGTGGACATCCAGGCCGTATCTTCAGGCAAGAGTACGGGCCAGGCTATGGTGACAATGGTCTGTGCGCTGGCATCCTGGCCGGGAAAGGGCTTGGGTCCGCTGGCTTGGGTGCCAGCAAAGACCATCCAGCCGGAGGAAAGATAATCTCGGCGTGGATAGAACTCCTCCACCAGTTGCTGGATGTCAGCGGCCAGCAGGGCCAACATGCGTTTTGAGTTCAGGAAGCCGTAGTTTGTCTCCATTTCATGGGTCAATGCTTCGGCAAAGGTGCGTTTACTGCTGCCTACGTAGGCTTGGTTGCTCATCGCACCCCCCTTTTTACTCCGTCAAGGGGAGTATCGCCCTGGCGCAGACGCTTGAGTTGTTCTTCCAGCCGTGTTCGACTCTCTGGACTCTCATTGTGTGCGTAGACAGTCAGGTATTCTCGAATCAGAGCCTCACCGCTCTGCACCAGATGGGCAATCTGGCTGACCGTAAAGGTTTGGCGATGGAGTTCGACCACCCGCAGAAAGGTCTGCACATAGCGCCGGATGGACGTACTACTATGTCTTGTACTCATCATCAGTTGGTCGTAGGTCTCGCCACGCAGCCAGCGTCCGATAATTTGGGCTTTGTGGGTCTGACCGCGTCCGATTCCGTGCAGATTGCCCCGGGTCGGCAGGTAGACTCCGCTCGCTTCCAGCGCCTGACAATCCCGCTTGATGGTGCGCAGCCCCACATTCAAGGCGCTGGCCAGGTCTTCTTGACTGGCTACTCCTCCTTGTTCCAGCGCTTCGTCCAGCAGACGCTGAATCCGCACCTGACGCAAGGCCACCCGTCCATGTTTTTCCAGCACTTCCTGGTCTTCCTGGCCAGCATTGATCGTCCACAGCACCTCCTGACTGGCTGTCTTGCTCACCGGTTGCCCATGTCCCGCCTGACGCCGGCTCAGATAGACCCGAATCTGTCCTGTTTTTTGCTTCCCTTCCTTCCCCCAGCAAGCTTAGCTGGGCTTCTTGCAGCACCGCTTCCGCTATCCGCGGCGCAAACTGGAATTCTTCGATTAATGTGCGTACAAAATGCTGTTCAACTGTTTTCGCCGCTTGGCGTTCTACTGCTCTTTCATCCATTTGACACCTCCTAATCGTAGTATACTCGTTTTGTCTCGATTAGGGTGCCATTTGGCACTACATAAGATTGCGTTCCTGCACGGGAAGAACAATTCTGGCCCCGCCCTGGCGGTGGGATTCGATCAGTGCAAAGATCAATTCGGTGCTGGCCAGAGAGATGCGCGGTCCGCCCCGGGATGGTTCGCCCGTGTCCAGGCTGTGTACCAAATCTTCGATCAGGGCCAGGGTGCTGCTGGCGATGGGCGGCTCTGGGTAGGGCGCGGTCAACAAATCCTGTGCGCCCTTGTGGATCGATGGGTTCACGCCGGCGCAGATGCCATTCCAGCCCGTCGTTGTAGGCGGTGAGGGTGCCATTTTCGCAGATCACTTCGATGTCGCCGCCCCGGGGTGTGACCAGCAGATAGCCGGTGACACCGTTGGCAAAGTAGACCAGCCCCTCGCCCACCGGGTCTTCGCGCAGAATGTCCCCGTCGAAAATGTCATCTTTGGCGCGCAGGTTGCCCTGGGCCCACACAGCCGGTTGGTCACTGTTGAGGCGCATGACCAGATCGATGTAGTGGCTGCCCGTATTGAAGAGGGTGCCGTTGTTGTAGATGATCACATTTTTGAGCGCGCCCAGCTCGCCGCTGTCCACCAGCGCCTTCATCTGGTCATAGGCAACCGACCAGCGGCGGTTGGTGCCTAGATTGAAGAAGACGCCGTTCTGTTCCAATGCCTCGACCATCGCGTAGGCTTCGCCCAAAGAGGCTGACATGGCCTTTTCGGCGTAGATTGCCTTGACCCCGTGCTCGGCCGCGTAGATGGTAATCTCGGCCCGTTGCTCGGGCTGGGTGGCGATGCTGAGGACTTCAGGGTGTTCTTTGTCGATCAGCTCCCGATAGTCGGTGTATTGATGGCTGGCAGGGATTCTGTAGAGTTTGCCAAATTGGGCCATCACATCTGTGCGCACGTCGGCACAGGCGATCAGGTCCGTGCGGCCACAGGCCATATAGCCGGCGGCATGGGAATAGGGCAGCGCCATCTTGGGTGAGCCGACGACTTCGTTGTCGATAAAGCCACCCATACGACTACAGCAGCACGATAGGTTTTCGTTGCTCTTTCCTTGATTGGGAGGAAGGGTGTAGGTCGGACTGCCAGTCCGACCTACTGGGGTTGCACTATGCGCGGGGCAAGGGGAGTTGGATTTTGGCGCTCCCCTTGCTCTGGGAGATCAGCGCCGCCTGCATAATCTCCAATGAGTAGCGGGCACGGTGTGCCGGGGAGCTATTCGGCCCATCATTCAACACCATTTGGGCAATCTCCTGCACCGCCGGGATGAGGTTCTCGCCAAAGTTGTCTATGTAGCCACGACCTTCCGGCGGCGCGACTTCCGTGGGCGTCCCTTCGGGTTTGTCAGTCTTCCAGGCTGTGCAGGAGCTGTCGGTGAGCCAATAGCGACCGCCTGGGCCTTGCAGGTCAAATTCAAAGAGGGCAGGTGTCATTTTGGCGCTGTTGATAATCCCGCGCACGCCGTTGGCGAACTCCACAATGATTGTGGAGCCGGGGTCGAGGCTGGGGTCTTTGCCACCTTCGCCTTTGTAGGCCGTACCGTACTCCTCAAATCCCCGTTCGTGGGCCGCGATCACCCAGACGGGATCAGCATTGGCCAGGTAGCAGACCGCATCAACCAGATGGGTGCCGTTGCGAAAGAGCATAGACCGGTGGCCGCCCATGTGGGCGACAATGCGTGTCAACCCGCCGATCTCGTTGTCCGTCCACACAGCCTTCTTGACAGCCTGATAGGAGGGAATGTAGCTCCGTGTGTGGTCGATGGCCAGTTTGGCCCCCGTGCGTTTCATCGTTTCCACCATTCGGTCGGCATCTTCGATAAGAGTGCAGAGGGGCTTCTCACAAAAGATACCTTTGACGCCCGCCTCGGCCGCATCACAGACCGGATTGGCGTGCAGATGATCGGGCGTGGCCACGCTCACCACATCCAGATTTTCCTGGGCAAACATCTCTTTGTAATCGGTGTATTCACGGATCGTGCCCCGTTGAATCTGGGCGCGCTCAAAAAAACGGTCGAAGGCGGCCGGGTTAATATCGCAGGCCGCGACCAGTTCGTATTCCTCTGCATGGGCATAGGCGTAACCGTGATGCCCACCCAATCCACCACCGATGACAGCCGCGCGCAACTTACGATTCGACATAGTAGCTCCTCTTGTCTGGGTTTTCGTGAAATATAGATTTTGGTCACTTTTTGAAGCGCAAGGCCCGCCCGGGCAAGGGTGTTGGCAGGTCGCTCACGGGCTGGCCGTTGCGGATGATCGGCACGCCATTGACGATCACCTGCTCTACACCGACAGATGGCTGGTGTGGCTGTTGAAAGGTCGCTCGGTCACTGATTGTCGCGCCGTCAAAGACAACCAGATCGGCAAACCACCCTTCGCGTATGACGCCCCGCTGCGTCAAGCCAAAACGCTCTGCGGGCAGCGCGCTCAATTTGGATACGGCCTCCTCCAACGAGAAGAGGCCGTAGTCGCGCACACAGGCTCCCAGCAGGCGTGCTGCCGAGCCAAATTGGCGGGGATGGATGACGCTGTCGGGTTGAAAGATGCCATCCGTGCCCATCATATAACATTTGTGTTGCAGAAAAGGATGGACGAGTTCGTCCGCGCCCTGATGAAAGACCAGCAGCACCGCCAGGTTTTCTTCGATCAACAGATTGCAGAGCGCGTCAACCGGTGGCAGTTGGACTGCCGCGCTATATTCGGCCAGTGTCTTGCCCTGGTAGAGCGAATTTGCCTTGCTCATCACCCAAGCGATGTGGATGGCAGTAAAATCGGTGGCATCGTTTACCAGCCCACGCGCACAACGGGCGCGCAGCGCCGGATCACGCAATTTGCGCAACACACCCAGCGGTCCCTCTGTCCACGCCTCGTAGGGCAACATATAGTTGAGCATCGTGGAACCGGGCATATAGGGGTAGACATCAAACGAAAAGGAGACTTCGTGGATGGCAATCGTGTCAATATAAGTCAGCAGACTTTCGCTCTCTTGCGCGGTTGCCCCTTTCAGATGGGAGATATGCACAGGCACGCCCGCCCGTCGCCCGATCTCCACGGCTTCTTGCAGCGCGGCCAGCGTGCCCCGTTTGTAGCGCATGTGGGTGGCATAGAGTCCACCGATCTGCGCCATGGGCTGGCAGGCTGCCACCAGTTCATCGGTCGTCGCCCAACATTGGGCGATATAGTCCAGACCCGTGGAAAGCCCGACCGCGCCATCGGCCATGCCCCGTTCGACTTCGGCGCGGATCTGCTGCAACTGATAGTCGTCCACCACACGCTCGCCAAAACCACAGACCAGCGCGCGTACATTGGCGTAGGGCAAATGTGCGATGCTATTCTGGACATTTGTGCCGTCGAGCAGCGCCATATAGTCGCCCAGGCTCTGCCAGCCCCGGTACTCCTCAAGGCGCAAGCCATCCAGCGCGCGCAGGTAGTAGATCCATTCGTAGGCGGTCTGCTCATTCACCGGCGCGTAAGAGACGCCGTCGGCCATGATTACTTCGCTGGTAAAGCCCTGGCTCGTCTTGGAAAAGAGGTGGGGGGTATTGAGCAGCCAGCCATCTGAATGGTTATGCACATCGACAAAGCCCGGCGCGACGATCTTGCCCGTCACATCGACAACCTGGCGGGCCTCCTCAGCGGCCAAGCGACCAATCTTCACAATCTGGTCGCCCTGCATGGCAATATCGGCCTGATAGCGCGGAGTCTTCAAACCGTCGATGATTGTTGCGTTTTTGAGGATGAGATCGAGCATCTAAATCGCCTTGCCTGACTTGGGATTCAGGGCATCATTCAGCCCGTCGCCGAGGAAATTGATGCCCAGGGTGACAATCGCCAGGGTCAGCGCGGGCACTGCGACCAGCCACGGCCGATAGGACCAACTGCCAATGTTGGAGGCAATCATATTCCCCCAACTGGCCTGGGGCGGTTGGACGCCGATCCCCAAATAACTGAGAGAAGATTCCAGTGCCATCGCCCCAGAGAAGCTAAAGGTCAGGGTAACGATGACCGGCCCGAGGGCGTTGGGTAAGAGATGGCGAAGCGCGATCTTAACGTCGGAGACACCTACCGATCTGGCCGCCTCGACGTATTGTTCCTGGCGCAGGGCAAGGATCTGACCACGAATCAGGCGGGCATAGCCCGGCCAGGAGACAAAGGCCAGACCCCCAAAGACAATCAACAGGTCCAGCCAGGTGGTGTCGGCAAAAGGCGGGAAGCCGGTATTCTCATAGACCTGTTTCGCCCAAGCGACTACAGGCTGTTTGATGCTCACGGCAATCAAGGCGGCCAGGAGCAGACCCGGCATAGACATCACAATATCGGTGAGGCGGCCGATGATGCTATCCGCCAGACGCCCACCATAGCCGGCAACGGTGCCCAGGGCCAGACCGATAAGGACACTGATGAGGGTGGTAAAGGTGGCGACCAGAGTGGCGGTGCGGGCACCCCACAGTACCCGGCTAAAGAGATCCCGGCCGATTTCATCTGTGCCCAGCCAATGGTCGGCGCTTGGCATTTGGGCCAGATTCATCAGATTCTGTTCTGTATAGGAATAGGGGGCAAGATAGGGGCCGAAGATGGCCGCAATCAGCAATAATGCAAGGACGAAAAGACCAATCACAGACAGCCGGTTGTGTAATAGCCGACGCATGGCGTCCTGCCACAGAGAACGGTGTCTTAGGTTAGAGCCAAGGATCAGTTCATCCGCTAAAGACTTGGTCGAAGCTAGTTTGGAGCGCTCAGCCATTTCGGATTTTCCTACGGTACAATAGGGAAGCATGGGATTCAGGTTTTGACAGACCTGAAGTTATTTCAGCTTTATGCGCGGGTCAAGCAAGGGGTAGATCAGGTCAACCAAAAGATTGGTCAGGATGATCATGACGGCGCTGACCATAGTCACGCCCATGATTACAGGATAGTCGAAGCCCCGAAAACCAGCTTCCGCTACCCCGCCAAAACCCGGGATGGCAAAAATGCTGTCCAGGAAGATGCTGCCCACAATTAAGCCTTCTGTGATGAAACCCAGGGTGGTCACCACCGGAATCAAGGCATTGCGTAAGATATGGCGCAGGATAATGCGCCACATCTTCAGCCCTTTCATCTTGGCTGTACGCACATAGTCCATGGCAAAAACTTCAAGCACCGCCGCACGGGTCTGGCGCACGACCACGGGCAGTGGACCCAGGGAGAGAATGAAGATAGGCAGGATCGTCTTGGCTTGAAAAAGCCCGTCCCACCCTCGGGGTACCTTCATAATGCCCAAAACCAGGACAAAGAGCACCAACAACAGGGGTGCCAGCACAAAGACGGGCAGGGTGCGAAAAACCAGGGTCCCACCCACAATGGTGTAGTCCAGCCAGCTATTTTGGCGCAGGGCGGCAATACAGCCCAGCGGAATGCCCACCAACGTCGTTACAAGTGCGCCGGCCAGACCCATCTGTAAGGAGATAGGGAAGGTCTTGATGATCGTGCGGCCTATATCCCGCTGCCCGACGATAGACATGCCCAAATCACCCTGTGACAACCGCCCCAGCCAGTTGGTAAACTGAACCCAAAAGGTGTCGTTCAGACCGTACTGATCGCGCAGGCGCTGGACGACTTCTTCCCGGTTCAGGGTGTCCAGCAGACCTTCATACTGCATCAACATCATGGCGATAGGATCGAAGGGGCTGATCGTAGTCAAAGTGAAGGTGATAAGGAGAACGACAATGAAAGTGGGCACAGCAATGGCCAGCCGCCCTGCGGTGTATTTAAGCATAGCACGCTTCCTTAGCAGACTACTTCTTTGGGAGGGCTGGATGGAGCCGCTCGGCTCCATCCAGCCCTCCGTCACTCTTGACTC
>CAMDQF010000313.1 GCA_945905745.1 Litorilinea aerophila
GGTGGCTGGATATTTGCCGAATTGGTGGACAATGCGCCAGCCGATCTGCCAGTGGTTTCCGAGGATACGCCGGCAAGCAGCGGGACCGCTGTCGCCCCGGCCCAACCCGAAGCTACAGCGCCGATCACCACGACAGGAACAGTCTCTGCCACTACACCTGCCGGGGATACAACAGCAGCAACAACGCCACAGACCAACGGTGATTCCAACCTGAGAGCAGGTCCCGGCCAAAGTTTTGAAATTGTCGGTTCCGTGCTTACGGGCACGGCGCTCAAACTCGTCGGCCGCAACGCAGCAGGCGACTGGCTGAAACTAGAAAACGGCGCGTGGATTTTTAGTGAGCTGGTTAGCAATGCACCGACTGACCTGCCTGTTGTAAATCAGTAATTTCATTCGGTGGAAATATGCCTACAGTTTTTCCAATGAATGGCATGTATAGTGGTGTGTGTACCATCCACCAGGCTTGATGCCAGTGGTTGATTCCCGCCAGGCCATACGAGCCGACGAGACTGATCGGTAGTATATTTTGCAAAACCGGGCGTAGATTCTCTTGTGGGATGTGAGAGAATACGCCCGGTTTCTTTTTGTCTCAATCTGAAAGAAGAGTCTTGTTTATGCGAATTATTCTCTATACCGGCAAAGGTGGCGTGGGCAAGACCAGCCTGAGCGCGGCCACCGCCCTGCGCTGTGCGGAACTGGGCTATCGGACAGTTGTGGTCAGCACAGACCCGGCCCACAGTCTGGGCGACAGCTTCGACATGCGCATCGGCAACGAACTGAAGCTCCTGGCCCCCAATTTGTGGGGTCAGGAAATCGATCTACTGCACCAGATGGACAAATATTGGGGACGGGTGCAGAGCTATCTGAATGTGATTTTTGCCTGGCGAGGAATGGACGCGCTGGTGGCTGAGGAGACTTCTGTGCTGCCTGGGATGGAGGAACTGGCGAGCCTGATGCAGATCACCCATCTGGCCGAGAGTGGTGAGTACGACGTGATTGTGATTGACGCTGCACCCACCGGCTCTACCCTGCAACTCCTCAGCTTCCCAGAGATGGCCCGCTGGTACATCGAAAAAATCTTCCCCTTCCAGCGTAAGACGATTCAGATTGCCCGCCCGGTGATGAAAGCCTTCAGTGATATGCCCCTGCCGGGCGACGACGTCTTTGAGAGCATCGAAGATCTGGTGGTGGTGCTGGAACGCACCAGCAAATTGCTTGGCGACAGTAGTGTGAGCAGTATGCGGCTGGTCCTCAACCCGGAAAAAATGGTCATCAAAGAGGCCCAGCGCGCCTACACCTATCTAAACCTGTATGGCTATGCGGTGGACGCTGTGATCTGTAATCGCATCTTTCCCACCGAATTGACAGGCGGCTACTTCGACCAGTGGACCGCAGCCCAACAGAAGAATCTGGAATTTGTCGAAGAAGCCTTCCAACCCCTGCCAATCTTCCGGGTGCCGATGTTCAGCCAGGAGGTGATGGGACAGGAGATGCTGCGCATGACCGCAGCGACTGTCTTTGGTGAAGCGTTGGTACGGGGTGGGGCGGGTGATCCGACCCAGACGTTCTATCACGGCAAGCCCCAGAAGGTCTACCAGGAGAACGGCCAGTATGTGCTGAGTCTGGCCCTGCCGATGGTGACGAAGGAGGAGGTAAAGCTGCACCGCAGTGTGGTGGACGAGCTGATCATCCACATCGGCAACTGGAAACGCAACATCAGCCTGCCCACCGGCTTGGCCCGCCTGGAGATTGCCGGGGCCAAATACGAGGGCGACCGGTTGAATATCCTCTTTGCCGCGGACGATGTGCCCGCGCCCACCCCCCAGGAACTGCAGAGCACTCGCTGGGATACGCTGAAGGCCCGGCTGCGGGGCGCGTGAATGGGTCAAGCAGACTATTGGGGCAAACAAAACGGGAAACGGGAAACGTGAGATCGCCGAAAGATCTCACGTTTCCCGTTTCTATAGCGGAGATCACCCCCGCTCGATCCACTTGTAGACCTGCTTAGCATTGCGCCAGAAGTAGCTGGCCGACGCCTCCTCGCCTTTTTCAGCGAAGTAGCTGCGCACAATCGACACACATCCGGCGTAGTCCCCTGCCTGTTCGCAGACCGGCCAATTGCTGCCGTAGATCAGCCGCTCCTCTCCGAAGGCATCCCACAGACAATCCAGCAGGGGCCGGTAGAAATCCACCTCCAGCGGTGCGGGCCTGTGGATGCTGTTTTCCAGCAGACCAGAGACTTTCATAAAAACGTTGGGGTGAGCCGCCGCATTCTGGAAACGCTCCACCCAGGCCGGGTCCAGGGCCGCGCCGTCGATTTTCATATTGCCCACGTGATTGATGACAATGCGTAAATTGGGGACCCGTTCGGCCAGGATCGATAGCCCGGCAAAGTGGGCCGAGTCAAAAATCAACACATCCAGCGTCAGATCCTTCTCGGCCAGCAATGCCATATCCGCCAGAAAAGTGCCCTGATCCACATCGACCAGCAGTCCCCCGCCGACCCGAATGCCCCGAAAGAGGGGATTAGCTGCGAAGCGGGTCAACTCACTGGCAAAAGTGGGCTGGTTGGGCACAACGCCGCTGACGAAACCCACGATAAACGGGTCGTTGCGGGCCAGGTCCAGAATCCACTGGTTGTCCTCCAGCCAGCGGCTCGCCTCCACCACAACCGTGCCCACTACCCCTTCCGGCGAGGCCAGGGGTTTCAGATGTTCGGGCAAGACTGTGCGATAGAGCAGTTTGTTCTCTTTGGTCGGCCAGGGCACGCCCTGGGGCCGGAAGGGATCGTAAAAGTGGGTGTGGGTGTCGATGATCACGGGGGATTTTCTCCTTGCTCTTGGCAGATTTGTTGCGCTGGATGCCTGGCTGATGTATAGTGGGCTGGCCCCCCAAGCGTTTTCTTTTCTTCAACGTTCTTTTTGTCACCCAACCTTCTCAGGAGGAAGCGTACAATGCGGAAAATTTTGTTGATCTCTTTTGTGTTGCTCTTTGCTCTGGCAGCTTGCCAGGTGCAACCCCCACCGCCCCAGGCGTCGGAAGCAGCCGCTCCCACGAATACCAATTACGTCCTGGGTGTAGTCCAACCCTTCACCGGCTCGTTGGGCGCGTTTGGCACAGATTTCCAGAAGGGCATTGAACTGGCCGTGGAGCAGATGAACGCTCAATTGGCCGCGGCTGGCTCGCCCATCAACTTTACCACTGCCAGCGCTGATTCGGAAAGCACCCCGGACGGCGCGGCCAAAGCTGTGCAAACGGTTGTGCAGACCAGCGGCGCGCAGGTGATTGTCGGCCCGCTCACCACCGGCGAGGTATTGGGAGCCAAGCAGTTTGCCGACGACAACCAGGTCGTGCTGGTTGCGCCTGCTTCCAGCGGCCCGGCTGGTGGCATCCCCGACGATTACATTTTCCGGGTGATGTACCCGCCGGACACCTTTGCAGGCCAGGCCTATGGACAGATCGCCGAGGCCCGAGGCTATGAAAATGTGGTGATTTTGCATGTAGACGATCCCTTTGGCAACGGGCTGGCCGGGGTCTTCCAGTCCAACTTCAGCGGCAACGTCGTTTCGGTTGGCTACGCACCCGAACCCACGGACCTCTCTGGCGAAGTAACCAAAGTCAGTGGGGAGATTGCGGCCATCGGTGCGCCGGATACCACTGCTTTCTTCTGCATCTGCTTCCTGGGCGACGGCCAAAAGGTGCTGCAATTGGCCCTGACCGACACCAATCTGACCAGTGTGGATTGGATGGGTGTGGAGAATCTGGCGACGGCTGACATTTTGGCCGACCCTGCCCACGCCGACCTGCTGCTCAACGCCAACTTTGTCTCGGTCTCCTTCGCCGACAGCAGCACGCCCAACACCCAGCCTTTCATCGACGACTTCACAGCCAAGTATGGCTCGGCCCCTGGCCCCTTCACTAATTACGCCTACGACGCGGCCAACGTGGCGATGTTGACGATTCTGGCGGCGGGCAACGACGGGGAAGCGATCAAATCTATGCTGCCCTTCATCGCCAACCACTACATCGGCACGGCCGTACAGACCTATCTGGACGCCAATGGCGACCAGGCCGTGGCTGTCTACGGTGTCTACCAGGTCAACGCCGACAAGAGCGGCTTTGAGCAGATTGGACGCTACGACGGCGCAACCGGACAGGTTACGTTTGAGTAGAAGATGACAAGAGGAAGGGAGGAAGGGAGGGCAGAGCTTCTTGTCCTCCTGTCCTCCCTTCATCTTGTCCGAAAGTGTTCGATTACCTGTCCCAGGAGTGCCACTGCCTCCAGCGGTTCCGGGCCGAGCGGCGGGCCAAAGCTAAGATGGGTTGCGCCGGCGGCCACCAAAGGCTCCAATCGTTCGATTACATCGTTCGGCCCGCCCACAATCCCGATCCGTAACATCCGCTCGTCCACCAGCCCGATGGCTTTCTCCTCGTCATTCTCCCCGTGAAAAGCCCGTTCAATTTCGGCGAAATCTTCCCGCACCAGCCCCAACTGTTCCAGAATCAGGGGACCCAATGATTGGCCGTAGTAGGCGATCTTCTGGGCCAGCACCCGGCGCGCCGCGGCCCGGTCTTCGGAAAGGGAGACCCAAATACAGGCGGCGAAGTCGAGGGGGGCGAGTTGCGAATTGCGCTTTGCCTCGCCTCTATCCACCAATGGCCGGACATTGAAGTAATGTTCGGGTGGAAAAAGCAGAGGCAGCACACCGTCGGCCTGCTCACCGGCCAAGGCCAGCATCTTCGGCCCCATCGCTCCCAGATAGATGGGCGTGACCCGGGGCGCGGCAAAGCGCAGATAGGCTTCCTCATTCCAGCGCAAGAAGCGGCCCGCCAGCGCGACCCGTTCCCCCGCCAGCAGCCCGCGCACGGCTTGGATTGTCTCACGGGTGGCGGCCAGGGGATTCGTCTGTTCCAGCCCCACCCATTCCAAAAAGTCCCCCGCACCCGCGGCAACACCCAACAGGAAACGGTTGCCGCTGATCTCGTCCATCGTAGCGGCCAACATCGCCATCTCGGCCGGGTGGATGGTGTAGGGGTTGAGGATGCCTGTGCCTACGTGAATGCACTCGGTCGCCATAGCTACGGCGGTGAGGATGGGAATATCACTGCGCAGAAAGAGATCGTTGCTCACCCAGAACTGATCGAAACCCGCGGCTTCGGCAGCCTGGGCCAGGGCGATGTAGGCGGAGGGGAGAAGGTCGTTGTTGAGACGAAGGCTAAAGCGCATGGAGATGCTCCGTGAAAATTGAAACGTGAAACGCAAAAAGGTAGATTGATCTCCCGTTTCACGTTTCACGTTTCAAAACTGGAGAACGACCCCGGCTGCCCCTCCATTATTCCCTGCCCCTACCAATCCATCGCCGCGCCGTCGTCCGGGTTGTAGCGTTCCGGGTTGCGCCAGTCATGGCCGATTTTGTCAGCCATGGCTTCCTCGTCCAGTTCGATGCCCAAACCAGGCGCGGTGGGCAGGTCCACGTGACCGTCCTTCACCACAAAGGGATTCTTCAGATAGCCTTCGCCCAGGCTCACCTGCTCCTGGCAGAGGAAGTTGGGAATCGTGGCGTCCAGTTGGATGCCTGCGGCCAGGGAAATCGGACCCAGCGGGCAATGGGGCGCGACCAGCGCGTAGTAGCTCTCGGCCATGCCTGCAATGAGCCGCCCCTCGAAGATGCCCCCAGCGTGGCTGATGTCCGGCTGTAGAATTGACGCCGCGCCCTTTTCCAGCACTTCGCGGAAGCCCCATTTGGTGAAGACCCGTTCGCCGGTGGCAATCGGGATGTGGGTCTTGCGGGCCAGGTCGGCCATCACATCCACATTCTGGCACTGCACCGGCTCTTCGATAAACATCGGTTGGAAAGGTTCCAGGGCTTTGATCAGCGTGCCGGCCATCTGAGGGCTGATAGCGCCGTGAAAGTCGATGGCGATGTCAATATCTTTGCCCGCACCCTCGCGCAGGGCGGCAAAGCGCTCCACCACACTGTCCACAAAGGCAGGCGTCTCGATAAAGCGTCGAACGCCCTGGCCGTCCAATGTGCGGGGACCAGTCTTGAAGGCCCGGAAGCCCTGGGCCTTTTGGGCCTTGATGTGGGCAATCTCTTCTTCGAGAGTATTGCCGCGCACGTGGGCGTAGACTTTGATGCGATCCCGCAAAGGGCCGCCAAAGAGTTTGTAGACGGGCACGCCCAGCGCCTTGCCGGTGATGTCCCACAGCGCGTGCTCCACGCCGGAGAGCGCGCTGGTCAGGACAGGCCCGCCCCGGTAGAAGGCGTGCTTGTAGATAGCTTGCCAGTGGTGCATCACCCGGGTCGGGTCTTTTCCCACCAGATAGGGTTCAATTTCGGCGATAGCCGTGGCGACGGTCAATGCCCGCCCCTCCACCACCGGCTCGCCCAGACCGACGATACCTTCGTCCGTGTGTATCTTCAAAAAGAGCCAGCGGGGTTTGACGAGAAAGGTTTCCAGCTTTGTGATTTTCATTGGGGTCTCCAGGGGAAAGAATATGTTGCGTATTGCGTATTGCGTATTGCGTAAGGATTGGCGACTAAATAACTTGATGAACTTCAGAATAAATTCACTCAAAACGTTCACACAGCTTACCAACTTATTTGATCGCCGTTCCTAAGCAGTGGTGATTCTGAGGTATCTGACAACGAATCGAAGGATGAGACGAATGGCTGGTTGGCAAGGAGCATTTGAGTGTCTCCACCCGTCAACTATTCGTTCTCTCCCATCATTCGTTGTCACACCCCGTCAACGTCACTACCTACGAAATACGAAATACGCAATACGTTCTACTCGCCACGCAACAGCTTCACCGTCACATCTGCCAGCAGCGCCGCGCCGATGGGCAGGGCATCTTCGTTGATATCGAAGACGGGGGTGTGGTGGGGACGATTTTTATCATCGAGCCTGGCCCCCAGCATAAACATTGCGCCCGGCGCGGCGCGGGACATAAAGCTGAAATCTTCCGCACCCATCCCCGCGCGCGGGGTCTCCAACCCGTCGTCGCCCAGCATCTCCCGCGCCGACCGCTCGATCAGATCGGCCACTGCGGGGTCGTTGTAGGTGGAGGGATAGCCGGAGACGATGCGCAGTTCGTAATCCCCGCCCAGCGCTTTCGCCACATCACAGGCGCGGGCCAGCTCCCGCTTCATCAATTCGCGCACGTCGTCGTCGAAGCTGCGCATCGTGCCGCCCAGCTTCACCTCCGCCGGAATAACATTTGTCACTG
>CAMDQF010000314.1 GCA_945905745.1 Litorilinea aerophila
CGACGTTATGCCGTGGAAGCGTTAAAACTGCTTCCGGATTTGGTTGACCCGATTCTTATCAACCAAGTGATTGAGAATATGCCTTCTCTTGGTTCAATTCATTCTCAACAGTTTCAACCCTTCACTTGATCTCTGGCGAAGGTATTGAAAATAGCTCACATAAGAATATGTGCTTTTGGTGAGTTACGTAAGGAGCCAACTATGGAACACATACAGTTGTCGAGCTTTCAAGAGAATCTGTTTGCGACTATCGAAGCCGTGCGCCTCACGGAAAGACCCATTTTGGTAACACAGAATGGTAAATCTCTGGTCAAAATAGTCCCTGTGCCGACCGCTGAAAGTTCGTGGCTGGGATCTATGCAGGGTTCGGGGCGGATTCTCAGCGATCTTCTGGCGGCGGATGACGAGCCCGTTGTATGGGATGTATTGGCGGAATGAAATATCTGCTTGATACTCATATCTGGCTGTGGTCGTTGCTTGAACCCAGCAAACTTAAGATTCAGATTGCCGAGATATTGAACAATGGGGAAAACGAACTTTTCATTTCGCCCATCTCTCTATGGGAAACGCTTATTTTGGCAGAGAGAGGGAAGATCGAACTCCATCCAACGCCAGAGGAGTGGATATCGGAAGCCATAGAGAGGAGTTCCGTGAAAGAGGCCAAACTTTCCCACGCGATTGCTCTCAAAAGCAGGCAGATCGATCTTCCTCATCAAGACCCGGCAGATCGGTTTATTGCGGCACCGCATGGGAATATGGGCTGATTCTGATCACCGCGGATGAGAAGCTGAGAAAGTCACAGACGATTCAGGTCGTATAGAGTTGCGCTGATTCAGAGCGAAAACGAAGAAGGCCGGGATTCTGTACACGAATCCCGGCCCTCTTTTGTTTCAGTGTTAGTCAGCCAAAGACGTTACGCCAGAACCTGTCCATCCGCGTTGGCCGGGGCCGTCTCGCTGGTGGACCACTCCACCGCGATGGGTTCGGGATCCTGGCGGGTAAAGAGCAGTTCATCCTTGCCTTCTGCGCCGGGGCCAAAGTCGATCACCACCAGATCGCCCGTCTGGTACTCACCCCGCAACAGACGCTTGCTCAGTTCGGTCTCCACCTGGCGCTGGAGCAGACGGCGCAGAGGCCGTGCCCCGTATTCCGGGTTGAAGCCGATGTCGGCCAAATGGGCCGCAGCCGCATCGGTCAGTTCCACGCCGATGCCCATCTCGTCCATGCGGACAACGATCTCCTGCATCAGAATGCGCACAATTTGGGGCACATTCGATTTACTCAGAGCGTCAAAGACAACAGTCTCGTCGATGCGGTTGAGAAATTCGGGCCGGAACATCCGCTTGAGTTGCTTGCTGTACTCGTGGGAGGCGATGGCGTTCTCATCCAACTCCGGCGTCGAGAAACCCAATGAACCGCGTTTGATGGCTTCGGCCCCCACATTGCTCGTCATAATAATCACTGTATTGCGGAAGTCCACTGTGCGCCCCTGGCCATCGGTCATGCGTCCGTCGTCCATCACCTGCAACAGCGTATTCCAGACCTCCGGGTGGGCTTTCTCGATCTCGTCAAAGAGAATCACCCGGTAGGGGCGACGACGCACGGCTTCGGTCAACTGACCACCCTGATCGTAGCCCACATAGCCGGGAGGCGCACCGAAGAGGCGGCTGACTGAATGGCCCTCCCGATACTCGCTCATATCCACCCGGAGGAGCGCGTCCTCGTCGTCAAAGAGGAATGCCGCCAGGGTCTTGGCCAGTTCGGTCTTGCCCACACCCGTCGGCCCCAGAAAGAGGAATGTGCCGATAGGCCGCTTGGGGTCTTTCAGCCCGCTGCGCGCCCGGCGAATGGCATCGCTCACCACCTGAATGGCCGTGTCCTGACCTACGACGCGTTTGTGCAGATGTTCTTCCATCCGCAACAATTTTTCGGTCTCGGCTTCCAATAGATTCATCGCCGGGATTCCTGTCCAATTCTGGATCACCTGGGCCACATCCGAGACATCCACCACATCGTCCAGATTGGACTCGGCTTTCCAGGCTTTCAGGCCGATTCTGAACTCCTCTTTGATGCGCACCAGTTCGGTCTTGACCTGGGCGGCTTTTTCGTAGTCCCGGTCAGCCCAGGCCACCTCTTCTTCGGCGGCAAGTGCGTTGATACGCGCTTTTTGCTCCTTCAGACTGGCAGGCATAGAATACATCGCCACGCGCAGCTTGGCCGCGGCTTCATCGATCAGATCGATGGCTTTGTCGGGCAGCTTGCGACCGGTCACATAGCGCTCGCCCAGACGCACAGCCTGCACCAGCGCTTCGTCGGTGTAGGTGATGCCGTGATGGTCTTCGTAGCGGGTGCGCAGGCCGCGCAGGATTTCGATACTGTCGGCGATGCTCGGCTCTTCCACATAGACCGGGGCGAAGCGGCGCTCCAACGCGGCATCTTTTTCGATGGTCTTGCGGAATTCGTCCAGGGTTGTGGCGCCGATGCAGTGCAGTTCGCCACGAGCCAGGGCAGGCTTGAGCATATTGCTGGCATCCAGCGCGCCGGCCGCGTTGCCCGCGCCGACAACTGTATGCAGTTCGTCAATAAAAAGGATAATCTCCCCGTCGCTTTTGCGGATTTCGTCCAGGCAGGCTTTCAGCCGCTCTTCAAATTCGCCCCGGAAGCGGGTGCCGGCCAGCATCGCGGCCAAGTCCAGGGAGATGACCCGTTTGCCCGAAAGAATCTCTGGCACGTCGTCGTCGGCGATGCGCTGGGCCAACCCTTCGATGATGGCGGTCTTACCCACACCCGCCTCGCCAATCAGCACCGGGTTGTTCTTTGTGCGCCGGCAGAGCACCTGCATCACCCGCAGAATCTCCTCTTCCCGGCCAATCACCGGGTCCAGTTTCCCCTCCACAGCCACTGCGGTCAGGTCTCGGCCATACTTCTCAAGCACCTGATACTTGCTTTCGGCGTTGGGTTCGGTCACCTTCTGGCCGCCCCGCAGCTCTTCCACCGCGGCGTAGAGCCGGTCTTTATTCACATTGGCATCGCGCAAAATGTTGGCCGCTGGAGTATTGCGCTCGCTAGCAATCGCCAGAAAAATGTGTTCTGTGCTGATGTATTCGTCCTGAAGTTTGTTGGCCTCTTCGTTGGCTACATCCATCACCCGTTTAAGCCGGGGCGTGATGAAGACCTGGGCCGTCGCCATCCCACCGCCATAGGGGGTGTTGCTGGATTTGGGCGCAGCGTCCAAAATGGCTTCCAATTTGCGGGCCACTACATCCACAGTGGCACCCAGCTTCTCCAACAATTGGGGCACAGTACCGCCCGGCTGCTGGACAAGCGCAAGGAAAATATGTTCCGTGTCCACTTGGGAATGTTTGTAGTGCTGGAGAATTTCCAGGGAGCGCATGGCGGCTTCCTGGGCTTTTTGGGTAAATCGGTCAAAGCGCATCATTAGAGATGACCTCACTCCTTTTGTTCTAAATCAATGTTTCGACGGATGGATCGCCGAGCGGAACATAGCCCCTGATTAACACGGATAACGTCTGCGAAATCAGCGTTCCTATTTTTGTCACTAAACACAGCGACATCTGTCGCAAAGCAGACTATCAGCGGCAATCCATTGACCCAGTATCCTCTTTTTTTATTAGATTCACGAGTGCAAAGTGTTAGAAGTTTGTTGCAGATAGCCACCGGAATATACGGTAACACTGCGCCAGGGGAATGTCAACAGGTGAAGGGAATAAGAAAATTTCGGCGTTTCTTACCCATCCAATACGCCATTGCATTGCGGTGTAAATCGACCACTGGTTGTTCTGGTGCGTGGTAGGTACACTGGTACACGAACTACGCACCACGCCAACATCTAATGGCTTATTTGCGCAGACTTTACTATGTACTATTGGGCATAAAATAGATATACTGGAGTCAATCAACTCGCAGGGCATCTGCCAGTTCCTTGAGAAACCTATGCTGATCGAAACCAAATCTCCCGAAAATAAGACGCCACTGTCCAGCCAGCGTGATGAGCTTCTCCTATCGGTGGCTCAGGCATCCAATGACCTGTTGCTAAACACAGACTTGGACACGGGGATTCAGGCCGCAATGGCGGCATTGATTACCACCACTTCGATTGATCGTGTCTATCTCTTTGAAAATCACAAAGATGTACAGACTGGCCTGCTACTTACCAGTCAGCGCTATGGATGGACACGCGGCGATCCCCGACCACTGATCGATAATCCAGCGATGCAGGACATCCCGTATACGAACTGCGGCACACGCTGGGCTGATCTATTGTCGCACAACCAGACAATTGGCGGGGCTGTGGATAGCTTCCCCCCCCACGAGCGCGATCTCTTGGCTGCCCAGTCGATTTTATCTATCTTTGTGGCCCCCATTTGGGCTGGCAGCCATTTTTGGGGCTTTATTCGTTTTGAAAACTGCCATTCCGACGAGATGTGGAGCGCCGGGGAGCAGGCGATTCTGCAATTGGTGGCGGCCAATCTGGGCGCGGCCATTGCACGCGACGCGGCTAACTGCGCACGCCGTGAACAGCAGGCAACCTTTCAACGCATATTGAACAACATCCCCATTTCTATCTACGAAAAGGATGAACAGGGCTTTTATACATTTGTCAACGAAGAAATGGCCCGCTTCTTGGGCCTGGCGGTCGATGAAATTGTGGGGAAGAATGCACATCAGCTTTTCGCTCCAGAAGTGGCCGCTCGTTTTCAAGAAGACGACGCACAACTCCGGTCGGGTGAAGTGGACAGGGTATTACTGGAGATACCGGTGGTGCATAATGGCGAGGACCATTGGTTATTGACCGGCAAATCCTTGCTGCAACCCAGCGACAGGGAGCAGAGCCACATATCAGGCTTTACCATTGATGTTACCCAACGCAGACAGGCCGAAAAAGCCTTTGCCTATCAACAGGAATTCATTCGTCGGGTGATCGATACAGACCCGAATCCCATCTTTGTCAAAGATGCCAACGGGCGATTGTTGTTAGCCAATCGAGCTTTCGCAGATATGTTCGAGACAACGGTTGACCACCTGCTCCTGAACTATGCACAAAATGTCCCAACCTTTCCGGACAGAATTCCTGACTATCAACAGGACGACCGACAGGTTCTGGAAACCGGCAAGTCTCTGATCGTCGAACAGTCCGTGACCAGACAGGATAGTTCGACCCGGCTGTTGCTAACGACAAAGACACCGCTGCCGATGTCGGATGGCTCGGTCAATGTTCTCGGTGTCAGCGTTGACATAACCGAAGAGCGCGCCGCCAAGGAGAAACTGCAGCGGGCCAAAGAGTGGGCCGAATCCACAACCAATGCCAAATCCGAATTTCTGGCTATGATGAGCCACGAGATTCGGACCCCAATGAACGGGGTGATTGGCATGACCAGCCTCCTGCAGGAGACCCCTCTGGACGAGGAGCAGCAGGACTATGTCGATACGATCCGTTCCAGCGGGGAGGCGCTGCTTACGATTGTCAACGACATTCTCGATTTTTCGAAGATCGAGAGCGGACACACCACCCTGGACAACCACCCATTTTCCTTGCGTGAAACCATCGAGGCCATCCACGATCTGCTGGGCGCACGGCCCGATCATCGCGCCCTGGAGTTGTGTTACAACATTGGGTCAGATGTGCCAGGTGTGATTGTGGGTGATCCGGTCCGTGTCCGCCAGGTTTTGATGAATTTGATCGGCAATGCCTTGAAATTCACCAACCACGGCGGTGTGCTGACCACAGTTTCAGTCAAGCCGGACGCACAGGCAAAAAAGCAACGCAAAACCTGCCTGTTGATCTCCGTGCGAGATACGGGTATTGGCATATCCCCGGCCAAACAGCCTTCGCTCTTTACCCCGTTCGTCCAGATAGACTCATCTACCCCGCGTCAGTTTGAAGGAACCGGGCTGGGGCTGGCGATCAGCAAACGGCTGATTGAACTGATGGGGGGGGAAATTTGGGTGGAAAGTGTGGAGCAGGTCGGCTCTCTCTTCTCCTTCACCCTGCGTGTTCCGACCGAGAGCCTTGGCCCGCCAGAGTCGGCGGACGACACCCCCGCGCTCAAGGGGAGGGGCGCGTTGGTGCTGACAAAAAACCCGTTGCTGGAATCCACCCTGCGCGATTGGATTGTTCGTGTGGGTGGTCAACCGTTGACATTGGTGGAATTGGAGCAGGCGAAGCTATCCGACTCCCCCAATGCCTCGTTCGAGATGGTATTTGTGGATCATCAGTTCGATCCGCAGACAGCCCATTCTCTGCGTGACCAATGGAGTGGGCCGGAAATCCGCTGGATTTTGCTGGCGTCTCTGGGCAGGACACAACGGGACCATACAACCTATCAGGAACGGCTCAACAAGCCGCTCAAATGGCAACAGTTTATACGCGCCCTTGCGCCCTCTGCCCATAAACTGGAGAAACCCGTCAATCGCAGCCGCCAGGAGGAAAAGCTGGCCGACCAGATGCCCTTGCGTATCCTCTTGGTGGAGGACAACCGGGTCAATCAGAAATTAGCCCAAGCGATTCTTGGCAAGCTGGGCTACAGTGCGGACTTGGCTGTCAACGGGCACGAGGCCGTAACAGCGGTTGCCCAGAATATCTATGATCTGATTTTGATGGATGTGCTGATGCCGAAGATGGATGGTCTGGAGGCCACCCGACAGATTCGCAAACTGGCGGGTGGGGAAAAGCCGGTGATTCTGGCCATGACTGCCAATGTAATGGAGACGGATCAGCGGGTCTGCTTGCAGGCCGGGATGAACGACTTTCTGAGCAAACTGTTCACCGCTGCGGATGTGCGGAACAAACTCGTCGAGCTTTTTCGAGGGTAGGGGTGTAGGGGATTGGAGATTGGGGACTGGGAATCATCCCGATCCCCAGTCTCCGATCCCCAATCCCCTACACCCTGTCCAATACCGCCAGGCAGTGATCGATCTCATCTTCTGTGTTGTAGTGGGCCAGCCCCAGGCGCAGGAAGCCGCCGCTCTGCTCCACCCCCATCCGCTCGCTGACCGAAAGGGCGTAGAAATTGCCGTGCCAGGCAAAGATGTTCTCAGCGGCCAGGGCCATAGCCAACTGCTCCGGTGTGGTCCCTGTCTTGCGCACAGCCACCGTCGCCACCCGCCGCTTCCACTCGTCCCGATCTGTCAGCCCATATACCCGAATATTT